>JBPCXA010000112.1:0-3339 GCA_051008975.1 Gammaproteobacteria bacterium
TTGCAGTCATGATGTTTCTCCTCTGTTTGCAAACAATACGCGCGAATTATACATCATCCGCCGCCGTTTCGTCCCCCGCCGTTGCCGCCCGCCCAAATCCGCCATTCCGGCGAAAGCCGGAATCTCCCCCGCCGTTTCCGCCCGAATTTCGGCAAATTCGGCGGTTCTTCCTCTGGTCATTCCCGCGAACGCGGGAATCCAGCGTCTTTAATCCGTCTCTCTAAAAAAAAGACACTAGATTCCCGCGTTCGCGGGAATAACCAACTGGAAAAATGCCGCCTCTCCCTAATACCATTCCGGCGAAAGCGGGAATGGAATTGTCTTTTCCGTCCGCAAAAACAGTACTTTTTGCCCGCGAACAAGGGAGTTAAGACCGTAAACAACCTTATTTTTCGCCAAATTTGCCCTTTTCGTGCCAATTTCGGCAATTTCGGACAAAAAAAGGGCGACTCTCGCCGCCCTTTTTTATTTCGCAAGGCGAAGAGGGCGGCTCGGCGGGCGGAGTTGCCATTCCTTCGCCCCCGCCTCTTTTAAGAGACGAATAACATTCTGCAAAGGGATGTATGTTCTCCGCTCTTCACCGTCTTGCAAGCGGACAACAGTGCCCTCATCTACACCGCTCACCGCCGCAACGCAATGGGGATTAACAACATACCTCAGATCCCTATCCCCATCCCCAAGGTTAACAAACACACTTTCCTTTTCTTTCATTGGATTGCTCCTTTCGTGTTGCCGAAAAGAGTCGGCAACTTGTCCGTAAAACCGATTATACCACGCTTTCGCCTATCGGCAATTCTTACGGCAAACGCCGCCATACCGCCGCAAAAGCTGCACCATATCCGGATGATTGTCGTAAATGGCATTGTCCATAACGCTATAAACGCCGTCAATAACATGATTCGGATTCGCTTTCGCCTCTAACAGCATTTCGGCGATATCCAAATGCACTTTGCTTACCGCCCAAGCCAAAGCCGTCCAGCCGCTATCAGCCGCCGCATTCGGATTCGCACCCGCCGACAAGAGAATTTTGGCGATTTCGGCGTGTCCGTCTCGTGCAGCCCACATTAAAGCCGTCCTGCCATCATCTGTCGCCGCATCCGGATTCGCACCCGCCGACAACAGCATCTTGGCGATTTCGGCATGTCCATTTTCCGCCGCCGCCATCAAAGCCATCACGCCGTTATTATCCGCCGCATTCGGATGCGCACCCGCCGACAATAGAACATTGACAACTTCGGTATGTCCTTGTCCCGCCGCCCACATCAAAGCCGTCCCGCCGTCATCAGCCGCCGCATTCGGATGCGCACCCGCCGACAACAGAATCTCGGCGATTTCGGCATGCCCTTGGTACGCCGCCGACATCAAAGCCGTACTGCCGTTATCAGCCGCCGCATTCGGATTAACGCCATCGGTAAGCAATTGCCGCACTTCCGACAATTCACCGTCTCTTGCAGCCACTAATAAATTGTCTTCCAAAAACAGTCGCTTCGACCACCGATCCGCCACTTCCGCCGCTTTGAGTATGGCGGCAAGGCGGTCGTCGCGTTCTTTCGTCAATTTCGCCGCAATATCGTTATGAAATTGCTCGGCGTCGATCGGCAACATATAAACATAGCCGCGTTCGGACATGCAATTCGCAAACACCTCTTCCGCCGCCGACTTCGTCGTACGGGCGGACGACAGGCGACAGGCGTTATAATCGGTTTCAATCGTTTGCCAACGGGCGACCTCCGCTTCGCCTTCCGCAACGCCGTCCAATTCCGCCCGCACCTGCTCCCGAATCAAATCCGTTTTCACGGGAATTTTGCCGTCCGCCCGTTCGCGCGTAAACGGCTCCGGCAACACCGACACGCCGCCGCCGCAACCGGCGAGAAAGGCGAAAGCGAAAATTGCGAAAAGGCGGGCGGTCATTTTTCGCGGAACGGAGAATTCCGCGCAACGCGTTCGCGCAGCCAGTCCCGTAAAATAATTCCGGCCGCGGCGGCGTCCGCCTCGCCGCGGACGCCGGTTTCCGCGCGGGCGGCGACGGTGGTGAGACGTTCGTCGGCGAACTCCACCGGCAAATCAAATCGCCGCCCCAAAGTTCCGGCGAACGCGCGGCAAAACCGCGTCATTCCATGCTCGCCGCCGTCCAAATATCGCGGCAGCCCGACCAGCAGCGTCCGCGGATTCCACTCCCGAATATGCGCCCCGATGGCGGCGAGTTGCGCGGTGCGCCCCCCGCGCGCGACCGCCAGCGGACGGGCGGAACCGGTCAGAAAATTGCCGATTGCTACGCCCGTTTTCTTGCGTCCGACATCAAAGGCGAGCAAAATCATCAGGCGCGTCCGGTGTCCGCCGACAAACTCTTGATGTCAAATCCGAGACGCTTCGCCGCCTCGGTCATTCGTTGCGGCGGCGGCATGTCAAAAATAATATCCGGGCTGGCGGGAATGGCGATCCAGGCGTTTTCGCGGATTTCGTTCTCCAGCTGGTCGGAATCCCACCCGGCGTAGCCGAAAGCGAACTGCATCTTTTCGGGCGCGCGATTCTCGGCGATGGCGGACAAAATATCCTTGGACATCGTCACGCCGATGTTGTCGTCCACGCGAATCGTCACATCATATTCGCCGGGCGGGCTGTGCAAAATAAACACCTGCTCCGGCTTGACCGGACCGCCGTGCAGCACATTCGCCCCGCCGGGGGCGGGCGGAATTTTGAGCGATTCCAGCAATTCGCGCACCGAAGTGTCGCTGGGCTTGTTCAGCACCAGCCCGAAGGCGCCGTCGCCGTCGTGGCGGCAGACATAAATCACCGACTTGGCGAACACCGAACGGTCCAAATTGGCGGTGGCGATTAAAAAATGATTGGTCAGATTCATCGTTTTCCTCCCCCTATTTTATCAAAAATTCCCCGTTCGCGACAAAAAACTCCGTCATTTTCGCCCCCGCCGTTTTCGGGCGTTTTCGCCGTCCGCCCGCCGCCCGCCATATTTTTTTGGAGATTTTCCGCCCGCCCGCCGATATTTTTTGTGTTTTTTGTATTTTTATGCTACAATATGTGCAACCCCCGCAAAGGACGGGGGCGAAGACCGAAAGGGAACCGCATGACTCTGGAAATTATCGCGCTTTGTCTGACAATCGCCGCCAGTGCGGGCGGTACGTGCTGGTTTTTGGGAATCCGCCTGGGCGGGCTGGAAGTCCGCATCACCGGATTGGAATCGGATATTCGCAATATCCGGGCGGATGTTCACGACATCCGCTCCGACATTCGCTCTCTCAACGAGCGTTTCCCCGGCAACAAACCCGGAACCGCCTAATCGCAGGGAGGAATTTTTATGAGTACAGAATTCATCATTGC
>JBPCXA010000113.1:0-10832 GCA_051008975.1 Gammaproteobacteria bacterium
GATTGTCGCGCTCCTTGGAGGTCGGCGCGGTCAATAATTGCAGATAATCCACGACAATCAGCGAAAGTTTCGCGCCCTTGCGTTCCATTTGCCGGGAAAGACGGCGCGAGCGGCTTTTGAGTTCGAGAATGTTCAACACGCCGCTGTCGTCGATAAAAATATGGCGTCCGCGCAAATTTCCCTCGGCGTCGCCCAAGGCGCGCCAGTCGTCCGGCGACATCGGGCGGCCGCGGCGATCCTTGCCGGTGCGCATTTTTTGCATGTCTATGCGATCCTGCGACATCAGACGCATCACCAATTGGCGGTCGGACATTTCCAGCGAAAACACCGCGACGCCCGCGCCGGACGCCGACACATGGCGGATGATGTTGAGCGCGAAGGCGGTCTTGCCGCCGCCCGGACGCGCCGCGACGACAATCAGGTCGCCGCCGTGCAAACCGGTCGTCATTTGATCGAGACGGGGATAGCCGGCCTGCAGTCCGAGCAGGCGGTCAAACTCCCCCCGGTTAACGATGTCCGACAGATATTGAAAAAATTCGGCGGCCTTGTCGGCGGCGGAAATAAAACCGCCCGCGCCGCCGGAATCGGCCTGCGCGGCGATATCGCCCAGCAGCGCCTCGGTTTCGTCCAAAATTTCCTGGGAAGTGCTGCCGCCCGGATGCAGCACCCGCGCGTTGGCGGACTGGAAGACGGCGTGCATTTTTCGCAGCACGGCGGTTTTTTTAATTTCGTCCGCATAGGCGGAGACATTGACCACCGCGGCGCTGATGTTTTCAATGTCGTATACATATTCCTCGCCGCCGGCGTCGCGGAGTTTGTCGGCGGCTTTCAGCGTCTGCGCCAAAAGCACCGCGTCGGCGCGGCTGTCGGCGACGAGTTTTTGGACGGCGGCGAAAATGATTTGATGCCGCTTGTCGTAAAAATCTTCGGCGGTAATTCTGCCGTCCAGTTCGTCCCACAAATCGTTGTTGTACAACAGCGCGCCCAGCAGCGCGCGCTCGGCGGCGACCGCATGCGGCGCCTCCGGACGCGGCAAAATATGCAATTGCGGATGCGGATTGGAAGCCATTCCCGCATTATATCCCATCGCCCGCCGCCCCTCTTGTGCGATACTTTGTAGAAATTGCGTACAAACGCGTACAACAAATTGTGCAGAACCGTCGCGTTTGGAAAATGATTCAGGAGGATTTCGCGGACGGTTTGCGGGCGGATTTTTTCGCGGACGGTTTCTTCGCTGTTTTCTTCGCCGCCGTTTTCGGGGCGGCGGATTTCGCCGCCGGGCGCGGCGCGAATTCAAAGCCGAGTTTGCCGGTGTTGTCGGACAAGTTCATCGTCAGATGCGCCGAAAACGGGCGGCGGGTTTTTTTGGAAATGAATCCGGCGAGCAGCGCGGTTTTGCCGTCGCGCAGGAGGGCGGCGATTTCCGCCGGCTTGATTTCCCGCTGCAGCAGGCGGCGCGCCATTCCGAAATCGCAGGCGGGCGTTTTTTCGCAGATGAACCGCGCGCCGGCGTCGCGCACCGGCGCGCCGCATTTCGGACACGGTCCGACCGATTCTTTTTCCCGCAGTTCTTCGGGCGACAATTCCGCGCCGCCGCCGCGGTCAAAATCAAACATCGCGCGCCATACGTCGTTTTCGCCCTTGCGCAAAAACACCGCGGCGGCGAATTCGCGCCCGATGCGGCTGCGAAATCCCTCCAACTCCGGCGTTTCGCCGTCCCGCAAAAGACGTTCGGCCTCGGCGACCGAAAACTCGCGTCCCGCCACCGTTTTCCAAATAAAAAATTCGCACTTTCGGCACGAAAATCGCCGGTGCGATTCGCGTACTTCGCCGCCGCAGGACGGGCATTTCGCCGCCAGCGCGGCGTAGTCGCCGGCGACATTCTCCACTTCGCCGCACTCTTTCGCCGCCGACACAATCCGGCGGGTCAGGGCGCGAATTTCGTCCATAAATTTCTCGCGGTCAAAGTCGGATTGTTCGATTCGCCGCAGTTTGTATTCCCACTCGCCGGTCATCGCCGGCAGGGTCAGATCCTCCACTTTTAACGCCCGCAAAAGCCGCAGCAGCGACTGCGCCTTCGGCGTCGGCAGCAACTCGCGCCCGTCGCGCAGCACATACCGCTCCCGCACCAGCCCTTCAATAATCGACGCGCGCGTCGCCGGCGTCCCCATTCCGCGTTCGCGCATCGCCTCTCGCAATTCCTCGTCCTCCACGAATTTTCCCGCGCCCTCCATCGCCGCCAGCAAAGTCGCCTCGTTGTAGCGCGGCGGCGGCAGAGTCCGCTTTTGCTCGGATTGCACGTCGGAGACGGCGACCGTCTCGCCCGCCGCGATCGGCGCGATTTCGGCGTCCTTCGGCGTCTGCCCGCCCACCTCGCGCCAGCCGGGAGAGATCAAAATCCGCCCCTTCGTCAAAAACAGATGCCGCTCCACAGCGGTGCGCCGCTCGGTGATTTCGTATTTCGCGGGCGGATAAAACGCCGACAAAAACCGCAGCAAAATCGTCCGGTAGATCTTTTGTTCGATGTCCCGCAGCGTCTTTTTCATTTCGCCGGTCGGCACGATCGCGAAGTGATCGGAAACCTTGGCGTTGTTAAAAATTTTGCGGTTCGCGGCGGCGACCATATTTTTGTCCAGAATGGCGCGCGCGAATTTTTCCAGACCGCCGCCGTCGCGGGAAAGCGCCGCCAGCGTCTTTTTGACCACCGCCGGATAATCCTCCGGCAGCGCCTTGGAATCGGTGCGCGGATAGGTGATCATTTTGTGGCGCTCGTACAACGCCTGCGCCGCCCCCAAAGTGGCGCGCGCCGGCAGCCCGAAACGCGCGTTCGCCTCGCGCTGCAGCGAGGTCAAATCAAACAGCGGCGGCGGCGCCTCCGAAGAGGGGCGCTTTTTTTCCTCCGCGCGCCCGTCTTTATCGCGGCATTCGGCGACAATCCGCGCCGCCGCCGCGGAATCAAAGACGCGTTCCGGCTTGTCGTCCTTGTCGTCGCTTTTGGCGGCGGCGGGATCGAACCACAGCCCCGTATATTCGCCGGCGGCGGCGGCGAAAGTCGCGCGCACCTCCCAATAGTCGCGCGGCTTAAACGCCGTAATCCGCCGCTCCCGCTCCACCAAAATCGCCAAAGTCGGCGTTTGCACGCGCCCCACCGTAGTCAGCGAAAAACCGCCGGCGGCGGAATGCATCGCGGTCATCGCGCGGGTGGCGTTAATTCCGACCAGCCAGTCGGCTTCGGCGCGGCACACCGCCGCGTTTTGCAGCGGGCGCATCGCGTCCCCTTCGCGCAATTTGTCAAATCCGGCGCGGATCGCCGTCGGAGTCATCGAACTCAGCCACAGACGGCGCACCGGTTTGCCGCCCTTTTTGCCGGCGCCGTGCAAATAGCGCATCAGATTGTAAAAAATCAATTCGCCCTCGCGCCCGGCGTCGCAGGCGTTGACGATCCCGGCGATGTCGTCGCGGCGGTAGAGTTTTTGCAGCGCGCGCAGCCGGGCGGCGGATTCCTTGATCGGCGACAACTCAAAATAATCGGGCAGCACCGGCAAATTGGACAAACTCCACTTGCCGCGCTTGACTTCAAATTTTTCCGGCGCGCTCATTTCCAAAAGATGCCCGACCGCCGAGCTGACGACATATTCGCCGCCCTCGTAAAAATCAATTCCTCTTTGTCCGGATACGCCCTTCATCCCGCCGAGGGCGCGCGCGATGTCGCCGGCCACCGAGGGCTTTTCGGCGACAATCAGCGTTTTCGCGGGCGCCGGCGGCATCCGTCAAATATCCAAATTGGCGACATCACGGGCGTGGTCGCCGATAAACTTTCTGCGCGGCTCCACCAAATCGCCCATCAGCGTCGAAAATACGCCGTCCGCCTCCAGCGCGTTCTCCACCTTAATTTGCAGCAGGCGGCGGGTTTGCGGATTCATCGTCGTCTCCCACAATTGCACGGGATTCATTTCGCCCAGCCCCTTGAATCGCTGGATCGAAAGCCCGGCCTTGGCGCGCGACAGCAGCCATTCCACCGCCGCCGGAAATCCGTCCACTTCGCCGGAATCGCCGCCCGTCGACACCCGCCCGGCGGCGCGCATCAGCGGCGCCAGCGTCCGCGCGATTTCCAGCAGACGGTCGTAATCGGTACTGTCCAAAAAAGGATTGTCGATGCGGAACGGACGGAGATTGCCGTGTTCCGCGCGCGCGCCGGCCAAATGCCACGAGCCGTGCGAATCGTCGTGCGCGACGCGCAGCTCAATTTTTTCGTCCCCGGCGGATTCCAAAACCGCGAGCAGCCGCCGCCGCGATTCTTCGGCGACGGATTCGTCCTCCAAACTCAGCGATTCGGTCAGGGACAGCATCGCGACCAAAACTTTTTCGTCGATCACGCGGCGATGCGCGGCGATAATTTTTTCCGCCTCCCACCACAAAGACGCCGCGCGCGAAAACGCCGCCGCGTCCAAAACGCCCCCGGCGGATTCCAAAGACGCCTTTTGCAGGGCGAGGGACGACAAATAGTCGTTCATTTCGCCGTCGTCCAACAAAAACTTCTCCGCCCGCTTGTGCTTCGCCTTGTACAACGGCGGTTGCGCGAGATAAACGCATCCCGCGTCCACCAGCGCCCGCATCCGGCGAAAGAAAAAAGTCAGCAGCAAAGTGCTGATGTGCGCGCCGTCCACGTCGGCGTCGGTCATGATAATCACCCGCCGATAGCGCACTTTGTCCAATTCCACGTCGTCGCCGGCGGCGTTCAATCCGCCCACCGCCGTGCATAACGCCATAATCTCCTGCGACGACAGAATTTTTCCGGCGTGCGCCTTTTCCACATTGAGAATTTTACCGCGCAGCGGCAGCACCGCCTGCACGCTGCGGTCGCGCCCCTGTTTCGCGGAACCGCCCGCCGAATCGCCCTCCACGAGGAACAATTCGCTCTTGTGCGGATCGCGTTCCTGGCAGTCGGCGAGTTTGCCCGGCAGTCCGGCGCTTTCAAAGGCGTTTTTGCGGCGCGTCATTTCGCGCGCCTTGCGCGCCGCCTCGCGGGCCTGCGCGGCCTGCAAAACCTTGCCGCAAATCGCCCGCCCCTCGGACGGATTTTCCAGCAAAAACATCATCAAACGGTCGGCGATAATTTCCTCCACCGCCGGACGCGCCTCCGAAGACACGAGTTTTTCCTTGGTCTGCGACGAAAACTTCGGATCCGCGAGCTTCACCGACAGCACGCACGCCAATCCCTCGCGCATGTCGTCGCCGCCGACCTCCACCTTCGCCTTGCGCGCGTTTTCGGTCTTGTCTATGTAGCTTTTCAGCGTCCGCGTCATCGCCGAACGCAGCCCGGTCAGATGGCTGCCGCCGTCCCGCTGCGGGATGTTGTTCGTATAGCAGATTACATTTTCCTGATAGGAATCGTTCCACTGCATCGCCATTTCCAGCGCGACGCCGTCCTTTTCGCCGCGGCAATAGAAGATCTTTTTGTGAATCGGCGCGCGATTTTTGTTCATAAACTCTATGTACGCGCCGATGCCGCCCTCGTATTGGAACTCCTCGCTCCGCCCGTCGCGCTCGTCGGTCAGCGTAATCGTCAGACGGGAATTGAGAAACGCGAGCTCGCGCAGCCGGCGCGCCAGCACCTCCCAATGCATTCGGATGTCGCCGAACACCTTCGCGTCCGGCAAAAAGGAAACCTCGGTGCCGCTGCGGGCGATTCTGCCGCGCTCCGCCAGCGGCGAAGTCACGCGCCCGCGCGAAAACGACATTTGATGGACGCCGCCGTCGCGCCAGATCGTCAGCGACAATTTTTCGGACAAGGCGTTCACCACGGAAACGCCGACGCCGTGCAGCCCGCCGGAAACCTTGTAGGCGTTGTTTTCAAACTTGCCCCCGGCGTGCAGTTCGGTCATGACGACCTCCGCCGTCGGACGGTTTTCGGTCGGATGCATTTCCACCGGAATGCCGCGCCCGTCGTCGCTCACGGTGACCGCGTTGTCGGGGTGAATCACCACCTGAATTTTGGCGCAATGGCCGGCCAACGACTCGTCCACCGAATTGTCCACCACTTCAAACACGAGATGGTGCAGCCCGGAGCCGTCGGCGGTGTCGCCGATGTACATCCCCGGCCGCTTGCGGACCGCCTCCAGTCCCTTCAGTACCTTGATCTGCGATGCGCCGTAATCGCTCTCCGCCGTCGTCGCCATGATGAACGTTGTCCGCGACGGTTATAAGCGGACCGGCATCACCACATACATGAACGCGGGCTTTTTCTTTCCGCCCGCATCCTTTTTTCCACCCGGCTTTTCGTCCGGATCTTTCGTTTCGCCCGGTTCGAACAAGACGCTGCTGGACGGATCCAAAATCTTGATATCAAACCCGTCCTCTTCCACGACCGACAGCATATCGGTCAGGAATTCCGTGTTGAAGCCGATCTCGATTTTCTCGCCCTCGTACTTGGCGGAAATCTTGTCGTTCGCGGTCTCGTTATCGCGGTTGATGCACTCCAAATCCGCCGTCCCCTTGTCAAAATTGACGATCACCGTGATGCCGCGGTCGCCGGAAGACACCGCGGAAACCCGCTGCAGCCCCGCCAGCAACTCCGCGCGGACGACGGTGACTTTCTTGTCGTTGTTTTGCGGAATCACCGATTTGTAATCGGGGAAATTCTCGGTGATGAGCGTGGAGGTCAGCTCAAACGACGAGGCGGTAAACCGCGCGACGCGGTCGCTGGACTTGATTTCAATCTCCGAATCGCCCTCGCCGGGCAGATTGCGGATCAATTCGTTGACGCTTTTGCGCGGCAAAATCAACTGCACTTCGCCCGGCGAGTTTTCGGACGGCAAATCCTGCACCGCCATCCGATGCCCGTCGGTCGCCACGACGCGCAGCCCCTTCACGGAACTTTCCAGGAGGACGCCGTTCAAATTCATCCGGTGTGAATTGATCGCCGAAGAATACGACACCCGCTTCAACGCGTCCAGCAGCACGGCGGCGGGAATTTTCAGAAACGGCTTCAACCCCGCCTTCTCCCCCAGACGCGGAAATTCGGAGGCGTCTATCGTGTTCAATTTGTAGCGCGTCTTGCCGCAGGAAATGTTGATTTCCGCGCGGCTGTCCTTGCCCTTGCCCTCCTGATAATCGAAGGACACCTCGCCGTCCGCCTCCAGACGGCGCAAAATATCCTGAAATTTTTTCGCCGACACGGTGGCGTTGAATTTCTTGTTCGCCTTGACCTGGCAGGGCGCCTTCATCTGCGTCTCCTGGTCGGTCGCGATAATGTCCACGGAGGAGACCTCCGCCTTCAGCAGCACGTTGGACAATATCGGGGTGATGCTCCCGCTTTGCGCGGCGGGGCTGACTTTTTGCATACATTCGAGAAACTGGTCCCGGGTTCCTTTGAGATTCATAATGCGCTCCTTTTCAAGACATTATACATTAAAAACTGATGGTGGTGGTGTACATCGTGCAAAACGACGAAAACTTCGCGCGCCGCCGCTGCGCCCGCCCGGCTTCGCGCGTTGCGGCGGGAAAAGCCCGTGCAAAAGTATGCACGGATGCGGGAAAACCGCGTCGGGGACGGCGGCGGCGGCGGGTTTTGCACAATTGTTCCTATGATTTGATCAACATTTTCAATATCCGCTCCTCGTCCTGGATTTTGGAATCGGTCTTGAGTTTCTTCTCGATGAGGCGGCAGGAATGGAGCACCGTGGTGTGTTCGCGGCCGAAGTGCGTCCCGATTTCCGGATAACTCAGGTTGGTCATTTCGCGGCACAAATGAATCGCCATCTGGCGCGGCTGGACGATAAGACGTTGCCGCCGCGTGGAGGACAAATCGGACGGTCGTAGGCGGTAAAACTGCGCGACCTGCTTTTTAATCGTCTCCACATCTACGCTTTCGCGCCCCGGATTCAGCAAATCGGCGAGCGCCTCGCGGCACAATTCCAGGGACGGTTTTTTGTCGAGCAGGCGGCTGGACGACAGAACGCGGTTCAACGCGCCCTCCAGTTCGCGGACGTTGGATTTGACCTTTTCGGCGATGAAATAAATGATATCGCCGTCCAACTTGGCGCGGTGCTGGCGGATTTTCTGGCGCAAAATCGCCTCGCGCAACTCCAATTCGGGCGGCGTCAGCTGCGCCGGCATCCCGCTGCTGAATCTTGAAGTCAGACGCTGCGGCAAGTCGCGGATTTGCATCGGCGCGCGGTCGCTGGTGATGACGACGATTTTATTGCGCTCGCACAACTGGTTGAAGATGAAGAAGAATTCCTCCTGCGTCCGCTCCTTGTTGTCGCCGCCGATATACTGGATGTCGTCCACAATCAGCAAATCCAGCCCGTCGTAGCGGCGTTTGAACTGCCCGTGCCGGTCGAGACGGCAGGCGGAGACGACCTCGTGCATAAAATCGCGCGCCGTCAAATAGCGGACGCGCCGCCCGGGATGCAGCGACAAATAATGATTGCCGGCGGCCTGGGCGAGATGCGTCTTGCCCATTCCGGAACTGCCGTACAAAAACAGCAGCGGGCTGATCAATCCGGCGCCGCCGCCGCTGATTTCGCGGGCGGCGAGCAGCGCGAGTTCGTTGGCGCGCCCGGCGACGAAGTTGTCGAAGGTAAAATCGCCGCGCAAATCGGCGCGCCCGACGGATGGACGGACGGCGGGCGAAACATTCGGCGCGACGGGGGCGGCGGACGCCGCGCCGGCGCGGAAGGAAATTTTTACTTCTTCGCCGAAATGGCGGCTGGCGAGTTCCGTCAGCGGCTCGCGGATGTTTTTTTCCAGCCACCGCACCGCCGCCGGGCTGGGCGCCAGCACCAGCAATTGTCCGTCGCCGCCGCGTTCCGCCCGAGCCGGGGCGATGAAGGCGTCAAAAATATTCGCGTCAAAACGCCCGCGCAAATGCGAAATGCACGACGGCCAAAACTCTTCCATTTCTCTACTCCGAAATCACCATATCCACCCGCCGGTCATGCTTTTCCACGGGCGTCTCCGCGATGCGCTGGCAACGAAACACCGCCGCGCAGGAAAACGCCGTAAAACGCATGTCGGACAGCAGTGTATCATAAAAACCGCCGCCATACCCCAGCCGAAACCGGCGCGAATCCACCGCCACCGCCGGAATAATCGCAAAATCAAACAAATGCGGCGGCGCGGCGGGAAAATCCGCGGGCGGCTGCAAAATGTTTTCGCGTCCCGCCCGCATCAGCGGCGCGGCGTCCGCCGATACGAAATGAAACGTCATCCGCCGCGGTCCGCACACCCGCGGCAGGGCGATTTGTTTGCCGGCGCGGCGGCATTCGTCCAGCAGCGGGCGGATGTCGGTTTCCTCGTCGGTCGGCGCGAAGGCGGCGACGCATTTCGCCCGCGAAAGTTCCGCCGTCCGCAGCAATTGCGCGCAAATCCGCGCGGACGCCGCGGCGCGGACGGCGGGCGGCGTCGCGCGGCGGACGGACAAAATTCGCCGCCGCAACGCGCACTTCGCGCGTCGCGCCGCCGCGGTCTCCTCAGAACAATCCGCTGATTGCGCCGGTTTCATCCACGTCAATCGCGCAGGCGGCGGGCGTTTTGGGCAGTCCGGGCATCGTCATAATGTCGCCGCCCAGCACGACGACAAATCCGGCGCCGGTATTCAAACGCGCGTCCGAAACGAAAAAACGATAGCCGTCCTTGGGAATGCCGCGGTCGGCGGGGTCGTTGGTGAATGCATACTGCGTTTTGGCGATGCACACCGGAAAATGTCCGTATTTTTCCTGCCACAAATCCAAGTCGGCGGAAACTTTCGGACCGGCGGTGACCGAAGACGCGCCGTAAATTTTCCCGGCGACCGCCTCCACCTTCTTTTTGAGCGGCAGCGAATCGTCGTACAAATTCTTCATTTCGCCGCCGGATTCGCATTTGGCGACAATCTTTTCGGCGAGTTCCGCCGCGCCTTTGCCGCCCTCCGCCCAGTGGCGGCACAACGCCATGTCCGCCCCGGCGTCCTCGCACAAGGCGCGAAACTCGGCGATCTCCTCGTCGGAATCGGCGGAAAAATGATTGAGCGCGACCACCGCCGGCAGCCCGTAATGCTCGCCGATGTTGCGCAAATGACGGCGGACATTCGCAAATCCGTCCCGCACCGCGCGCGTGTTTTTCGTCGACAAATCGCCGCGCGCGACGCCGCCGTGATATTTCACCGCCCGCAAAGTCGCGACCAAAACCGCCGCGTCGGCGCGCAGCCCGCTCTTGCGGCACTTAATATCCGCGAACTTTTCCGCCCCCAAATCCGCCCCGAAACCGGCCTCGGTGACGACATAATCCGCCGTTTTCAACGCCATCCGCGTCGCCAGCACCGAATTGCAGCCGTGCGCGATATTGGCGAACGGACCGCCATGTACGAACGCCGGATTGTTTTCCAGCGTCTGCACCAAATTCGGCGAAACGGCGTTTTTCAGCAGCGCGGTCATCGCCCCGGCGACCCCCAAATCGGCGGCGGTCACCGGATTCTTGTCCATATCCAGCCCGACCGTAATTTGCGAAATCCGCCGTTTCAGATCCGCCAGCGATTCCGCGAGACACAAAATCGCCATAATCTCGGACGCGACAACGATGTCAAAACCGTCGTCGCGCGCGAAACCGTTGCCCGCCCCGCCCAGTCCGACGGCGATCCGCCGCAGCGCGCGGTCGTTCATATCCACCACCCGCCGCCAGGTAATCCGCCGCGAATCCAGCCGCCGCGCGTTGCCGTGATGCAAATGATTGTCAATCACGGCGGACAACAAATTGTGCGCCAAAGACACGGCGGAAAAATCGCCGGTAAAATGCAAATTAATATCCTCCATCGGCACGACCTGCGCGTAGCCGCCGCCCGCCGCCCCGCC
>JBPCXA010000114.1:0-2951 GCA_051008975.1 Gammaproteobacteria bacterium
AGCGTCTAAGCGCTTCTATCGAGACCTTGAAGCGGACTTGGCGGGGGCACAAAGAGCCAACAAGAAAGGTCGCGCGAAGACGATTCACGCCAAGATTGCCAACCGCAGAAAGGATTTTCTGCACAAAACATCGACGCGGTTGGTCAACGACCACGCCGCCATCTTCGTTGGAAACGTGAGCAGCTCCGGATTGGCAAAAACCAATAAGGCCAAATCCGTGTTGGATGCCGGCTGGAGCACACTCAGAACCATGCTGAACTACAAAGCGATTGCGCGCTCGGTATGGTTTGATGAAGTCAACGAAGCCTACACCACCGTAACCTGTAGCGTGTGTAAAAACCGCACTGGCCCGTGCGGTCAGGAAGGCTTGCGAATAGGAGAGTGGCTCTGTGATGAATGTGGTGTCGTTCATGATCGGGATATTAATGCCGCACAGAACATCCTCGCGCTGGGATGCCAGCGTCTTGCTGAAGGAATCCCCGTCTCTTAAGGGCGGGGAGGCATCAACTCTCCCATGCTCTCGGATTACTTTATCAAATGTGACATACCGTGAGTTAAAGGCGCCATTAGCAAATGCTAATGTGCCCATGTTTGTTGGAGGCTTGCAATCCGCGGCATCCCCTCTCAAATGCGCACTAGGAGGAACGATAGATCCTCCGATGGCCGAATTCAACGCCGGCCATCGATAGACAGATGTCGGGGAGAATGGAATATCCCCAAACTCATGACGAAGGGCCTCCATAGCCCACGCGACACGACGAATCCTTGATTGTATTTCTGGCGAGATATATGGGCACTCCATCCCCATCTTTTCCGCCGTACGCGAGTACACGCATTCCTCATAGCTAAAATGTGGCGGGAATACTCGAAAGTCCGCATCCTTGAAATCAACCCAGAACTCAGCAGAGAAATGGACATCTCTCTTTACTGGTGTTTTTATAGCAATCCCCAATGGTTTGACTGCGGTCGATGGTCGCTTTTGTGGCGTAGATGGTACTGACGGTGGGTTAGAAGCAGACTTCCATTCGCCTACAGTGCGACGATTCTTTCGGGAAGGAGTGAAGAATGCAATAACATAGTCCATTATTGTGCGGAGCCAGAGGGGCATTATTCTAGATTATGAACGTGCGTCGTTGCCTGTTTCGAATGATGATGTTACGAACAGGGTCATAAACACAGTTCACATCATCTCCCCAATCCGTTCCAGCCGTAATTACACTGATATTTCCAATAGGCTGCGCCTGAGTTAATACAATTGTTGATGTTTCTTCAACATCTGGTGCGTAGACGCCATATTGGCGCCACGGAAAATCATCTGGGAGCAGTATGCTTCCATATATGTAACTAGGAAGTCCGGGATGAGCTGCTCCACCATACATCATCGGCGCAAGTAATTTTGGACTATAAACAACTACGCGTAGTTGAGGCAACGGATCACCTTCCGCAACTTGCGTATTCGAGCGTCTATCGTGCCCCGAAAACTGCGCATCTATATTGCCACCGAGCACTGGAACGTTGGCCGCCCCACCCATCCAAAAATGCAAATTGCCGCCAGGCAGCGCCTTATTCACCCGTGCCAAGATTCTTTCCGAATAGCGTTCCATCCATCGATTATCTAATACACCGAATGTTTGTCCGGCGACGAAATTCTGTGTATCATCGTTCTCCTTTACCATTCCAGGTGAGTTTTGGTCTATATTGCCGCTTACTGATCCATAGATAACGCCATCGATCTTATATTCGGCTTGCCACACACCTGTTCCGTTCCATGTAACTGGATACGTTTCGTAGGTTTCCGTCCAATCTTCATGTCCGACTGCAGACGCGCTCGCTTCAATAACAATTGTTTTAGGAATGGGCATGTCATCAGTCGTAAAACGAAATTCCAGTCGTTCGCTATAATCTCCAGACCGATCGACATTCCCGACTGCTGTGACAGAACTACCCTCGTGAAACCGTAAGGCTGTATCTCCCCAGCATGAGTCCCAGGTGTCATTGTTTAGGTCAAGAAAATACTCCACTGACACATAATAACGCTTTACAGTTTCATCGCTTCGGTAGTTGACCCAGCATACTGCATCCTGTATTTCCACATCGATGTTTTTTGTCCCTAAAAAAACCCACCAATGATATGCGGTTTGGCGGAATCCGCCAAGATTTATATCGCAGTCACTAATAAAGAGTTCTTGCCATCGGTCAGGTCGGCTGGGCGGTGTGTCATTGTCACTTTGGTGTGAAACACGTGCTTCATATATAGTGACTTTATCAGTGGTGTCCGTATACTTTACCTGCTCTCCCGCGGCATAAAATACAGGCCCACGCCAATCTGTCGTATTTCTCCAATCAATGACCCAATATTGGGGCCATTCTGTCCCGATACCTGGTTCATTCGATGCTTCCGCAATATGCGAGACAAAACATTTAAATGGATAGTCGAAGGTAATACCATCGATTGTTGCGGTATGAATAAGAACAAAGTCATGACTGAATGCCGTTCGATCTTGACATACCCTGCCAACAAACCAACTTTGATCAGTATCTCCCCCCAGGATTCCTGGCTTCCAAAATGTCATCCATAATGGTCCCACACTAGGTTTATTATCGTTTGTACCAAAGTGTGTTGAGACATAGCACAAATATGCAGGGAACCCAGTACCTATCCCTTGCTCTGTAACCTGTCTAATATCGCCTTCCTCATATTCACCGCCCTGAAACCATACGGCAGAATGTACGGTGCCAGTATTGCTAACCGTAGTGAAATGATATTCCCAATACGTCTCCCAGCTCGCGCCCTCCCCTGGTTTATTTACTGGATCTGCAATATGACTAATAAGACAAATATATGATTTACCTTTGTTAGTCACGCTTTCTCCGACACCGTACGTTGGTCCTCTACGCCATTCTGGATAATATTTATCCTCATCTCGCAAACGATATTCCCAGTGGGACCA
>JBPCXA010000115.1:0-12543 GCA_051008975.1 Gammaproteobacteria bacterium
GCGGCGGGGTCGGGATCTTCATACAAAATATCGGAAACGCCGTCCCAGTTGCCGTCCGCCGCCACATCCGGACACGGCAGCGAAAAATAACGATAGGGAGCCGCCAAAGCATCGCCGTCGTCAAACGCCAGCGCGCTAAATCTTCCGGCGCGGCTTTCCACCCGCAATCGCGGCGGCGCAAAAAGGGCATATTCCATCAGGGCGCGCCGCGCCTCGTGCAAACTCGCCGATTTTTCCGCCTCCCCTTTCTGGTCGGCGTCGGTCGTCCGAAAAACCCATTCCGAAACGCCCCACAAACTGAGCCCCAGCACCGTCAGCACCAGAAATAAAATATGAATGAAGCCGCGTTCGCGGAGACGGGGCGACCGCGCCGCACGTACGCCCCGCGCCCGCGACATCGCCGAATTAAAAAATCCAGTCATCTTTCGCATTATATCACAAAACCGAAAAACATTGCAAAAAAAATCCCCTTCCGTCAATTTTTTTAACCATTATTGTGCAATTGTGCAAAAAAACACAATCCCGCCTTTCCGTTTTCGCCGGTTTTCGCCGCCGCCGATTCTCCGCCGCCGCCTATCCGTTTTTGTCCATTTCGTGCAAATCTATCGGATAACCGTGCGCCTCGTAAAATTTATAGCGCAGGCGCGCCGCCCGCATTTCCTGCGGACGATTCCCGGTAATGTCCGCCAGCGTCTCAAACCGCCCGAAAAACGGCGGCGCCTCCGCCCCCCACGACACCAGAACGCCCCCGCAATCCCAATCCGGCGGCGGTTCGGCGGTCGCCACCACCGCCGGCGAATCCGCCGCCGCATCGCTTTCCGCCCGCGCGTGCGGCAAAAACTCCGCCGCCGACGCCGTCCATAAATAATTGTCCACCCGCTCCGCCTCCGCCTCGTCGGGGACGAAAATAAACGCCCGCATCCCGCGCGGCAAAATCTTGCGCGACAGCAAATGATACAAAAGCCGCAGCCGGTCGGCCGCCCGCACATACATCCGCACCTGCGTCATTTCACCACCCGGCGCGGCGCATCAAAAAATGCGCCAGCAACGACGCCGGGCGGCCGGTCGCGCGCTTTTTCGGAGTCCACGCGCTGCCGGCGACGTCCAAATGCGCCCACGAATCGCAGGCGATAAAATGCGACAAAAAACACGCGGCGGTCGTAGCGCCGCCCTCCCGCCCGCCGATATTCGCCAAATCGGCGTAGTCGGTCTTCAATTGCCGGTCGTATTTTCCGCCCAGCGGCAGCCGCCAGCAGACATCGCCGCAAACCTCCCCCGCCGCCGTCAATTCGGCGGCGAGATCGTCGCGGCGGCTCATTATCCCGCTGAAATGCCGCCCCAGCGCGATCACGCACGCGCCGGTCAGCGTCGCCACATCCACCGCCGCCGCCGGTTTGTAGCGGGCGCAATACGACAGCGCGTCCGCCAAAATCAGCCGCCCCTCGGCGTCCGTATTCAGCACCTCAATCGTTTTTCCGTTCATCGCGCGCACAACGTCGCCGGGTTTTAACGCCGCGCCGTCCGGCATGTTTTCGCACGCCGGCACGACGGCGACGACATTTAACGGCAGCCGCGCCCGCGCGCACGCCAGCACCGCCCCGAACACCGCCGCCGCGCCGGACATGTCAAACTTCATTTCGTCCATCGCCGCCCCCGGCTTCAACGACACGCCGCCGGAATCAAAAGTTACGCCTTTCCCGACCAGCGCGACCGGCGCGCCCTCGCCGCCTTTATAGTGCATCACGATCATTTTCGGCGGCTGCGTCGAACCTTGCGCCACCGCCAAAAACGCGCCCATTTTTAGCGCGCGCAACTGTTTTTCGTCCAGCACCCGCGTTTGCACGGAAGAAAACTCCCGCGCCATTCGCCGCGCCGTCCGCGCCAAAAAAGACGGCGTACAAACATTCCCCGGCTGCTCCGCCAGATGCCGCGCCAATCGCACGCCCTCCCCGACCGCCGCCCCGCGGGAAACGACTTCCGGCGGCAACTTCCGCGAATGCGAATAAAACCGCATTTGTTTCGCAAACACGGACGGAGACGCCGCGCCGAAATGATAGCGATACGCCCCCCCCGCCGCCGCCGAAACGACCGCGGCGGGATGTTCGTCGCAGCATACCGTCAGCGATTCCGCCTTGCCGATTCCGCCGACCGCGTCGCCGACGGCGGCGGCGACTTCGGCGGCGCCGCCGTCCCCGCATCCGACGAGCATGACGCGCCGGTAGGCGAATTGCGGCGAATGCAAAACGACGGTTTCGCCGGCGGCGGCGCGAAATCCGCCCTCCGCCGCCGCCGAAATCAATCCGCCGCACGCGCGGTCGGCGGCGCGCATCGGCGGCGAAAACACCGCCGCGCCGTCTTTGGACACCGCCGGCAACAGCAGAATGTCGCCCTTGTCCGCTAAAATATCGCCGTCCGACAATGAAACCCGCATCGCCCGCCCCTTTCGTCCGAACGCCGCATCCGGCGCGCGGCAATTATACACGCGCCATCGCCGCGCCGGACGCGCCGCGTTTTTTTTATAAAGACGGCGGCGGCGGTTTCGGAAAACGCGTCGCCGCCGCCGATTCCGTTTTGCAAAAACGCGCGTTTTTGGAAATCCGATGATTTATCGCCGCGCGCACATCGCCGACTGCGCGCGCCACATGGGCGCGGTATTTCCGGCGGCGTTGATTGTCGGCGGGCTGATTTTTTTGTCGCGCCTACTCGCCGAAACCGTCGCGGACGCGCTGCCGGTGTCTTCGGTGTGGCAATTTCTCGCGCTGGCGTTAATTAAATATATGCCGCAGCTCCTCGTCGTTTCGCTCTTCGCCGGCGCGCTGCTGGCGGTGGAGCGTTCGTTCCGGCAGCGCGAAATGGCGGCGTGGTTCGCCGCCGGAATCGGTCTGCGACATTTCGTCCTGCCCGGCGTGATGTTCGCCCTGCCGGTAATTTTCGCCGTGGCGCTGCTGTCGTGCGCGCTGTCGCCGTGGTCGGTGCGCGCCGCCGATACGCTGCGCGCGCAACTGACCGGCGATTTGGACCCGCGCAACATCCGCCCCGGCGAATTCGGAGTCGTCCCCGGCGGCGCCTATACTTATTTTTTCAGCGGCGGCGGCGGACAAGAATCCGAAAAATCCCTTAATGTTTTCGTCGCCGGCGAGGACGACGAGGCGCGCGAAATTATCTCGGCGCGCGCCGCCTACCGCGCGCGGGACGAACGGGACGATTTTATTTCGCTGGAAAACGGCGCGTTCTACCGTCTGCCGAAAAACGGCGAAGACGCGCCGGAAATCGTCTCGTTCGCGCGGATGGACATTTATCCGCCGTCGCCGGAGGTGCGCGCCGTCCGCCCGCGCGGCGCGGCGTTTTCCGACCTGCGGTGGGACGACCCGCGCGCGCGCACCGAAATCGTGTGGCGCATCAACCAGCCGCTGGCGGCGTTGTTTTTCGCGCTGCTCGCGCCGATGCTGGGCGGCGCGTTCGCGCGCGGGCGGCGGCACGGATTTATGGCCGCGCTGCTGCTGTTCGTGATTCATCTCAATCTGATGTATTTCGCGCGCGACCAAATGGCCGCCGGACTGCATTTTATTCCGGCGATGCTGCTCGCGCCGGGGACGGTGTTCGCGGCGGCGCTTTTGCTGCGGCGCGCGCCGACGCGGTAATGCCGATTCTCGCGCGTTATTTCTTCCGCCGCGTCGGCGCGGCGATCGCGCTGCTGTGGCTGGGGCTGACCGCGCTCGTGGCGACTCTGCAATTGATCGCCGAAGCCGACAGGCACGATTTCGCCGCCGCCGCCCTGCTGGCGCTGCTGCAAACGCCGCGATTGGCGATGGAAACGCTGCCGTTCGCCTGCGCCATCGCCGCCGCCGCCGCGCTGCAAAGAATGGAGGAAAACCGCGAATTGCGGACGATGCGCGCCGCCGGACTGTCGCCGGCGCGCGCCGCGCTATTCGCCGGCGGCGGCGGAATTATTTTCGCCGCGGCGCTGCTGGCGGTCGGGGAACTGCTTTTGGAACCGTCCGAATCGCTGGCGCGGGCGGTCAAAAACGCCCCGGCGGCGAAGGGCGAAGTGTGGCTGCACCACGAAGGCGCGTTTTTCTACGCCGCGCAAATCGCCCCCGGCGGAAATATGCGCGGCGTCGCCGTATATGTCCCGCAAAAAAACGCGATGCGAATCGTCGCCGCCGCGACCGCGCGGCAACGCGGCGACAAATGGCGTCTGACGGACGGCGAAGAAACGACGCTTTCCGAAGACGGCGTCCGCGCCGAATCGTTCGCCGCGCGCGAATGGGATTTTCCGCCGCCCGCCGCGGCGTTGCTGGCGGTGCTGCGCCGTCCGCGCGAAATGTCGGCGCGCGCGCTGGCGGACGCCTCGCAGGAATTGCGCGAAGGCGGCGCCCGTTTCTCGGTCGCGCTGTGGCGGCGTCTGGCGGGAATCGCCGCCGTGCCATTGCTGGCGGCGTGCGCGGTATGGAGCGTCGGACTGCGCCGCCGCGTGACGACGGCGGTATTGTCGGCGACCGGACTCGTCGGTGCGTATTATTTTGCGGCGATTATTTTCGCGCAAATCGCGCTCTTGCTGCAGACGCCGTCCTTGGCCGCCGCGCCGCTTTTGCTGCCCGCCGCCGCCCTCGCCGTCGCGGTCAAACGCCGGTTCATATAACGAACTCCGCGCGTCGTTTTATGAACAAATAAAATATCGCGCGCGAAAATTCCGCTTTATCCGATTCCGCGAACATTTTTTTGTCAACAAAACAAACGCGCACATAAAACACCGACGCGGCGAACGTTCCAAAACACAATATCGCGCGCAAAATTTTATCTTTCCAATTCCGCGAACATTTTTTTTATTAATAAAACAAACGCGCGCGCACAAAAGTGTCGGCGGCGTTATTGCGACGGGGCTTCGAAAAAACCGGCGATGATTTCCCGCGCCTCGCAAACGCCGTCTTTTTTTAGCGCGGAAAACGGCAGCGCGCGCGCGGACGGCGCATATTCGGCGAGTTGTTCGCGGGCGTCGACGACGCATCGCCGCGCGCGGTCGCGGTTGAGTTTGTCGATTTTATTCATCAGCACCAGCGCGGGCAGTCCGTCCGCGAGCGCGAGAAGGGCGGCGTCCCGTTCGCCGAGTCCGCGGCGGCAGTCCGCCACCAGCACCGCCCCGACGATTTGCGGCGCGCGCAAAAAACGCGTGATGCGCGCCCCCCACAAACGCCGTTCGCCGCGCGAAACCGCCGCATAGCCGTAGCCGGGCAAATCGGCGAACACCCGCCCGCCCGCCAGTTCGAACAAATTGATCATCCGCGTGCGTCCCGGCGCTTTCGCGGCGCGCGCGAATCGTCCGCCGCACAGCGCGTTCAGCGCGCTGGATTTTCCGGCGTTGGAGCGCCCGGCGAACACCACCGCCGGCGCGGCGTCCGCCGCCGTCCATCCCGACCGCAAAAACCGCGGATTGCAAAAATTCATCGCCGCCGCATTGTACCACCGCCCCGCCGCCGTGCTATACTCCCGAAAATCCATTGTTGAGAAAAGGAGAACCGTCATGCACTGCGAAACCAAAACCTTCACCGTCGCCCGTTTTTATCACGAGCGGGAGGCGTTTGACGTCTCGCCCGATTTTCAACGCGCGGACGTCTGGACTCGGGAAAAACGGCGTCTGTTTTTGGACTCGCTTTTCAACGGCTACGATTCGCCGAAAATATATCTGCGCGCGGTCGCGATGCGGGACGACGAAACGCGGGACTACGCAATCGTGGACGGCAAGCAGCGGTTTCAATGCATTTGCGATTTTGTCGACGGCAAGATCGCGCTGTCTCCGGAATTCAAGTTCCTCGGACACGGTTTCGCCGTCCGCCGGGAACCGTTTCCGAAAGGCGGCGACTTTTTCGCCGACTTGTCGCCGTTTTGGCGGGAGCAATTCAAATCGGCGACTTTGGATGTCGTCGTCATTCGCGACGCGGAAGAATGCAATTTGGGCGCGATGTTCACGCGGCTGAACGGCGGCGCGTCCTTGACGGGCGTATGAAACCCGCGCGGCAGACGGCGCAACGGCGGGCGGTTCCGCCTCCCGCGGCGGACGCGCAAACCGGCGCGCCGCCCGTCAACGGCGCATCCCTGCGCTGGCTGGAAAAGTTGGGGCGTCTGCCCGCCGGATTTTGCGGCGACAAACTATTGCCGCTGCTCGTCCACGAAAACACCAAGGTGCGCACTTTGGCGGCGAAAAATCTCGGCAAAATCCGCGACATTAAATTTTTGTCTCCGCTGCTAAAAATCGCGGACGAAGATTCCAGCACGATGACGAGGCGCGAAGCCGCCGCCGCCATCGGCAGAATGCGCGACCGCGAAGCGATTCCCGCGCTCGCGCATTTGACGCGGGACCGCGACCCCCAAGTCGTACTGCAGGCGCTGCTCGGACTTCTGGCGTTCAATAAAAAGGACAAGACGATTCACGCCGCGCTGGAAAAACTGCGCGCGCATCCCAACGAATTGATTCGGGATGTGATCGAGTGCGAACGATCCTTTTATTTCGACACGCCCCGCAGCCGCGCGCATCAGACCGAATCGCCGGATTTTATGAAAAATCTCGTCGTGCAGGGCGACGTGCTGGCGACCCTGAAAAAGACGCCCGCCGAATCGGTGCATCTCACATTCACTTCGCCGCCGTATTACAACGCCCGCGACTATTCCATCTACGCGAGTTATGCGGAGTATCTGGAATTTTTGCGGAAAGTGTTCATGCAGGTGCATCGCGTCACCAAGCCCGGGCGGTTTTTCGTGCTGAATACTTCGCCGGTGATTCTGCCGCGCGCCGGCAGAAAGTATTCCAGCCGCCGCTATCCGATACCGTTCGATCTGCACGCGCTTTTCGCGCCGAAGGACTGGGAATTCATAGACGACATCGTCTGGGAGAAGCCCGAGGCCTGCGTCAAGAACCGCAACGCGCAATTCGCCCGCCATCGCCGCCCGCTGGCCTACAAGGCCAATTCGCGTACGGAATACCTGATGGTATACCGCAAAAAATGCGACCGCCTCGTCGACTGGAACATCCGGCAGTACGACGGACGGCACGTCCGCAAAAGTTTAGTGGGGGGGGAGTATGAAACTTCCAATCTGTGGAAGATCGCGCCCGCGTACGACCGCGGACATTCCGCGGTGTTTCCCGCGCGGCTGTGCCAGCGGGTCGTGCAGTATTATTCGCTCGCGGAGGATCTGGTCTTTGACCCGTTCGGCGGCAGCGGTACGCTGGGACGGGCGGCGGCGGCTTTGGGGCGATATTTTTTCACGACCGAAATTTCGCCGCAGTATATCCGCCGCATACGGGAAAAGTTCGGCGCGCATCCCGATTTGTTCGTCCCCGAAGTCCGGTTCGCGGACGGGGCGCAGTTCGCCGCGTTCGCCGGAAAATACAAAAAAGCGCATGGCTGATTCAAAATTCATCGCCAACCCCGGCAGCGCGATCGGCGAGGCAGTCGGCGCGTCCATGGAGCGCGCCCTGACGCAAAAATTGGAAAGCGTTGCGGGCGACTACGGCTGTCGTTATCTGACATCCGGAATCGCTTCCACCAAAAGCGGCGCGCCGTCCAAAAAATTGCTGATGTATGACAGCCGCGGCAACCGGTACGACATAGACGGCGTATTTATTGACGGCGGCGAACATCCGCTGATTTTGGTGGAATCCAAATATATCCGTTATACGAAGCACAACCGCGACAAAGGCAGCTGGATTTGCACCGCGCATTCCGCCGTCCGTCGCCGCTATCACAGCATCCGCGCCTCGGTCGTGGTGCTGGCGGGCAATTGGAGCCATTCGTCCATGGCGATGATGCGCAGCAACGACATCAACCTGTTCGTGATTCCGTTTTCGCTGATTTCCGAATTGCTCGCCGCCGAAGGCGTCAATTTTAATTGGGAAGAAAAAGACAAGACACGCGCGGCGGCGGCGTGGCGCGCCTATTCCGCGCTCCCGGAGTCCCGCAAAAACACCGTCGGCGAACGAATGATCGCCTCCATCGGCGATAATCTGGCATCCTTAATCGGCGATATTTTGGACAATTCCCGCCCGCGACGGGTGCAAAAAATTGTGGTGGAAATCGTCTCCAATCTCGGCGAAACCAAGGTGTTTGAATTTAAATCCGTGGAGCAAGCGATGGAGTTTTTGTCTCGAACGGAGTTGGAAAAATCTTTTTTGGAAAAGGATTCCGCCACTTTACGCGACATTCCGGGGCAGGATTAATCTAATTCCGCCAGCCGCCGGTTGAATTCTTTTTCCGTTTTGTCGGCGAGGGGTTCGAACATCGCGGCGACCGCGGAATTGTCGGCGGGGGCGCGCCATTCGGGGGCGTTGTCCTTGTCCGTCAGCAGCGCGCGGACGCCTTCGGCGAAATCGCCGCGCCGCAAAAAGTTGCGCGCCAAAACATAATCCCGCGCGAAAATTTCGCGCAAACGCGCGCGGGCGGCGGCGGATGTCGCGCCGTTTTCGCCTTTCGGAAAACGGCGGCGGCGGAGATAATGCTCCGTCCAAACCCGCAAAGACAGCGGGCTGGCGGCGGCGGCGATTTCGCGCTCCGCTTCCGGCAGCGCGGCGATGGCGGCGTCCGTCCCGCCGCTTTGCGCGGCGCGCCAACATTTTTCCGCCGTCGCGCGAATGTCGGCGAAACCGGAATTTTGCGGCGTCCGCGCGGGCGTTTGCGGCGTTTGCACCGCGCGCCGCGCCGCCGCCTTTTTGTCGGCGACATTCCATTCCGCCGCGAGCAGGGCGGAGAGCATTTCGTCGTACGAATCGTCCGCGAGCAAGACATCCGCCGCGCCGATTTGCAGCGCGGTTTCGCCGTCCAAAACGCGCCCGCTCAATCCGAGATAATATCCGGTTTGCGGCGCGTCCCGGAATCGATCCATAAAAAACGCCGCGCCCACGTCGGGGAAGAATCCGATTTTGCATTCCGGCATCGCCGCCTTCGTATTCGGCGCGACGACGCGCACGTCGCATCCCTGGAAAATTCCCATTCCGCCGCCCATCAGAACGCCGCCGCCGCGGCATATCAGCGGCTTCGCGAAACAATGCAGCGCATAGTCCAAAAGATATTCGTCCGCGAAATACGCGTCCGCCGCCGCCGCGTCGCCCGCGCAAATTCGGTCGCGGACGAAACGCACGTCGCCCCCCGCGCAAAACGCCCTTTCGCCCGCGCCGCGCAACACGACAGCGGCGACCGAATCGTCCGCCGCCCATTCGCGCAAGGCGATGCGCGCGTCCCGCGCCATATCGGGGGTCAGCGCGTTCAACGCGGAAGGATTGTCCAGAATCATTTCGCAGACGACAAACCCCTTCGCCGCCGGCAAGCGATTCGTTTTCAACGGCATATACGGGATTGTATCACCGTTTCGCCGCCCGAAACCGGCGCAAGCGGCGAAAACGTCTTTCGCGGACGGGCGCGATTGTTTTTTCGCGGCGGACGGGATACAATTGCGGGTTTTATTTGAACGGAACGGGAGACGGGATGCAAAAAATATCGGACATTCGCATTACGGAAGTGCGGGAATTGATTCCGCCGCAGACGCTGCTGGACAAACTGCCGGCGGACGCGGAGACGGCAGCGCACATCGTCAATTCGCGGCGGGCGGCGGAACGAATTATCCACGGCGGCGACGACCGCCTGCTCGTCGTCGTCGGGCCGTGTTCCATTCACGATCCCGCCGCGGCGCTGGAATACGGCGAGAAACTCGCGGCGGCGGCGGCGGAGTTTTCGCGTCATTTGCTGGTGATGATGCGCGTGTATTTCGAAAAACCGCGCACCACCGTCGGCTGGAAGGGGCTGATTAACGATCCGCGCCTGGACGGCTCCTATCAAATCAACGAGGGGCTGGAACTCGCGCGCGATCTTTTGTTGAAATTGAACCGCCTGAATCTGCCGTGCGCGACGGAGTTTTTGGACGTCATTTCGCCGCAGTATCACGCGGATTTGATCGGCTGGGGCGCGATCGGCGCGCGCACGACCGAAAGCCAGAGCCATCGCGAACTCGCCTCCGGCCTGTCCTGCCCGGTCGGTTTTAAGAACGGCACGGACGGAAACATTAAAATCGCGGCGGACGCCGTCCGCGCCGCCGGACATCCGCATCATTTTTTGTCGCTCACGCGCGCCGGACGGTCGGCAATTTCTGCTACGAAGGGCAACAAAAGCGCGCATATTATTCTGCGGGGGGGGGGGCGGAAAACCGAACTACGACGCCGAAAGCATAAACGCCGCCGCCGCCGTCCTTTCGCAATCCGGACTTCCGGCGCGGATGATGGCGGACTGCTCGCACGCCAACAGCGGCAAGGATTACCGCGAACAGCCGAAGGTGGCGGAAAACATCGCCGCGCAAATCGCCGCCGGCGACATGCGCATCATCGGCGCGATGATCGAAAGCAATCTCGTGGAAGGTTCGCAGGAAATCGTGCAGGGAAAGGAACTGACTTACGGGCAAAGCGTAACCGATTCGTGCATCGGCTGGGAGGCGACGATCGAAATTTTGCGCGCACTCGCCGCCGCCGCCGCCGACCGCCAGCGCAATTTGCGCACGAACGAATAGGAATAAAAACTATGAACGACTTTGCCGCGGGCGAGCCGCAAAAATCCGGCGCGTTCGGGGATTTGTCGCGGGCGCGGAAATTTTGCGCGGCGCCGATGATGCGGCATTCGCACGCGGCGGCGCGGCGGCTGTGGCGATTCCTGTGTCCGCCGGCGATGTTGTATTCCGAAATGCTCGCCGCCGACGCGGTCATTCACGGACGCCGCGAACGTCTTTTGGATTTCGGCGGACAATCTCCGGTCGCGCTGCAACTCGGCGGGCGCGACAAAAATCGTCTCGCGGAGGCGGCGCGAATCGGCGAAGAATACGGCGCGGCGGAAATCAATCTCAATTGCGGCTGTCCGAGTCCGCGGGTGCGGTGCGGCGGATTCGGCGCGTCCCTGATGAAAACCCCCGCGCGCACCGGCGCGATTGTCGCGGCGATCGCAAACGCCGTCGACATTCCGGTCACCGTAAAATGCCGCATCGCGGTGGACGAAATGAACGGCGAAACCGGCCTGGATGTTTTCGTCCGCGCGGTTTTGGACGGCGGCGCGTCCGCGCTGATTTTGCATTCGCGCCGCGCGTTTTTGGACGGATTGAATCCCGCGCAAAACCGCGTCGCGCCGCCGCTGGAATACGACCGCGCCGCGCGGTTGAAAGAATCTTTGCGCGATTTTCCGGTGATATTAAACGGCGGCGTTTGCGATTTGGATTCCGCGAAAATGCATTTGCGAATTTTTGACGGCGTAATGTGCGGGCGCGCGATCGTCAAACGTCCGTATTTTTTGGCGGAAGCCGGCGCGGAAATTTTCGGCATAACCGCGCCTTCGCGCCGGGACGCGCTGCGGTTTATGCTGGAAGACGCCGCGCATCGTCCGCCGCGCGACTGGCCGCGCGCCGCCGCGGCGTTGTCCGGACTTTTTTACGGCGAGCCGGACGGCGGACATTTGCGGCGAATGTTGTATCTGCCGCTCGCGGACGCGCGGCGGCTGTTGCGCGGACATTGTTGATGGCGCGTTTGGGCGACTATTGCCGTCTCGTCCGTCTGGACAAACCGGCGGGCGCGCTGCTGCTGTTGTGGCCGACTTTGTGGGGATTGTGGCTGGCGGCGGAGGGATTTCCGGGCTGGCGGTGGCTGTGTATTTTCGTCGCCGGCGTTTTTGTCATGCGCGCCTTCGGATGCGCGATAAACGACATCGCCGACCGCGAATTGGATTCCAAGGTGGCGCGCACAAAACATCGTCCGCTGGCGGCGGGAAAAATTACCCGAATCGAAGCGGCGATATTGGCGGCGTTTTTGCTGTGCGTCGCGTTTTTTCTTTTTTTGCTTCTGCCGTACGGCGCGAAACTGTGGGCGGCGGCGGCGCTGGCGATGGCGGCGATTTATCCGTTCGCAAAAAGAATTGTCGGCGCGCCGCAGGCGGTTCTGGGAATCGCGTTCAGTTTCGGAATTCCGATCGCCTACGCCGCGGTGCGCGAGGCGCCGCCGCCGCCCGAAGCGTGGGGGTTCGCGGCGGCGAATTGGCTGTGGGTTTTCGCCTACGACACCATTTACGCGATGTGCGACCGCGAGGACGACCGGCGGGCGGGCGCGAAAAGCAGCGCGATTCTTTTCGGCGGACGCGACGTGCTTTGCGTCAGCATTTGCTACGCCGCGGCGGTACTGCTTTTGTCGGCGCTCGGAATATGGTTTTTCCCCGGCGCGGTGTGGTATCAGACGGCGTTGATCGGCGCGATGATTTTGGTGTTCCGGTTTTGGCGATTGTATCGGCGGCGCGATCCGGCGGAATGCCTGCTGGCGTTCAATCTCAATCACTGGTTCGGCGCGTTCGTCTGGGCCGGACTGGTTTCGGTTTTCATTTAAGGGGGGGGGGGGGGGAAGAAAACTGCCTTTGCAAAAAAAAGGAAAAAAAAAAGAAGAGAGAAGAGAAAAGAAGGAGGAGAAAAAAAAGAGAAGGGGAAAAAAAAGAGGAAGAGAGAAGAAAAAAGAAGGAAAGAAGAGGAGGAGAAAAAAAA
>JBPCXA010000116.1:0-20560 GCA_051008975.1 Gammaproteobacteria bacterium
TTTTTGAGATAGCCGCTCATGATCGTGTTGCCGCGCATGACGATTTCGCCGGGCGTTTGTCCGTCCGCCGGCGCGATTTCGCCGTCAACCATCACCGCCCAGTCGTCCAAAATCGGATAGCCCACGCCCTGCCGGATCATTTTTTCGGCGCGTCCGGCGGGCGGCAGCGAATCCCACAAGTCGCCCTTCCACGCGCACATCGTCGTATGCCCGTAAGTTTCGGTCAGCCCGTAGACATGCATTACTTCAAATCCGATCGCCTCGGCGGCTGCCAAAGTGGACGGCGGCGGCGGCGCGGCGGCGGTGACGAGTTTGACCGGATGCGGCAGTTTTTTTCCGCCCGCCGCGGCGACGACGGTGTTCAGCACAATCGGCGCGCCGCCCATATAGTCCGCGCGGTGCGCCGCGATAAGGCGCAAAATTTCTTCGCCGTCAATTTTGCGCAGACATATCGCCGCGCCGGCCAGCAACGCCTGCGTCCACGGATAGCACCAGCCGTTGCAGTGGAACATCGGCACCGTAAACAACATCGCGCCGTGCGTTTTCATCTCCCATCCGGCGGCGGTGCCGGACGCCATCAAATACGCGCCGCGGTGGTGATACACCACGCCCTTCGGATTGCCGGTGGTGCCGGAAGTGTAGTTGAGGGCGATCGGATCCCATTCGTCCTCCGGCATCATAAACAACTCTTCGCCATCCGCGGATTCCAAAAATTGCTCGTAGTCGCATTCGCCGATTGTCTCGCCGCCCGAAAAAGAATCGTCCGTAATGTCCGCCAGCAGCGGCGGATTCGGCATTTCCGCGATCGCGGCGCGCGTTTTCGCCGCGAATTCACCGTCCGCGAAGACAATTTTCGTCTCGGCGTGCGTAAAAATATAGCGCAAAGTCGCCGCGTCCAAGCGCACGTTGACGGCGTTCAACACCGCCCCGGCCATCGGCACGGCGAAGTGCGCCTCGAAAAGTTCGGGCGTATTGGCGGCGACGAACGAGACGACGTCGCCGCGTCCGATTCCGCGTTTGCGAAGCGCCGCGGCGAATCGCTTGCAGCGCGAAAATACTTCGCCCCAGGTCCGCGTTTTGCCGCCGTAAATCGTCGCCGCGCGGTGCGGATAGACGCGGGCGGCGCGGCGGAGAAAACTGAGCGGCGTCAGCGGTACATAGTTGGCGGGATTTTTTCCCAGTCCGGAAAGATCCATTGCGATACTCCTCTATTGTTGGAATTGTCGGCGCGGGAGGGTCAGTCGCCGCGCCACGAAACTTTGGCATATTCGGCGCTTTTGCCGGAAAAATCCCACACCCGCCCGAAGGCGCGGACGCGGCTTTTGCCGCCCTCCGCCACGACGACGTCGGGCGCGACCCAGTATTGGGAGTTGCGGATCATCACCGCCTCGCCTTCGCGCCGTCCGTGGACGCGGTTAATCGCGCAATCGGCGATTTTTTTGTCGGCGGCGGTCGCGGTCATGCGCCAGCCGTCCGCGGTTTCGGAAAATTCCAGCGCGGCGCGTTCGCTCCCCAGCACGTCGGAAACCAACATTGAAAGAATCCCCAAAGAGCCGCCGGCCCGTCCGGTGAAGATTTTTTGCAGCCCGGCGAAGGCGGCGTCTCCGGCGCGTTCGTCTATGTACAGGGCGACCGTCCAGCCGCCTTCGCCCATCCGTCCCGGCACGTCCAAAAGGATGCCGACGCACATTCCGTCCAGTTTTTCGCCTTCGCATTCGCCGGACGCGACGCGGATTCCCCACCACGACTGGCAATATCCCGCCGACGGCCGCGCGCGCCCCAGGGACACCACGCACGGGCAAAACAAATCGCAGTTGCAGCTGAGAATCACCTCTCCTTCAATATGCCATTTCATACCCGCGCCGCCTTTCTTTTTTGATGAACGAAGAACAGAAATTTACGAAACCAATTCCGCCGCCGCGAAAAACAGCAGCCCGAATCCGGTCGCGCGCGCCAGAATCCGCGGCGACGGAAACGCCTTTTCGGCGAGCGCGTACAATGTCAGCGCGGCGATCCAGCGCAAATCCATCACGCCGCCGGCGAACAGCAACAGCATCAGCGCCCAGCAGCAGCCGACGCAATACATTCCGTTTTTCGCGCCGAGCGCGAACGCGCCGCCGATTCCCGGACGCCAATCCAAAATTAACATCAGCGGCGGCGGACGACAACCGCGCAGACAGGCGAATTTGAACGGCGTCAGTTGATACGCCCCGGCGGCGGCGAACAGCATCGCGCGGATTTCCGGCGAATGCAGCGACATTCCGTCCCCCAGCATCGCCGCCGAATTCGCCCCCGAATGCAGCGCGGCGGCGGCGGCGGAAAACAGCATCCACGCCGACAAATATCCGCCCGCCGCCGCCGCGGTCGCCGCCGGAGAATCCCCGCCGAGATGCGCGCGACACCGCCAAAACAGACGCAAAAACGGCGCGGCGGCGGGCGCCATCATCGCCGCCATCATCGCCGCCCACATCGCAAACAGCACCGCAAACGACGCGCCCCACCACTCCGCGATGCGCCCCGGCGCGGCGTCGGCGAAATCCGCCGCCATTGTCGCGGTCAGCCACCAGCAAGCCGCCGCCGCCGCGACTCCGCCGCCGACCGCGCAAATCGCCCCTTTGGAAATACTCCGCCCCTTCATCGCGCCGATATTATCACACCCGCGCCTTTTCGCCCGCAAATTCCGCCGCCGCCATTAGATTCCCGCGTTCGCGGGAATGGAATAAAAGAGATTCCGGTCCCCGCGTTCGCGAGGATAAACTTTCGCCGGAATGGTGTTTTTTATATTTTCGGATACCGCCAAATTCGGTATTGTCCGCAAAAACAAAAAGAACCGCCATTCCGGCGAAAGCCGGAATCTCATTCCCATTCCTGCGAAGGCAGGAATCTCCGCCGCCGCAAAGCGGCGGGAAATTGTACAATTACCGCCTTCGGCGTGGAGATTCCTGCCTTCGCAGGAATGGGACGGAGAGCGGCGAAATCCGGCGGCGGAGCGGAAAATTCGCGTTGCCCGCCGCAGAATCCGCCAGTTCGCCGCAAAATCGGACGAAAAAACCACAGCGGGGGCGTGTTTTTGCGAATTATTTGCACTTTTTTGCATCGGGGCGAAAAAAATCGGCGATTCCGGACTCGTGCAGGCGATTCCGTGCTATAATTCCGAAAGCGTCCGTGGAGGCGCGATATTGACATTAACGGGAGTATTCCGATGAAAAAGATCAATTTAATCGTTTGCCGCGCGTTTCGGGCGGTTTTTGACGCGCTGAACAACGTTTTCGCGCCCACTCTCAATTTTAAGGGGGGGGGGGGGGCGAAATATAAAAACGCGCCGTTTGGCGGCGTTTTTCAGCGGTTAATTTTTGCCTTTGGGGCGGGCATTCTGTTCGCGGCGGTCGGAACGACGGCGGCGTACGCGCAACAGGCGGATGCGCAGGCGGACGTGTATCAGCGGGCGTCGGAGACATTTACCGATCTTGTCGGCATTGATTTTGATTTGAGCGAAACCGTCGCCCAGATTGTCGCCGGAATAGTCGCCGATGCCAATGCCGGGCAATTCGCTTCCGTTATTCGGCGGTTTAATCCCGGAGACCCGGAGGCGGGTCTTTCGGCAAATCCTACTGTAATGGATGCCAACGGACTGCCGCTGTTTGGGAGCGGCGAATCAATAGAAGCGGGGGATTTGTTGGGAGTTGGTCGCCTGACAGACGGCGTGAGAGGTCCCTTTGTCGTGTATGGCACTGCGCCCGATAATTGGGCGTTGGCGGAAGCGACCGGCGAGACGAAGACCGCCGCCGAGTTGGATACTGCGGCGGGGGAATTATTCCTTGACGGCAATTTTGCCGAAGCGACCGACATCACGCCGCAAACGCAGGGCTATGTCGCTGCGACGGGCGGCGGCAACGGCGGCGAAAATACGGGCGGCGACGGTACGCAGACAAGCGGAAGCGACGGCGACAGCAACGCCCGGGATTTGGCGGTTATCGGATTGGGCGTTGGCGTTGTCGGGTTTATGGCGGCGTACCTTTCTGGCGGTGATTTTTCGCTGTTCCATTTCGCCCCCGATTACGGATATTCCGCTACCGAAAGCGGCTACGCGTACAACGTCGGCGGTCGCCTAAATTTCCGCAAAGACCGCTGGCATCTGTACTACGCCGCCGGACAGGCGAATTCCAACGGCGACTTCGGCGATTTCCGCTACGAAAGCGGCGGCGAATACACCGCCGATTTGTGGACCGCCGCGTTCTCCGAAACCGTGCAAGGCGAAACCGCCGATTACGATTTTTCGTTGTCTGCGGATTACCACGGCGGAATTTGGAAAGTATCGCCGACGTACCGTTTGCATTCGCATTTGACGGAGACGTACAGCGAGACGGACAACGCCTTGAATTTGGAGGGCGTTCTCCGCTATAACCGCTGGACGATTTCGCCCTCGGCGGGATTTCGTTGGGAATCGGCGGACGAGTTCGGCGACAACGCCCGCTTCAATTTGTCGGCGGTGCGGCGGTTTTAGGGGAGAGATTCCTGCTACGCAGAAAAGAGATTCCGGCTTTCGCCGGAATGGCGGTGCTTTTTGTCTTTACGGACAATACCGAATTTGGCGGTATCCGAAAATATAAAAATACGCCATTCCGGCGAAAGTTTATCCTCGCGAACGCGGGGACCGGAATCTCTTTAATCCCATTCCTGCGAAGGCAGGAATCTCCGCCGCCGCAAAGCGGCGGGTAATTGTAATTCCTGTGATTTACAATTTGCGCCTTCGGCGCGGAGATTCCTGCTTTCGCAGGAATGGGACGGGGGGCGGGATTTCGCGCGCGCCGTTGAAAACGAAAACGGCGTTTAGCGCAGTTCTTTCGGTTTTTCCCAGGTGAAGAATCCGTTCTCCGGGGCGCGGCCGAAATGTCCGTGGGCGGCGGTCGGGCGGTATATCGGACGCCATAAATCCAACTCGCGGATGATTCCCGCCGGCGTCAAATCAAACTCTTCGCGCACCAGGGCGGCGAGCGACGCGTCGTCCCCGCCGCCGTGCGAATGCACCAGCAAACTCACCGGCGCGGCGACGCCGATGGCATACGCCGCCTGAATCAGACAGCGGTCGGCGAGCCCGGCGGCGACGACGCTTTTTGCGATGCGGCGCAACGCGTAGGCGGCGGAACGATCCACCTTCGTCGGATCCTTGCCCGAAAACGCCCCGCCGCCGTGCGGCGCCGCGCCGCCGTAAGTGTCCACGATAATTTTGCGCCCCGTAAGTCCGCAGTCGGCGACCGGTCCGCCCAGCACAAAAATACCGGTCGGATTAATATGAAATTTGCAGTCCGCCGCCAGCCATTCTCCGGCGACCGGCTTGATGATTTCTTCCATCACCGCCTCGCGGACGTGCGGATCGTCGCGCCGCACTTCCGCGCCGTCAATTTCGCGGTCGTGCTGGGTGGAAAACACGACCGCCTCCACCCGCAGCGGCTTGCCGTCGCGATAGCGGACGCTTATCTGCGATTTGGCGTCCGGCCCCAGCCACGGCAGCGCGCCGTTTTTGCGGAGTTCGGCGTGGCGGCGGACGAGACGATGCGACAAATCCGCCGCCAGCGGCATCAGCGATTCGGTTTCGCGGCAGGCGTATCCGAACATAATCCCCTGGTCGCCCGCGCCGAGGGCGTTTTCGCCGTCCACGCCGGCGGCGATGTCCGACGACTGTCCGCCGAGATAGTTGATCACCTCGCAGGTGTCGCCGTCAAATCCGTATTTTTCGCCGACATAGCCGATTTCGCGGACGACCCGCCGGACCGCGCGTTCGGCGTCCTCCGGCGCGACGAGCGGGCGCATTTCGCCGGCCAGCACGACGCGGTTGTCTTTTACGAGCGTCTCGCAGGCGGCGCGGGCGTCCGCCCCCGCCCGCATCGCCATATCCACAAGTTCGTCCGAAATCTGGTCGGCGATCTTGTCCGGATGCCCCTCCGACACGGATTCGGAGGTAAAAATATATTCGTCCACGATTCTCCCCTTCGCTGCGGCAAATAAAAGGCGCGGCGCAAAGGAGGTTCACCGCGCCGCACCGCCGCGCATTATAACATACGGCGACAACGCAAAACCGCAAAACTGCAATCTCGCGCGGCGGCGCGGGCGGTAAAAAGGCGGTAAAAAAAGGTATACTTGCGGTTTTATTCGTCCGCGAAAAGAGAAACGAAAATGCATAAACCCGCGCAAACCCGCGCCCCGATACATCCGCTGCAGGCCAGCCGCTGGAGTCCGCGCTCCTTTGACGTCAACAAGCCGGTGCCGGAAGAAACGCGCACGGCGATGGCGGAAGCCGCGCGATGGGCGCCGTCCTGCTTCGGGGCGGAACCGTGGCGCTTCGTCTTTTGCGACAAATACGCCAATCCGGAGGCGTGGCGGCGAATGCTGGAATGTCTGGCGGAAGGCAACCGCCGATGGGCGAAAAACGCGCCGCTGCTCGTGCTGGTGTGCGCCGCCAAAGTTTTCGCGCGCGACGGCAAACCCAACCGCCACGGACAATACGACGCCGGCGCGGCGGCGTTCGCCCTGGTTTTGGAAGCCGAACACCACGGACTGCGCTGCCACCAAATGGGCGGTTTTGACCCGCAGGCGGCGGTCGCCGCGTTTAATGTGCCGGAAAATTTTGAATGCATGTCGGTCGTAGCAATCGGCGAACAGGCGGGCGCGGAGCGTCTGGAAACCGATCTGCGCGAACGCGAAACCGCCGAGCGCGCGCGCGTTCCGGCCGGCGAATGTTTTTTTGACGGCGCGTGGGATCGCCCGCTGTTTTGATTCCCGCTGCGCGCCCTAGAGGATTTGAACCTCTGACCTTTGGCTTCGGAGGCCAACGCTCTATCCGCTGAGCTAAGGGCGCGGGAACGCAATTATAAATGACGACAGCCGACAACGCAATTTTACATTTCGCCGCCCGCCCGCGGTTTTCGGAAATCCGCCCCGAAGAGGCGGACGCCGCGGTGGACGCGGTTCTGGCGAATCTGGCGAAAGCCGCCGACGCCGCCGCCCGCGCCCGCCCCGAATGGAATTTAATGTGGCGACCGCTGGAAGCCGCCGAAGAATCCGTGGAACGGGTGTGGAGCCAAATCGCGCACATGCATTCGGTGATGAGCGTCCCGCCGTGGCGCGAGGCGCACGGGCGCAATCTGCCCAAAATCGCGGCGGCTTTCGCGCGTCTCGGACAACACGAGGGCGTATACAAAAACCTGCGCGCGCTGGCGCAAAACGCCGAAACGCTCCCCGCCGCGCGGCAAAAAATACTCCGGGACGCGCTGCGCGATTTCGTCCTTTCGGGCGCGGATTTGCCGCCCGCCCAAAAAACAGAGTTCCGCGAAAACAGCGAACGCCTTTCGGCGCTTTCGGCGAAGTTTGAAGAAAATCTGCTGGACGCCACCAACGACGGCGCGGTTTCGGCGGCGGCGGAAGACCTCGGCGACATGCCGGACGACATCAAAAACGCGGCGCGAAAAAAGGACGGAAAATATCGTTTTTCGCTGCTGCCGCCGTCCTATTCCGCGTTTATGCAATACGCGCCGGCGCGCGAATTGCGGCGCGAAATGTATCGCCTGTATCACACCCGCGCCTGCGAATACGGGCCGGCGGCGCGCGACAATTCGCCGTTAATCGGCGAAATCGTCGGTCTGCGAAACCGGCAGGCGGCGCTTTTGGGATTCGCCGACTACGCCGCCCTCGCATTGCAGACGCGGATGGCCGAATCGCCGGAAGCGGCGCGGCGATTTTTGCGCGACCTGGCGGCGCGCGCGATGCCGCACGCCCGCCGCGAACTGGCGGAGTTGCGCGATTTCGCCGCCGCCGAATTGCAAATCGCCGAACTGCAACCGTGGGATATGGCGTTCGCCGCCGACCGTCTGCGGCGGAAGAAGTTTGATTTTTCCGCCGCCGAACTGCGCCCGTATTTGCAGACGGACAATGTATTGCGCGGACTTTTCGCCTGCATTCGGAAATTATTCGGCGCGGATTTGCGGGCGGACGACGCGCCGAAATGGCTGGAAGAAACGCGCGTTTTTTCGGTCACCGGCGCGGACGGCGCGCGTCTCGGCGGCTTGTATTTGGATTTGTTCGCGCGCGACACCAAACGCGGCGGCGCGTGGATGGCGGAGGCGCTTTCGCGCTGCCGCCGCGACGGCGCATTGCAGCATCCGGCGGCGCACATCGTCTGCAATTTTACTCCGCCGAAGGGGGACGCCCCGGCGCTCGTCAACTGGGACGAGGCGCAGACGTTATTTCACGAATTCGGACACGCGCTGCATCATTTGCTGACCGAGGCGGAGGATTATTCGGCGTCCGGAATGAACGGCGTGGAATGGGACGCGGTGGAATTGCCGAGCCAGTTTATGGAAAACTTCATCTGGGACTGGCGCGTCTTGGAGCCGATGACCGCGCATGTCAAAACCGGCGCGCCGATGCCGCGCGCGTTGTTCGAAAAGGCGCGGGCGGCGCGGCGGTTTCACGCCGGACTTCGCCTTTTGCGGCAGATTGAATTCGCGCAGTTTGACTTGTCGCTGCATTCGTCTTCGCCACGTCCGTTTATGGAAATCCTGCGCGAGACGCGGCGCGAAACCGCGCTTTTGGACGCGCCGGAATGGGACCGTTTCCCGTGCGGTTTCTCGCACATTTTCGCGGGCGGCTACGCGGCGGGCTATTACAGTTATCTGTGGGCGGAGGCGCTTTCGGCGGACATGTTCGCGCTGTTTGAAGAAAGCGGCGACATATTAAACGCGGACTTGGGCGCGCGTTTTCGCCGCGAAATTTTGGCGGCGGGCGGAACCCGTCCGGCGATGGAATCGTTCGTCGCCGCGCGCGGACGCGCCCCCGATTCCGCCGCGCTGCTGAAACATTACGGGCTGGCGTAAAAATTTGTTATCATAAGGAACAATGTTGCGAATACAAACGATTGCTTTTTACCTTGGATGTCTGCTTTTGGGCGGATGCGGGGCGTCCCTGGCGGAATTGGAACAAATGACCGCCGACGAACGGGCGGACTATATTTGCGACGAAACTCCGCAAGTGCGGGGTCTGGGACTGCAATTGGACGCAATTTTCGCGACGATTGCTGATTCCGAACTCGCCCTTGCAAGAGGGTATAGAACTTACAGTTCTTGTCATCAGGTGCCGTCCGTGGTGCCGGTGACGACTTGTTCGTCTATCCCGTATTTCCTCTGCACTACGACTACAAAAACCGTTTATAATTCGGTTTGTACCGAGGTGCCCGTGGCGATTGACGGGGACTTGGAGCAGAAAAAATTGGACGGTTATCTGCTGCAGTTGACGGAAACGGAAACGACATATTCCCGCGTTCTGTCCGAATGCCGTTCTCCGTTATTAAGCATGACGGCGGAAGAGGCATTTTCCGTGTATCAAGGCGTTGAAACGGATAAGAAACGCGCGCGCGAAATCGCCGAATGCGAAAAGTTGCGGGGAACGAACGTTTATCCGTTGCCAGTGGGTTGTTAATGTCGGAGGCGGCGGGGATTATCCCCCGCCCCTGCCCGGAAAATCGGAGACAAGCCAGCACGCCGTAGAGCGATATTTCGGGCGCGCCACGATTCCCCGCATGACAAGCGAGTCCACAATGTTGCGAACGAACCAACCCCGACAAGTTCTGCCAAGGTCAAAAACATAGCCGAGTACCCGCGCTATGTCGTTGTTTTTAATGCCCGGATTCGCCCTGATGACCTCCAAAATGTTCTTTTCGGCGGTTTGGACGGACGGTTTTTCTGCGGTATTGCACATAGGATTTCTCCTGTTTGATGATAAAAATTCCGGTTCCCGCCGCGCGAAAACCGAAAACCGACTTTATGCTATCACCGAAATTCCCCCAAAACCATAAATTTTAGGTTCCATGAAATAAAAAATTACAGTGCCAAAGTTTATAATATCGGCGGCGTTATTTTTTCTTAAACGGAAACGGGGAGCGAAATGAAAATCGGATTTATCGGGCTGGGGAATGTGGGCGGCAAACTCGCGGGGAGTTTGCTGCGCAACGGCTTTGATTTGACCGTCCACGAATTGGACGAAAACGCGGCGCGCCCGCTTTTGGATGGCGGCGCGAAATGGGCGGATTCGCCCGCCGCCTGCGCGAAAAACGCGGAAATGTTGATTACCTGTCTGCCGTCTCCGGCGGCGTCCGCCGAAGTGATGGAGGCGGAAAACGGCGTTCTCGCCGGGCTTTCGGCGGGCGCGATTTGGGGCGAAATGAGCACGACCGACGATTCCGAAGTGCGGCGCATCGGCGAAAAAGTGCGGACGGCGGGCGGCGACGCGCTGGATTGTCCGGTGTCCGGCGGCTGTCATCGCGCCGCCACCGGCAACATCGCAATTTTCGCCGGCGGCGCGCGCGAAACTTTCGAACGCGCGATGCCGGCGCTTTCGGCGATGGGGCGGCGCATTTTGCATACCGGCGAACTCGGTTCGGCGTCCGTGCTGAAAGTGGCGACGAATTATCTGGCGACCGCGAATCTCGTCTCGCTGTGCGAGGCGTTCGCGGTATGTAAAAAATCGGGAATGGACATGGCGACGACCTACGAGGCGTTCCGCATTTCGTCCGGCAACTCTTTCGTTCACGAAACCGAGGGGCAGGTGATTCTCAACGGCAGCCGCGACATTAATTTTACGATGGACCTCGTCGTAAAGGACGTGTCGCTGTTTCAGGCGGTCGCCGAAAAATTTAACGCGCCGCTGGAACTTTCGCCGCTGCTGGTGCGGATTTTTAAGGACGGCGAAAAACGCTACGGCGCGCGCGAATGGTCGCCGAACATCATCCGCCGTCTGGAGGACGCCTGCGGCGTGAGAATTCTGGCGGACGGATTCCCGGCGGAAATGACCGACGACGAACCCGAAGAACCGGGGGCGGAAATTAAACCGCGCGGCAAAAAATGAAAATCGCCGCGTGGAACGTAAATTCGGCGCGCGCGCGTCTGCCGCATATTTTGCGGTGCCTTTCCGAATTCGCGCCGGACGTCGTCCTGCTGCAGGAGACGAAAAGCACCGACGACAATTTTCCGTTCGCCGACCTGGCGGCGGCGGGCTATCAAACCGCGCATTACGGGCAGAAATCCTACAACGGCGTCGCGATTGTCGCGCGCGTTCCGCTGTCCGACATTGTCCGCGGGATGCCGCAACGCCCGGACGACGGACAGGCGCGGGTCGTCGCCGCGACCGCGGAGTACGACGGCGCGCCGCTGCGTCTGGTGTCAGTGTATGCGCCCAACGGGGAGAATCTGGAATCGGAAAAATACCGGTATAAATTGGAATGGTACGCCGATTTTTGCGATTATCTTTCCGAGGCGCGCGCGCAATTTTCCGCCGTCGCCGCCGGGGGCGACTACAACATCGCGCCCGCCGACGAGGATATTTACGACGCCGAAGAATGGGGCGAAGAAGTGCTGGCGTCGCCGCCGGAACGCGCCGCGCTGCAAAAAATTCTCGCCGCCGGCTACGCGGACGCGCACCGTCTTTTTTCGCAGCCCGAAAAAAGTTTTTCGTGGTGGGATTATCGCGCCGCCGCGTTCCGCCGCAATCGCGGCGCGCGAATTGATTTAATTTTGCTGTCCGCCGAGTTGCGGGAAAAATGTGTCGGCTGCGCGCCCGACCCGGCGCCGCGCGGCTGGGAGCGTCCCTCCGATCATACGCCGGTCGTCGCCGCGCTGCGATAGTTTCCGCGATGTGGCGCGTCGTCGCCTTCGGATTTTTGTTGAATTTGTCCTCCGCTTTCGGGCAGACGCATTTCATTTCGTTGTTTAACGCGCAACTGCGCGATTCGTTCGCGCTGAGCCACGGCGAAATCGGCGCGCTGTATTCGGCGGCGACCTTATGCAGCGCGGCGGTTCTGCCGTGGGCCGGCAAATTGATCGACGCCGCCGATTTGCGCCGCTACGCCGCCGCGGTGGTTTGCGGGCTGGGATTCGCCGCGATACTTTTGTCCTTCGCCGAAGCGGCGTGGCATCTGGCGTTCGCGTTTTTTTGTCTGCGTCTGTTCGGGCAGGGGCTGTCGTCGCACACCGGCATCACGACGACGGCGCGTCTGGCGACGAAATCGCGCGGCAAATCCCTCGGCGTCGCCGGACTCGGAATGAGCGTCGGCGAGGCGCTCGCGCCGCCGCTCGTCGCGGCTTCCCTGATGTATTTGCAGTGGCGCGAAGTGTGGCAGGGCGCGGCGCTCGCGCAATTCGCGGTCGTGCTTCTCGCGTCGCAATGGCTGCTGCGCGGGTTGCCGTCCGCGCCGCCGGCGCATTCTTCGGCGGACGGCGGAAACGATTCGTGGACGCGCGGACAGGTGCTGCGCGATTCGCGTTTCTGGCTCGCCGCGCCGGCGATTTTCGCGCCGCCGTGCGTCGTGACGGCGTTGTTTTTTCACCAATTCGGCTTGGCGGAATATAAGGGAATTGATTTTTTGCCGTGGACGGCGGGGGTGGCGGCGTATTCGGCGGGATCGGTGCTGGCGTCTTTGACGGCGGGCGTACTGACCGACAAATTCGGCGGCGCGCGGGTGGTGAAATGGATGCTCGCGCCGCTGATTCTTTCCGTTCTCCTGCCGGCGTGGGCGGATTTTCCCGGGCTGTCGTTCGTCTATTACGGGCTGATGGGGATGAGCGCGGGAATCGGCGTGCCGTCCGTCAACGCGCTGTGGGTGGAAATGTACGGGCGCGCGCATTTGGGCGCGGTGCGCGCGCTGGCGCAGGCGATGGTGGTGCTGTTTTCGGCGATCGGACCGGCGGCGTACGGTCTGCTGTTAGACGCCGGAATTTCGTGGACGGCGATTCTGTTATGGACCGCCGCGTGGATGTTCGCCGCCTCCCTCGTTTTGCGCGCGGTACCGCTGCAATTTCGCGCCTCCGGCGGCGGAAAATAAAACTTCGCGGATTCCGGTCCGAACAACGCGCAAAAATGAGGCGGCGCGGCGGAATTCCGTTTCCCGTTTCGTACTATGACGGCGATTCCGGCGGCGATTCGGCGTCTTTGTTTTGCAGCGTCCGCCGCAGCGATTCGGCGTTTTGTTTCTGCAAATCGCGCACTTCGGCGGCGTTTTGTTTTTGCAAATGCGAAAGCCAGTCGCCGATATTGTCGCGGAGCAGCGCGGTCAAAAATTCAATATGCGCCGGCGAATCGTTCAACGCCGGGATATAACCGAACCGCGCGCCGCCCGCCCGCAAAAAAATTTCGCGGTTTTCCACGGCGATTTCTTCCAGCGTCTCCAAACAATCGGACGAAAACGCCGGACATACCACCTGCACGTCGCGCGCGCCCCGCCGCGGCAACCCGCGCAGCGTCTCGTCGGTATACGGGCGCAGCCATTCCGCGCGACCGAAGCGCGATTGGAAAGTCGCCGTCCATTCGTCGTCGCGGAGACCGAGACGCGCCGCGGCGAGACGCGCCGTTTTTTGACAATGACAATAATAGGGATCGCCCGCGTCCAGCATCGCCCGCGGCGTGCCGTGAAAGGAAAATACGAGTTTGTCGGGGCGTCCGTGCGTCCGCCGATGCGCGGCGATTGACCCCGCCAGCGCGTCAATATATCTTTCGTCGTCGCAGTAGGAGGCGACAAAACGCAAATGCGGCGCCGCCCGCCAGCGCGACAATTCGCGCGCGACATCGGCGAAAACCGAGCCGCCGGTGCTGCCCGCATATTGCGGATACAGCGGCAGCGCGACAATGCGGCGGCAGTTTTGCGCCTTCAATTTTCGCAGCGCGTCGGCGATCGACGGCGCGCCGTAGGACATTCCGAGCTCCACCGCCACCGGCGCGGCGGCGAAGGCGGCGGCGACCGCGTCCCGCTGGGCGCGACAATTCAACAGCAGCGGCGAACCGTCCGCGGTCCAAATTTTGCGATACGCCCGCGCCGTGCGCGGCGCGCGAAACGGCAGAACGACCGCGAACAGCACCGGCAGCCACTTCCACCGCGGCGCCTCCACCACCCGCGGATCGCTTAAAAATTGCCGCAAATATCCGCGCACCGCCTTCGCCGTCGGCGCCGCCGGCGTCCCCAAATTCGCCAGCAGAACGCCGATCTTCCCCGCCGCGCCGTGCCGGTAATTCTCGTCGCCCGCCAATTGCATCAGTTTCGCGGCGATTGCGGCAACGGCGGTCTATGCGGACCGCGCATCGCGCGCCGGGACGCGCCGCCGGCGATTATCGGCGCGGATGGCCGCGGCAGGATTCTATTTTTTCTTTCGCGCGGTGGCAGGTCAGATGGGGACCGAATATTAAAATCGCGCGCGCGGCGGGTTCGCGGCAGGTGTACGCCGCCCAATTGTCGTCGCCGAACGCCTTGCGGCACTCCTGCTCCGTTGTAACCGCCTCGTTGTAGTCGCGTTCAATACCCGCGTTGTCGCCGTGCGCCGCCGCCGGAATGGTCGCCAGAGCCGCCGTCAAAATGAGAGTTTGTACCGCTTTGTTCATCGTGATCCCCTTCTTTGATTTTCGGACGACAACCGCGCCGCCCGTTCCGTCCATAAGTATACCATTTTTTTACGAAAAGCCGCCCCCGTATTTTTCGCCCCGTCCGGCGAAAAAGCGCGGCGGAAAATTGCGGAAAAAATTCGCAACATCTTCTCCCTCCCGCCGCGGCGATTTTTACGCCGAAATCCGCCGCCGCTATCCGCCGAAAAGCGCGGGGCGGCGGCGCAGCAGCCATTTTCCCGCCGACTGCGAAGTCAGCGGCAGGGCGCGGGCGAGCAGGAATTCGTCCAAATCCGCCAGTGCCGCGGTCAAACTCGTCATGTCGCGCGGCAGACGGGTCAGCAGCAAATTCAGCACCCGCTCCGGCGGGGCGAAACCGCGGCGGCGGGCGTAGCGCGACAAGGCGCGGCGTTTTTCCGTCTCCGAAATTTCGCGCAATCGGAACACCAGCCCGGCGCAAAACCGCGCCGCAATCTCCTCGCCGACGCCGGCTTTCGCCGGGGGGGCGGCGGCGGCGGCGAAAATGCGATACGCCGCGCCGGGACGAATTCTGTTCTGCCAGTCAAACAGCAAAAGGCGGTTTTCGGCGGACAGCCGCTGCAAATCGTCCGCCGCCAGCAGTCCGGGCATCGGCGGCGGAATATCCCGCCCGCCGCCGACATAAAACGCCGCCGAATGCGCGCGCGCCCCGGCGGCGGTCGCGCGCAAAAGGGAGGTTTTGCCGCCGCCGCCCCACACATACAGCGAAGACGCCGCCGCGTCGCCCGCCGCCAGCGCCCGCGCCGCCGACAAAATATGCCGGTTCTCCCCCTCTATAAAATCGTCAAATTCGGGCGGCGACGGCGCGAACGGCAGCGGCCGAATATGCGGAACAGTATTAAGACGTCCGTCCATAAAAGGCGCTGTTAATGTAGCGGCGGCGCAAATGACGGAACAGCACCAGCAATATCGCCGCCAGCGGCAGCGCCGCCAGCACGCCGACAAATCCCAAAAGCCCGCCCATCACCATCAGCGACAGCAGCACCAGCACCGGATGCAGACCGATGCGCTCGCCCACCAGCCACGGCGTGATAAACATGCTTTCCAGGGCGGTGCCGACCCCCATCAGCGCCCAAATTAAAATGAAATCCGGCAACGATTCAAACTGCCCGGCGGCGACCACCGTCGCCAGCGCGATGCCGATGATAAATCCCAGATAGGGAATGAACGCCAGCACGCCGCTGACCACCCCGATCGTCAGCGCGAATTCCAGCCCGGCGAACCACAGCACCGCGCTGTATAAAACGCTCATCACGCCGATGACCGCGAGTTGTCCGTGCAAAAACTCGCCCAGAACGCCGTCCAAATCATGCACCACCGCCATCGTTTCGTCGCGCCATCTCGGCGGCAGAGAATCGGCGAGCTCGCCGGCGATGACCTGGCGGTCGCGCAAAAAATAAAACGCCGCCAGCGGCGTAATCAGCAAAAAAGTGAAAAATCCGGCGACCGCCGACACGCCCTTTCCGAAAAAACCGAACAACGCCCCCGCCGCGCCCGCCGCCTGTCCGGCTTCAATCGCGCCCGCCGCCCGCCGCGCCAAATCGGCGAAATCCAGGGACTGCAATTGCAGTACGACATGCGGCTGCGCCTCGCCCAGCCACGCCCCGGCGCGGACGGCGAGTTCGGGTAAAATGCGCAATAAACTGGAAATTTGCTGCGCGACAATCGGCGCCAGCGCCAGCGGCAAAGCCAGCAGCACCGCGACAATCAACGCCACAATGACGGCGGCGGTGGCGGCGGGCGAAATCTTTTTTTCCATTTTGCCGGCCAGCGGCGAAAAAATATACGCCGCCACCGCCGCCAGCACGAACGGCGCGAGCGCCGCGCCCGCCGCGCGCAAAAGCCACAGAATCAGCGCCCCGGCGGCGACGGCGACTACGGCGGTGGCGGGTTTCATTGCGGGTGCGGTAAAATGCGAAATCATACCGCAAATGACTACGGATTCCAACCGATACCGCCGAGCGGGCGTGGATATTGACGCCGGAAACGCGCTGGCGGCGCGAATCCGCCCGCATTTGTCCGCGACGGCGGCGAAAACATTGTCGGCGCAAGGCGCCAAACTTTTGCAGAGCGCCGGAGGATTCGCCGCCGCCGTCCGCCCGCCGCAAACGGCGTCGCCGGCGCTGGTCGTCTGCGCGGACGGAGTCGGCACAAAGGCGGAATTGCTGATGCGACACGATTTGCCGCAAACCGCCGGGGTGGATGTCGTGGCGATGTGCGTCAACGACCTGCTTTGCGCCGGGGCGCGTCCGCTTTTATTTTTGGATTATTACGCCTGCGATTCGCTGTCGCCCGATTTCGCCGCCCGCGTAATTGACGGGGTGGCGCGCGGCTGCGCGCTGGCGGACTGCGCGCTGGTCGGCGGCGAAACCGCCGAAATGCCGGGCGTATATGCGAAGGGGGCTTTTGACCTGGCGGGATTCGCGGTCGGCGTCGCCGAAGAATCCGCGCTTTTTAATCCGCGCGACATCGTCCCCGGAGACGCGATTATCGCCCTCGCCTCTTCCGGTCCGCACAGCAACGGCTATTCGCTGATTCGCCGGATTTTGCGCGATTCGCCGCCGCCGCAGGAATCGGTGATGCGGTCGCTGCTCGCGCCGACGCGGATATATTGCCGCGCCGTTTCCGCCCTTCGCGAACGGGCGGCGGTGCGCGGACTGGCGCACATCACCGGCGGCGGCGTCGCGGAAAATTTGCCGCGCATTTTGCCGTCCGGCGCGGCGGCGAAAATTATCCCCGGCGTTTTGCCGCCGGTGTTTCGGTGGATTCAAGACGCGGGAAAAATCGGCGACGACGAAATGCGGCGGGTTTTTAATTGCGGCGTCGGCATGATCGCGATTGTCGCCGCGGCGGACGCCGAAGCGGCGATGGAAAGTTTGCGCGAAAGCGGCGAGAATCCCCGGCGTCTCGGCGAAATCGTCGCCGGCGAATCGCGGGTGATTTGGGAAAACTGATGGAAGACGGAATCGCGGTATTAATTTCCGGACGCGGCAGCAATTTGCGCGCGATTTTACGCGCCCCGGCGGGCGCGAAAGTGGCGGCGGTGATCAGCGACAATCCGCGCGCGGCGGGACTGCAAATCGCCGAAGAATACGACAAGCCGGCGTTCGTCGTCGCGCCGGAAGATTTTTCCTCGGCGGCGGAGTGGGCGGAAAAACTCGCGGAACTGCTGCGGGCGGCGCGTCCGAAAATTATCGCGCTGGCGGGTTTTATGCGCGTTTTGCCGCCGTCCGTAGTGCGCGAATTTGCGGGGCGGATGGTGAATATTCACCCGTCGCTGCTGCCGCAATTTCCGGGGCTGCGGACTCACGCGCGGGCATTGGCGGCGGGCGCGCAACGGCACGGCTGCACCGCGCATTATGTTTCCGAAAAAGTGGACGGCGGAGAAGTTATCGCCCGGCGGGAAGTGGCGGTGCTGCCCGGAGACGACGAAAATACGCTGGCGGCGCGGGTGCTGGAACAGGAGCATCTGTTGTATCCGCAGGTATTGTCCGCGCTGCTGGAATGAACGCGGCGGCGCGGATGTTGCGGCTGGCGGCGTTGTGCTGCGGCGTATCGGCGGCGGCCGGCGCGGCGGAAACGCCGACTTCGCTGACTTTGCATTTTGATTTTTTTTACAACGGACTGCGGGCGGCGGAAGTGACGGAAGTGTTTTCCGCGGACGAAAACGGCGGCTATGAAATCACCAGCCATGCGGCGGCGCTGGGTCTCGCCAAAATTTTCTACGGCGACGTCGTCCGCAAAAGCGTCGGGCGGATTGACCGGACGGACGGACTGCGACCGCTGCGCTACGAGGAAAAACGCGGCAAGCGACCGCAAACCGTCGCCGAAATTGACGAAAAAACGGGCGAAATCTCTCTGCGAAAGGGCGACGAAACGCGCGCCGAAACCGCGCCGGACGCGCCGCTGACGGATTATTTGTCGGCGTTGTATCGCCCCTACATTCTGAAAAAAATGACGCCGGGACGGACGGCGTCGACGGACGGCTGGCGTCTGAAAGTATACGAATATATGGCGGGCGATCCCGAAGAAGTGCAAACGGCGGCGGGCGTGTTTTCGGCGATTCCGCTGTTCCGCGAAAGCCCGCGCGGACGCCGCGTTTTGTGGTTCGCGCCGTCTCTGGGATATATCCCGGTCAAGACGCACATTGACGACAAGGGGCATATTTTTGAAGCCATCCTGACAAAAATCGGCGGCGATTCTTAAAATTCCGTTGAGATTCCGGCTTTCGCCGGAATGGGGCACTTTTAACCTCTTAATTAAAATACGCCATTCCGGCGAAAGCCGGAATCTCTTTGTTCACTTTGATTTTTCGCTTTAACCACCCGTCCCATTCCTGCGAAAGCAGGAATCTATACGCCGAAGGCGGTAATTGTACAATTACCCGCCGCTTCACAGCGGCGGAGATTCCTGCCTTCGCAGGAATGGGACGGTTTCTTTCCCTTCGCGGGAATGGCACTCCATTCGTCAGGGAATTGCGCCATTCTCAAAGCAACCCGCCGTCGGATCCGCAAAACACAGGAAGAATTCGGCGCCCAAATTCGCGCCGCCGAATTCTCCCGCCAAATCCAGAGCCACAAAGTCGTCCACATAATACACGTTGTCGTCGACGCGGTTAAAAAACTCGATCAGGTCAATTCCCAAATACCAGACGCCGTCGTCGGAAACCATTGACGCGCCGCCGAAATCGGTCAGGTCGTCTATGCATTCCTGGGAGGTTCCGTCCGGATATCCCCAAATGAGAATACCCGCCTCCCTGCTGCCGGTAAGATCTTCGATACAATCCGGAGTCCCGACAAGGCCGTTCTCCGTGATGAAGATGGACACCGTCAACGTTCCGATGCTCATCCCCTCCGCGGGGGTTAAATACAACGGATTAAAAATGTTGCCGTAGACGGCGACGCACTCCCCCCTTGATTCCAAATCCAACAAATCCGACCGCGTACACAGCGGCGCCCGCGACGGCGGCTGCATTCCCACTCCCGGCGGCAGACCCGGCAACAGCCCCGTATTCGGCGGATTATTCCCCGCGCCGGCCGGGGACGGCGGAGAAAGCGTATTGCGGTACACTCTCTGCACGTCGCGTTCCGCGAACGCGAAAAAATACTCCCGCGGACGAAACTCCGGCGACGCCCCGCCGCTTTCCCCGTTCGTTTCGCCGAGAATTCCGCGATAGGAAATCCGCCCGCCGAAGGCGTCCCCTTCGTCGCCGTTTTCGTATTCCACTTCCGCGACCAGCGGAAATTCGCGCGGCGAAAACCGCAGCCCCAGCCGCAAGCCGTCCTCGTCCGCGCGCCCGAAATCGCCGTCGTAAAAATAATATCCCGCCTTCGCCGTCAGCCACGGAAACTCCGGCGAATGCAGATGAATCGCCGCGTCATAACCGCCCGGCGAATATGTCGCAAACCCGTCCCGCGCCCGCCGCCCCGTCTGCGCGTTCGCCGCCACGGCTTCAATCACATCCGCCCGCGACGACGGCGCGTAATAGTTGGCGAACAAATCCGCCCACGGCGAGCGATATTCGCCGCCCAACGACCACCGCCACGCGTAAAAATCGTCCCGCCCGCCGTAGTCCGCGAACGCGTTTACGCCGACCAAACTCTCGAACGCCTCCCGCGTCAACGCCCGCCGCCAGATCAATCCCGCCGACCCGCCGTGATTTCGGTCGCCGCCCTGCCGGGCCCCGGCGTAGCCGCGCAACTGCCACGCCACCGCCGAATCCGCCGTCTCGCGCAAAGATCCCAGAAAATTAATGTCCGCATGCGCGAAACGCCCGCCCAACTCGGACTGCCAGCCGATGTCAAAAGTGCGCAGCCAGCCGCCTTCCTTCGCCTCTTCGCCCGCCGCCCGCAACGCCGTTTCCGCCAGACGAAATCCGCCCGCCGCCGCCCGCGTACGCGCCGCCGCCGCAATGTCGCCGTCGGACAGCAGATAGTCCAAAAACCAGTCGCGCGCCGGAATATCCCGCAACTCGTCCGCCGCCGCCGCTTTGACCCGCCCGGCGACGGAAGAGGATTCCGCCACATCAAAATCCCCGGAGCGCGCCCAAAACGTTCCCGCACCCGGGGCGCCGTTTTGCAAATGCTCGCTATACAAAAAGCCGCCG
>JBPCXA010000117.1:0-3131 GCA_051008975.1 Gammaproteobacteria bacterium
CGGCGATGGCGGAAGTCGTCTCGGCGACGGCGGATTCGGTTTCGGCGATGCGCGAATCCAGCCGCCGCACGTCGCGGTGGCGGTCGCAGACAAAATCCGCCCGCTCCGACGGCGTCATCGCGCGAAAATCGTCCAAAGACGCGCACCCGCCCGCCAGCAAAGCCGCCGCCGCCGCGCAAACAATCGCCGCCCTTTTCATTCCCGCATTATACCGCGCATCGGCGCGCGGCGATTCCGCCGTCAAATAATAATCGCCTTGACGGGAAGCGAAAACGGACCGCGCCCCGCCGAATTTTCGTAGGCGATTCGCGGATGCAAATTCATTCCGGTCTCCATTGTTCGTCTTTTGCCGCGCGCAACAACCGCACGATTTGCCGCCGGTTTGCAAGTTCCTCCGGCGGCGCATCGTTCATCTCCGCTTTTCTCAACGCTGTTTCCGCCACCTCAAACGCCGCCGCACAAGCAGTACGAGAATACGGTTTCGGCGGACAAAAAAGCCGTTTCAGTTTGTTCAGCACGCCCGTCAAATAATAATCGCCTTGACGGGAAGCGAAAACGGGCCGCGTCCCGCCGAATTTTCGTAGGCGATTCGCAGATACACATTCATTCCGACTTGGGCGGCGGCAAACATAATCGTAAAACGACTCCGCCCGGCGTTGTCCAGCGAATGATAATCGCCGTCCGCCGGCTCCGCGCCCTGCGCCATAACCGCAATTTCGCGCGCGACCCGGCAATATCTCGGCAAAATAACCCGATTCACGCCGTCCGTCGACTGCTCCGTCGCCTCAAATGTCAGCGCCATCGGACGCGATTCCACCAATATCGCCGTCGGCACGTCGGTCGGAATCTCGGACGGCGTACGCGTTTTCTTGTCCTCGTGAATCCCCAAATTCGCGTAATCCTCCGGCGTCAATTCCGCCGTGCCGTTTTTCAGCCGCTGGCGAAGCGGCAAAATCACCGTATACGCGTTGTCGTCCGCAACCCGCATCTGATGCACCGTAATGGCGTTGTGCGTATTCGGATTCGTGTAGGCGGTGTACGCGGTTTCGTACGCAACGCGCAACGCCGAAATGTCGCCGACTTCCTCGCCGGTCATTCCGAGTTCGGTCGCCCTCTGGGTCGGGCTGCCGTCTCCCGCCAGAACATAATCCACTATCGTCAACAACTCCGCCGAATGATCGGCATATTTTTGGCTCAAAATCATCGTTTTTTCTCCTTTTGGCGCGTGCGATGAAAATAATACATTCGCATTAAACCACAAAATCGCGGAAAATTTCCCGTCCGCCGCGAAGTATTTCCCGTCCGCCGCGAAGTATCCGCCGTCCACGGCGAAGTATCCGCCGTCTACAACGAAGTATTCGCCGTACACAGCGAAGTGGACGGCGTACACAGCGAAATATCTCCCGTCTACAACGAAGTGGACGGCGTACACAACGAAGTATCTCCCGTCTACAACGAAGTAGACGGCGTACACAACGCAGTATTTCGCCGCCCGACCGCCATTTTGCGCGGTTTGCGGGCGAATTTCGCCAATTTCGGGGCGAATCCGCCCGTTTTCGCCGCTTCGCCCCTCGCCGCCATTCCGGCGAAAGTTTATCCTCGCGAACGCGGGGACCGGAATCTCTTTAATCCCATTCCTGCGAAGGCAGGAATCTCCACGCCGAAGGCGGTAATTGTACAATTTCCCGCCGCTTTGCGGCGGCGGAGATTCCTGCCTTCGCAGGAATGGGACAAAAAAAGCAAAAAAAGATGAAAAAAAGTTGCACATTCCGCCCCATCGGGGGTAAAATGGTGGCGTAGAAGTTTAACATAGTTCCCCAATGTCGGGGGCGCAGTCCGATAGAACACCTCCGGGAAAAGGGCGGCGGTATCTTCATGCTCTATGTTGAAACTTCTACAACGCCCGGCGCGGTCGCCGTATTTTGTATGGAGAGAGACGATGCAGAAAACAATCAACGCCGTTCTTTTTGTTTTCGCCGTGCTTTTCGGAGCGGCGGGATTTTCCGTATCGGCGAACGCGCAGGAGGCGCGTCCGTGCGATTTGTGCATTGCGGCGGCGACGGGAGATACGGCGAAAATTACGGAATTAATCGCCGCCGGCGCGGAAGTCAACATTACGACGTATTACGGCGGCATGCCGCTGATGTATGCGGCGCGACACGGGCGGGCGGCGGCGGTGGATTTGTTGATTGAAAACGGCGCGGACAAGGACGCGCAGGATGATCGTGGGTTGACTCCCGTGATGATTGCAGTTCTCGCCCATCAGGCCGAGGTCGTCAGTATATTGCTGGTGCAACACGGCGTGAACGGAGATATTCCCATGAACAACGGCTGGACGCCCCTTTTATACGCGTCTCTGTACGGCGCCGACGGCACGCTTTATCTTCCCTTGGCGACTAACACCCATTATAGCCGCAACACCGGTCCGGGCGGTTTGACGCCGCTGATGGCGGCGGCGGCGGGAAACAATGTGCCGCATGCGAATTTCCATGCGCGCCTATTAGGTAGCGACGTGGATAATAACGCCGGAAACGATCACGGCACTACCGCGCTGATGTTTGCGGCGTATTTCGGACACGAGGAAGTTCTCAGTACTCTGGCGGCGCCCGGCGGGAATTCCAATCTTCCCGTGCAAATTGATACGCGCGACAATGACGGGCGGACGGCGGCGATGATCGCGGCGGCGCGGGCTTTCGAAACCAATGATCCGAGATATACGAATATTTTGGGAATACTGTTAAATCGCGGCGCGGATTTGACATTGGAGGATAACTCCGGATTCAGCGCGACCGATTACGGTCAAGGTTCCGCCGTTCCCGGGCAAAACGGCTTGCCGCCGCTTTCGCCGTCTCTGCAGGATTTCACCTTTTCGCTGTCGCCATAACACTTCGGCGAATAGCCGGAGCCAAGGCGGCGGTTGTCGCCCTTTTTTTTGCGAACGGACAATGCCGTCCGCCGAATCCCGTATAATCCCGGAATGGGGGCGGCGATATTGCGGGACGGGGCGGAGTTCGGGGCGCGGCAGGTTGCGGCGTTTTCGGCGCGGCTGAAAGCCGAAACCGCGCTCGCCGCGAAGTGGTCGGAAGAGGGCGCGTATGCCGCCTCTTCGCCGCCGAAAATCGGATGCGAAA
>JBPCXA010000118.1:0-14652 GCA_051008975.1 Gammaproteobacteria bacterium
CGCAGTTTTTGCGAAAGGCGCGCGCGCATTTCCGTCTTGTCGGCGCGCAAATCCAGGGCGAAATAAAAACCCGCCGCCGCGCTTTGCGGCAATCCGGACGGCATTTCGGAACGAATTTCCGCCGCGGAAAATTTGCATAAAATTTTCACCTCTTCGGAAATCGGATCGAACTGTCCGGCGTCGTCGCGCACCAACAGAACGGGGCGGGCGGCGGACGGAATTTCCGATTCTTCGCGCAGACGGCGGCAGGCGTCCACCGCCGCGAACAGCGTCGCCATTTTGTTTTCGGCGGCTTCGTCAATTTTTTTCGCGTCCGCCTCCGGCCACGGCGCGCGCGACATTGAAGGCGCGTTTTCGCCGGCCAGCGGCGCGATTTTCGCCCACAACTCCTCGGTGATGAACGGCATCAGCGGATGCAAAAGACGCAACGCCGCCTCCATCACGCGGATTAAAGTGTACTGCGCGCGCGCGCGGACCGGCGGCGAATCGCGCAGCGCGATCTTGGCGAGTTCCAAATACCAGTCGCAATATTCGTGCCACAAAAAACGATGCGCCGCCGCCGCCGCCAAGTCGAAACGATACCCGTCGTACGCCGCCGCCGTCTCCGCGCAGGCGCGCTGCAGCCGGCTTTCGATCCATAAATCGGCGGTCCGCGGCGGCGCGATTTCGGCGTCCGCGTCGTAATCTTCGCAAGAATGCAGAACGAAACGCGCGGCGTTCCAGATCTTGTTGCAAAAATTGCGGTGCCCGCCGCAGCGCGCGAGATCGAATTTAATGTCGCGCCCGTGCGACGCCAGGGACGCGAAAGTAAACCGCAGCGCGTCCGCCCCGAAGGCGGGAATGCCGTCCGGAAATTGCGCGCGCGTGGCGGCGGCGATGGCGCCGGCCTGTTTCGGATTCATCAGTCCGGAGGTGCGCTTTCGCACCAGCGAATCCGCGTCTATGCCGTCCGTCAAATCCAGCGGATCCAGCACGTTGCCGCGGGACTTGCTCATTTTTTGGCCGGCGGAATCGCGCACCAGCCCGGTGATATACACGTCGCGAAACGGCGTCTCGCCGGTCAGATGCCCGCTCATCATCGCCATCCGCGCGACCCAGAAAAAAATGATGTCAAAGCCGGTAATCAAAACCGAGCCGGGAAAATAATGGCGGAAATGCGCGTTTTCGGTACGCGGCCAGTCCAGAGTGGAAAAAGGCCAAAGCGCCGAAGAAAACCACGTATCCAGCACATCCGCGTCCCGCCGCAGCGTTTTGCCGCCGGCTTGCCGTAGCACTTCCGCCTCGTCGCGGGCGACATACACGCCGCCGTCTTCGTCATACCACGCCGGAATACGATGCCCCCACCGCAACTGCCGCGACAGGCACCAATCCTGAATGTTATGCAGCCATAAATCGTAGGTTTTGCGCCAGCGGGCGGGGACAAAATTCGGCGCGCCGTCCGCCGACCGCGCCGCCGCCTTTTGCGCCAATCCGTCCATTTTCATAAACCATTGATCGGTCAGCATCGGCTCCACGACCGCCCCGGAACGGTCGCCGCGCGGCAGTTTGTAGCGGTGCGGCGTCTGCCTGACGAGCAGTCCCGCCGCCGCCAAATCCCGCACGATATGTTCGCGCGCGACATGGCGGTCCAGCCCCCGATAGGCGCGCGGCGCGTTGTCGTTCATTTTCGCGTCCGGCGTAAACAAAACGATCACCGGAATGTTTTTGTCCGGATGGCGCTTGTATACCTCGTAGTCGTTAAAATCGTGCGCGGCGGTGATTTTGACGCAGCCGGAACCGAACTCCGGCTCTACATGCGAATCGGCGATAATTTCAATCGCGCGCCGCGGTTCGGTCAGCGGCACCCACACCCGCGCGCCGATTAATTTTTTATAGCGCGCGTCTTCGGGATGCACGGCGATCGCGCCGTCCACCAGAATCGTTTCCGGGCGCGTCGTGCCGATGACGACGCCGCCGTTTTCGTCGCCGACGAACGGATAGCGCACATAATACATCACGCCGTCCTCCTCCGCGCCGACGACCTCCAAATCGGAAACGGCGGTGAGGATCGCCGGATCCCAGTTGACCATCCGCTTGCCGCGATAAATTAATCCCTCGTCGTACAGGCGGACGAATACTTCGGTCACCGTCGCCGACAATGTTTCGTCCATCGTAAACCGTTCGCGCGACCAGTCGCAGGAGGCGCCGAGACGGCGCATCTGGGAGGCGATGACGTCGCCGGAACGCGCCTTCCATTCCCACGCGCGGCGCAAAAATTCTTCGCGCGACAGCGACGCCGCGTCTATGTTTTGCGCCGCGAGTTCGCGCGTCACCACAATTTGCGTGGCGATGCCGGCGTGATCGGTGCCGGGCTGCCACAGCACGTTGCGCCCGCGCATTCGTTCGCGGCGGATCAGCGCATCCATCAGCGCGTGCTGAAACGCGTGTCCCATGTGCAGCGCGCCGGTGACGTTCGGCGGCGGCAGCATAATGCAGTAGTTTTTTTCGCGCTCCGGATGCGGCGCGGAATTAAACCAGTCGCCTTTCTCCCAGACGGCGCGCCATTTTTGCTCCACCGCGGCGGAATCAAAATGTTTGGAAATCGTCCCGGCGGCGGACATTGTTCAGCCGTCCGCCGCGTTCTCCCGCCCGCGCGCCGCCTCCCATCGCGCCAGCAGCGCCCGCGCGGAATCGCCGTCCGCGCAGTTATGCAGCCCCTCAATCAGCGCGGCGTCCGACAGCATCGCCGCGAACATTCCCAGCAGTTCCAGATGCGTCTCGTCGCCGGCCGGGGCGATCAAAAAAAATAAAGTCCGCACCGCGCCGCCATCGCCGTCGCCGATGCCGTATTGAATCGGATTTTTCAGCAGCGCCAGCGCGCACAAGGGGCCGCCCGCGCCCTCCAGACGCCCGTGCGGAATCGCGCCGTCCTCGCCGATGCACGTGGAGCCGAGACGCTCGCGCTGCATCAGCGCCGAAAAAAACTGGTCGCGCGGCACGCCGCTGGCGTTCTCAAACGCGACTCCCGCCTGTTCGAAGACGCGCTTTTTGCTGCGCCAGTCGGCGCCGACAAAAATATGCGCGGACGGCAGAATTTCCACGACCGAAGCCATGCCGTCAGCGTCCGCGGCGCGGCGTTTTGCGCCCCTTGGCGCTTTGCAATTGCCGCTCCATTTTTTCCGCCGCCCGGTCAATCGCGGCGTACATGTCGTCGTCCTCGCCGCGGGCGACGAATTCCTCGCCCTCCAGACGCGTCATCAGATCGCAGATATGGCGTTTTTTATCCACATTCAGCACCGCGTGCAAATGCCGCGGCGCTTGCAGTCCGTTGATGCGCGCCAGACGACGCCCGACATGCGCCCGCAGGGCGTCCGTGATGTCCAAATGATGGCCGGTGATTTCAATTTGCATTGCGATGCTCCTCGGAAAAAAATCTGCAGCAACGGCGGCGGTCGTACGCGGCGGCGGCGGCGAAAACCCGCCGCGGGACGGACGAAAAACAGCCGGCGGCGGCGTTGCTATGCATAGTTTCGCGCGCGGCGACGACAGATTTTCCGTTCGGCGACGACCGCGCAACCAGAGATTTTAACGCATTTTCGCCGTCCGCAAAAAACGCCGCCGCCGCCCGCAAAAAACGGCGCGCAAGTCCGGCGGAGTCCGCCCGCCCGTTTCATATATTAAAATCCCGCCCCAAATAGGCGCGCCGCGCCGCGTCGTCCGCCGCCAGCCGCGCCGGCGCGCCTTCGGTCAGCACTCCGCCCTCCTCCAAAATATAGGCGCGGTCGCACAATTCCAGCATTTCGCGCACATTATGATCGGTGACGACGACGCCGATGCCCCGCCGGCTCAATCCGCGGATGATGTCCTTCAACTCTTTTACGGCGATCGGCGCGATCGCCGCGAACGGCTCGTCCATCAAAACAAAGGACGGCGAGGACGCCAGCAGACGCGCGATTTCCACCCGCCGCCGCTCGCCGCCCGACAAGGTCGTCGCCGGCGCGGACGCCAGATGCGGCACCCCCATCAGTTCCAGCAATTCCGCCGCCCGTGCGCGCGCCGCCGCGCCGCGTACGCCGCAAATTTCCAAAACCGCCAGCACGTTTTCGGCCGCGGTCAGCCCCTGAAAAATGGAACTGTCCTGCGGCAAATACGACAATCCGAGACGCGCCCGGCGGTGCATCGGCAGATTTGTCACCTCTTCGCCGTTCATCATCACGCGTCCGCGGTCGGGGCGGACAAGCCCGGCGATGACATAAAAACAAGTCGTCTTGCCCGCGCCGTTCGCGCCCAGCAGCCCGACAATTTCGCCGCGCTCCACGCGGATGGACACGTCATTCAACACCTCCCGCCCGCCGTAGCGTTTCACCAGCCCCTCGGCGCGCAAACTACTCATCGCCGCCGAACACGCCGCGCACCCGCGAATCGTCGCCGCCGGAGGCGTTAATCGCCCCGGTTTTGACGTTGAACATAATAGAATCGCCGCGAATTTCCTCGCCGCCGCGCGCCACCAGGGCGTCTCCGCGCAAATGCACTTCGCCGGTCGGATGCGCATAATTGACCTCCGCCGCGCGCATCGTCACCGCCGCGCCGCCGTCTCCGGGAAGCCAAAATCCGTCTACCGGCGCGCCCCGCAAAAATACTTCGCCGGTCGCCCGCCGCCATTCGGCGCGCCCGGCGCGCAGCCGCCCGCGCGCGCACGATTCGCCGGCGCACAAAGTCAGCCCGCCGTCGGCGGAAAATAATCTCTCCGCGTCGTCGCGCAGGAGAATTTCCGGCGCGAGAAGTTGCAGCGACACCGTCGCGCAGTCGCCGCATTCCGCGCGCGCCGGCGTCCCCGACACTTGGTAATGATTGCCTTCGGCGAAAACGCTGACAATCAGACGCGCGGCATACACCGTCGCCCCGCCGCTTTGCAGCACGACATTGCCGTCAAACTCCGCCCGCCGTCCGTCCGCGCTGTATTCCGCCCGGTCGCCGCGCACTTCTATTTGTTCCGCCGCCGCCGCCGCGACGGTAAAACACGCCGCCGCCGCGAGAAATACGCCGGCCCGCGCGCTAACGAAAATATACGCTTTCCACATCGCCTTCCACTTTCCATCCGGATTCGGCGCGCCAGACGAACCGGTCGCCGCGCAATTCGCCGCCGCCGCCCGAAATGCGCGGCGACCGCCCCGACAACGCGCCGTCCGCGGTGTCGTAAAAAACGCTCTCGGCGCGCAATGTCAAAAGCCGCCCGCCGCCTTCAATTTCGCCGCGCACGTTTTCAATCGTAAATTGCCGCCCGCCGTCCTCCCCGCGCCGCGCCGCCCCGCTTTCGCCGCGCAGCACGACCCGCCCGCCGTCCGCCGTCCGCCGCGACAATTGCAACTCGAAAAGACGCGCGACGCCGCCGTCATATTCCATCCGTCCGGCGGCGAGATGCAGCGCGCCGTCCGCCGCCGCCCGCGTATAACGCGCGTCGTGCAGCGCCACGGAATAGTCGGGCGGCGGCGCCCGCGCCAAGTCCGGCGAAAGCCAAAAAGACGCCGCCGTCAGCGCGAGCAGCGGCGCATACACCGGAAAAAACGCCCGCCACGACGTCATGCCCGCGCCCGCAAAATCAAATCGCACAATTCGCGCACCGCCCCCGCCCCGGCCGGAGACGCGGGAGTCCAATGCGCCGCCGCCGCCACTTCCGCCGCCGCCGTCGCGGGTGCTACGGCAAATCCGACATATTGCATCGGCGGCAAATCGGGCAAATCGTCGCCCATATAGGCGGCGTTATCGGGCGGCAGCGATTCGTCGCGCAAAATCTCCCGCACCACCGCGAGTTTGTCGCTCACCTCGGTATGCACGCGCAAAATGCCGAGTTGCCGCGCCCGCAAATGAATATCGTCGCCTTCGGCGGCGCTGACCAGCGCGACCGACACGCCGCCGCGAATCAAACGGCGAATGCCGAATCCGTCCAAAGTATGAAAGGCGCGCGCGACTCCCTGCGGCAGTACATACAGCCGCCCGTCGGTCAGTACGCCGTCCACATCCAAAAATAAAATGCGCGTCCGCGCCGCCCTTTCCGCCGCCGTCATTCGCCGATTATACGATTTTCGCGCCCGCCCCGCAAAAAAAAGGGCAGCCGAAGCCGCCCTTTTTTCTACTCCGCTCTCCGTTAATAAATATTAACTTTGACGCGGGATTTAACCTGCTCCGCCAAATCCAGAGGATACTCCTCCAGGGTCAGCGTGCATTTGAATATTGAATTTTTGCGAAAACCACTACTTTCTGTCTTATTGCAATTCACCCCGCCCGCGGTCGCTAACACCACCGGCCCCACTATAAGCCCGCCCGCGATAACTGCGATGGGATTAGGACCTTTGTCGGCGTACTCAAAAGACGCTTTCTCTTTAATCTTTTCCAATAAAAGAGAATGGACAATGCTTTTGCCGAGCGCATCCATCTCGAAACCGCTGATTTCAACGGACGCCGAAACGGTGCGCAACTTGTCTTCGGCGAAAGCAGGCGACACCGCAAACACGGCGGCGGCGATTGTCAGAAGAATTGTCGGTTTGTTCATGGTTGCTCCTTTTCTGGCAATAAAATAATTCCGCCATTTTACAGATATTCCGCCCGAATTTGCAAGATTCGCCCCGAAATTGCCCCCGAAACGCCCGAAATGGCGAAAAATAGGGTTGTCGAGGGCGTACACTTGCTTGTACACGGTCTTAACTTGCTTGTACTCGGCGTACACTTGCTTGTCGACGGCAGATACTCCCTTGTCGGCGGGCGTTTTTACGCTATTTTCCGGCGGGCGGACGGGCGGATTCGTTGTCCGAAATTTGCGCGCCGTCCGGGAAAAGTCGTACATAAAAACAGGACGGGCGATTCGTATGGCAGGCGGGGCCGGTTTGGCGGACGACCGCCAGCAAAGAATCGCCGTCGCAGTCGGCGGAAAGCGAGACCAATTCCTGCACATTGCCGGAGGTCTCGCCCTTTTGCCAGAGGGCGTTTTTGCGGCGCGAAAAATAGGTCATCCGTCCGCAGGCGAGAGTGCGGTCAAGGGCGTCGCGGTTCATCCACGCCTGCATCAGCACCCGTCCGCTGCGGGCGCATTGGGCTGTGACCGGCAAAAGTCCGCGGCGGTCAAAACGCAGGGCGGCGATCGTCCGCCGCAGATCGCGGCGCGCGCCGGCGGCGGCGGATTCCAGGTCGGCGAAAAAATCTTCGGGCGCGTTCATCGTCCGCCCGTATTATAATACGGCGGCCGGCTGCATTGCCGAGATGGCGGAATTGGTAGACGCGCTAGGTTCAGGCCCTAGTGGGGCGAGAGCCCCGTGGAGGTTCGAGTCCTCTTCTCGGCACCGGCGAAACCACCGGCGAAGCAAGACGATGAACGAACAAACCCGCATCAACATGATCGAACAGCAGATTCGTCCCTGGGACGTTTTGGACGAAACCGTGCTGGAATTGTACCGCACGGTGCCGCGCGAAAATTTCGTCGCCGACCCGTCGCTGCGCGATCTGGCGTACGCCGACGTGGCGTTGCCGATCGGATGCGGGCAGTATATGCTGGAACCGAAATTGGAGGCGCGGATGCTGCAGACGCTGGCGTTGCGCGGAAACGAGCGGGTTCTGCATATCGGCTGCGGCGGCGGTTTTTTCGCCGCGCTTTTGTCGCGTCTGGCGGCGGAAATAACGACCGTGGAAATTGTCCCCGAACTCGCCGCCGTCGCCGCGAAACATCTGGCGGCGTTCCCGAACGTCCGCCTCGTCGTCGCCGACGGCGCGCGCGGACTGCCGGAAGAAGGCGTTTTTGACGCCGTCGTACTGACCGGTTCCACGCCGAAAATCGCCCCCGAATTGTGGCGCAATGTGCGCGACGGCGGCAGACTGCTGGCGGTGGAGGGCGTCGCCCCGGCGATGACGTTGTCGCTGATTCGCAAGCGGGGCGGCGACGTATTTCTCCGCGACGACATTTTGGAAACCTGCATTCCGCCGCTGCAAAACGCGCCCGCGGCGGCGGGTTTCGCGTTTTAAGTTTTAATCGCGCGAATGCATTTTTCGGTGCTGCGAATTGCGGTTTTGTGCGCGCTGTGCGCGGGCGCGGCGTCCGCCTCCGGACTGTTTTCGTCGGGCGGGCTGGCGGAATTGACGCGCGCCGCCGTTGCGCAAAATCCGGGGCTGGCGGCGCGGCGATTTCTGCTGGAATCGGCGTCCGAGGACGACAATGTCGCGCGCGCGCCTTTGCTCCCGCAAATCGGCGTCGGGGCGAGCAAAACTTTGGAGGACGATTCCGGCGACGAACCGCGCGAGGCGGTTTTGTCGCTGACGCAGCAAATTTTCAACCTGCCGCTGTGGGACATTTATCAGTCCAGCAAGCGGCGGACGGCGGCGGCGGCGGCGCGCCACGCCGGGGCGCGGCAGTCTTTGCGGCTGTCGGTCGTCGCCGCCTGGCTGGATTTGCGTCTGGCGGACGATTTGACCCGCCTCACCGAGGCGCGGATTGAACTCGCCGAAGAGCAGCTTTCGCGCGCGCAATCTTTCGCCGAAGCCGGCGCCGGCACGGTCGTGGATGTGCTGGACGCGCGCGCGCAAACGGCGGGATTGCGCGCCGATTTGCTGCAAAACCGCCACGACCGGCGGCTGGCGCAGGATCGCCTGTATGCCCTGAGCGGAATGCGCGGCGTCGCGGCGCGTCTGGACGAGGCGGCGTTGCGGCGGCGTCCGCCGTTGCCGCCGCTGGGCGAATGGCTGGCGCGGGTGGCGAAGGATTCCCATCAGGCGGCCGCCGCCCGCGCGGAATTGGAGGCGGCGGAATTGCTGGTGCGCGCCGCCGCCCGCGCGGTGTATCCGCGTCTGGAATTAAGCGTGCAAACGCGCACCGAAGGCGGATTGTCCGGGCATCGGGAAAATATCGCGCTGTCCGCCGAGCAGTCGCTGTTTACCGGCGGGCGGGTGGGCGCCGAATCGCGGCGGACGCTTTCCGACCGCGCCGCCGCCCGCCAGAATATGCGGGAAGTTCTGCGGCAAGAGGAGTTGCGGGCGCGCGAATTGCACGGGCGCGCGGCGCTGGCGCTGGCGCGGCGGGACGCGCTGGCGGCGGCGGAGACGGCGGCGGCGGCGGCGCTGGAAGCGACCGCGGCGGGCGTGGAAGGCGGCGCGCGAATTGTCGCCGATGTTTTGGACGCCGAGGAGACGCTGTTTGACGCGCGTCTGGAATTGCGGCGGGCGCGCTACAACTATTTGCGGGAGGTCGCCGCGCTGCATGTTTTGGCGGGGGCGGCGGACGAACAATTTATAGAATCGCTGGACGCGCTGTTTCGTCCGGACGGAAAGGAGAACGACGATGTTTGAACTTTGCAAGGAAAGCGACCTGGAAGACGATTCGCCGCTGGAATGCGACGGTCCGGACGGCGCGCCGGTCGTGGTGGTGCGCACCGGCGGCGCGTATTACGCGGTGCAGGGGTTGTGTCCGCATCAGGAGGCGCCGCTGGCGGACGGCGAGGTGGCGGACGGCAACATCACCTGCTGTCTGCATTTTTGGAGCTGGCGTCTTTCCGACGGCGCGCCGGTGGAGGACGCCGAAAGCCCCTTAAAAACTTATCCGGTGCGGGTGGCGGACGGCGCGGTATTTCTCGCCGACGAATCCGATGAATAATTGCGCGCGCGTACATGTAAACGTAAGCGTAGGCGGCGCGGCGTTTTCGTCGTCCGCCGGGGCGGCGTCATGACTTTGTATCTGAAACATTTCGGGATGCGCGAGGCGCCGTTCAAGATTACGCCGACGACCGAATTTTTTTACGGCGGCGGGCGGCGCGGCGAAATTTTGCACGCGTTGCGCTATGCGATTGAAGTCGGCGAGGGCATTATGATGGTGACCGGCGAGGTGGGCAGCGGCAAGACGATGCTGCTGCGGACGCTGAGCGAAAAACTGCCGCCGCATGTGGAGTTGGTGTATATCGCGAATCCGCATTTTTCGGGGCGCGCGATTTTGTACAACATCTGCGAAGAGTTGGACTTGAAAATTGACGCCGACCGTCCGGACGCGGTGCGGCGTCTGCAAAAATATCTGATCGAGCGGCACGCGCAAGGGCGGCGGGTCGTCGCGCTGATTGACGAGGCGCAGGCGATGCCGGACGAATCGCTGGAAGAAATCCGCCTGCTCTCGAATTTGGAGACCAGCCGCAGCAAACTGCTGCAAATCGCCATGTTCGGACAGCCGGAATTGCTGGACAAAATTTCGCGGCAGAATATGCGGCAGTTGCGCGAACGAATCACGGTGGCGTTAAATTTGGAGCCGTTTTCGCGCGACGACATCCGCGAATATATTTCCACGCGTCTGCACGCGGCGGGCTACAACGGCGGCGAATTGTTCGCCAAGGACGGCTGTCATTTGCTGGCGGTGGTGTCGCAGGGGCTGTCGCGCCGCATCAACGTGCTGTCCGACAAGGCGCTGCTTTCGGCGTTCGAACGCGGCGACGACCGGGTGCGCTACGAGGATGTCCGCCGCGCGGTACGGGACGCGAAGTTCGGAAAAATGCGCTATCGCTCGGAGCAGGCGCGGCGTTTTTCGCGGCAACTGACCGTCGGCGTTTCGGTCGTCGCCTGCGCGGTGCTGGCGGTCGCGGTCAGCAGCCGGCTGGGCGGTTTGTCGGAATGGCCGGATTCCGCGTCGCCGTCCGATTCCGCGACCGCCGCCGTTTCCGTTTCGGTACAACCGGCGGGCGAATCCGCCGCCGCCGCAATCGCCGGGACGGAAGAAATTCTAACGGCGGAATTGGCGGCGGACGAATCCGCGCAATTGAAAACGGTCGTGGTCACCGTGGCGACGACGGTCACGGCGGCGGTGGAATCTGCCGCGGCGGGCGACGAATTGTTGTCGGTGATCGCGGCGGCGCGGCGCGGCGAAGCGATAGACGGGGCGCGGCTGGGCGAAGAAATCGCGCGTCTCGCCGAGGATCATCACGAACCCGGCGCGTCCGCAAACCGCGGCGGCGATTCGTGGCAAAGCGATTTGATTCGCAACGCCGGACTTGTGGACAACGAGCGGTGGGGCTGGATGCCGGAAAACAGTTATCTGCGCCAGCGGCTGAACGCGACCGAAACCTGGATGCGGGACGCGCCCGCCGGATATACGGCGCGGCTGCTCACCGTGGGGCAGGAGCGGAACGTGTTTTTGGAGCGGTTTTTGCGCCACTTCGCCGACTTTTATCCGCTGCGCAATTTGATGGTGTATCCGCTGCGGCTGGGCGACCGCGACCGTTTTGTCGTGACTTTCGGCGTCTATCACAGCCGCGAAGACGCGCGCGTATTTATGGACAATATGCCGCGTTATTTTATCGGCGGACGCCCGTTCGCGCAGCAAATCCGCGACTCCGTCGCCGAGGCGGAGGACTATCGGCGGTGAGCGAACGCTGGCTTTCGGCGGCGCGCGAAGTATTGGACGCGGAACGGGACGCCATCGCCGCGGCGCGCGACGGGCTGGGCGATTCGTTCGCGCGCGCGGTGTCTTTGCTGCTCGCCTGCGGCGGAAAAACAATTTGCACCGGCGTGGGGAAATCCGGCCATATCGCGCGCAAGGCGGCGGCGACTCTCGCGTCCACCGGCACGCCGGCTTTTTATCTGCATCCGGTGGAGGCCGGCCACGGCGACGTCGGCGTACTCGCGGAGGGCGATGTGATGCTGGCGCTGTCCTATTCGGGCGAAAGCGCCGAAGTGTTGGATTTGCTGCCGTCTTTGCGGCGGCAGAACGCCGCGCTCGTCGTCGTCACCGGCGCGGCGGAATCTTCCCTGGCGCGGGCGGCGGCGGCGGCGTTAATCGCGCCGATCGCGCGCGAGGCGTGTCCGTTGAATCTCGCCCCGACCGCCAGTTCCACGGCGATGCTGGCGTTGACCGACGCGCTGGCGATGGCGTTGTTTTCGGCGCGCGGATTTTCGGCGGAAGATTTCGCGCGCACGCATCCTTCGGGGATGCTGGGGCGGCGGCTGCTTTTGCGCGTCTCCGATGTCATGCGGCGCGGCGAAGATTTGCCGGTGGCGGCATCCGACGCGTCGTTCGCCGAGGCGCTGGTGCAAATGACCGGCAAACGGATGGGAATGGTGCTGGTCGCCGACGACGGCGTACTGCGGGGGATTTTTACGGACGGCGATTTGCGGCGGGCGGTGGCGGCGAAGGCGGATTTTTCGCGCGCCGGAATCGCGGAATTGATGACCTCCGCGCCGCGCGACGTGCCGCCGCAAATGACCGCGGCGGACGCGCTGCATTTAATGCGCGAGAATAAATTGAATCATCTGGCGGTGACCGAAAACGGCAAACTCGCCGGCGCGCTCTCATTCCACGACCTGCTCGCCCACCGCCTGATATGACGGAGTGATATGGCGTGCGGTAAAAATTCGCCGCCCCCGCCCAAAGTACACCCACGCCGCCATTCCGGCGAAAGCCGGAATCTCTTTCGGCGAAAAAAAATAAAAAAAGTTGCACTTTCCGCCCCATCGGGGGTAAAATGGCGTCCGAGTAAGATTTTCATAGCCCCCCGCAAGCCGGGGGTGCAGCCCGATAGAACACCTTCGGGAAATGGGCGGCGGTATCATTCTGCTATGAATATGCTTACTCAACGCCCGGCGGGATCGCCGGAACCGGCCCGCACGGTTTGCGGGATTTTGACAACAAGGAGAAGTACCATGAGAAAAACGCTTGCTTTTATTTTCGCCGCCGTGCTGATGGCGGCGATGACTCTGCCGGCGGCGGCATACACATATCCCTGCTTTATCGACGGCATACTTCGTCAGTGCGTCGATCAAGGGGCATATGCGCAGGAGCAACTGCGTTTGCAGCAGGAGCAACTGCGGCAACAGGAGTATTACGAGCAGGAGCGGCGTACGGACGAGCGAATCCGCCGAAATGACGCGTTCGAGGCGCAGAATGAACAACGGTCCCGTCAACGGATGCAGTGCATCCAGAACTGCACCTATTCGCGCGATGCCTTTTGCTATTCGCGTTGCCGCTGATGAAATCCGTTTTGTTTGCGATTCTCGCCGCCGTCTTGTCGACGGCGGCGGGCGGCGTCGCCGTGGCTGGTGATGGTATCTATACCACGGGATTGGGATCGGAAACTTGCGTCAAATTTTTGGAAGAAGAGCGGAAAAATTCTGCATCTAATCTTCCGAAGGGCAGTGTTATTTCGGATTTCTTCCCTTATGTGGAATGGATGAGCGGCTATATGTCGGCGGCGTTGACTTATAACGACATAGAAAATCCAGCCGCCGTTGCAGCAGTAGATATTTCCGACAGGATGTATCTTGTCCGTCAGCACTGCGAGAAAAATCCGCTTGGTGGGTTTGGGTGGGCGGTGCATAATGTCGCGGAGCAGTTGATTGACCGTGCGGGGCGGCGGTAAGCGGCGAGGTTTTATGGGAGAGTTGCTGACCCTTTTCGGCAACGCAAACGGAGAAATCCAATGACGGAAAAACAAAAAAAGCGCGTTGTCGTTTTCCAAAACAACACGCCGGATGGCTTTGCTGAACAATGCAAAAACTATCTGAACGATGGCTATCATTTGGCTTATGCCGGACGAGATGGTGGCTTTTTCTGGGCGATGTTTGTTGCCGACAAGAAGGATCTGCCTTCTAATCGGTAGGCATTCGCCGAAAGCGGGAATAAAAAAGGGCGGCGGAGATGTCGCCCCCCTGCTTTCGCGAGGTTTTATACACAAAAAAGGTGGGCGCGTTGTGTTCGTTGTGTTGCGATTGCTCGTCGAGTGGACAATTTATATCGGTCTCTGGATCGCTTTCCCTGTGCCAATGCTTGTTATCCATGCCATTCTTATTATTTTATGGGCTCTTGCCAAGGCGATGGAATAATTGGCGGGAATAAAAAAAGGGCGGCAGAGATGTCGCCCTTTTTTGGGGGAAAGGCGGCGTTTCCGGGAAAAATTTCGCGTCATCTTCCGCCGGCGACGAACCGCCGCAGTCGTTCGTGTTCCGGCGAATCCAAAATGGACGGCGGACCGGCGGCGGAAATTTTTCCGTTTTCCAAAAAGACGATTTTGTCTGACAGTTCGCGCGCGAAGGCGATTTCGTGGGTGACGATCAGCATCGTCACTTTTTCCTCCGCGAGTTTCCGCATCACGCGCAGCACTTCGCCGACGAGTTCCGGGTCCAGCGACGAGGTCGGTTCGTCAAACAAAATCGCGGCGGGCGACATCGCCAGCGCGCGCGCGATTCCGACCCGCTGCCGCTGCCCGCCGGACATTTGGGACGGATAATGCCCGGCGCGCCCGGCGACGCCGACTTTGCGCAGCATTTCCTCCGCCAGTTCGCGCGCCTCGCGGCGCGAAAGTTTCAACACCGCGCGCGGCGCGGCCGCCACATTTTCCAGCGCGGTCAGATGCGCCCACAAATTAAAATGCTGGAAGACCATCGGCGCGCGCCGCCGCAGCCGCCGCAGCTGCCGCTCGTCCGGCGGCGAAAGGCGGACATTTTCGCCGCATATCCGCAGCGTCCCGCGGTCCGGAATTTCCAGCACATTGAGACAGCGCAAAAGCGTACTTTTGCCCGACCCGGACGCGCCGAGAATGCCGACGACTTCGCCCGCCGCCGCCGCGACATCCACGCCGTCCAGCACCGCCAGCGCGCCGAAATGTTTGACAATCCCCCGCGCTTCAATCACATTTTCCGCGTCTTCCGCCATTTTCTCCCCCG
>JBPCXA010000119.1:0-2729 GCA_051008975.1 Gammaproteobacteria bacterium
GACCGCCGCGCAAACCGCGTCCGCGCATTTATGCATCGTATTCGCGCAAATGACGACGCATTCGGCGCCGCCTTTTTCCAGCGCGCGCGCGGCGTCCGCCAGAATGTTTCCGGCGGCGTTCCAGTCGCCCGCCTTTTGCGCCTTTTCAATTTCCGCGAAATCAAGGGAGCGGAGAACGATTTCCGCCGAATGCAGACCGCCCAGAGAATCCCGCGCGCCCTTGTTCAATAAATCGTAATATACGGCGGTGCTTTCCCAGCTCATCCCGCCGATTAAGCCGATCGTTTTCATTCCCCGCCGACGAGCGGTTTCCATTCGCGCCCTTCGAACCAGTATTGGCGGCGGTCGGCGAGAAAACCGTCGTCGGTGCGGAGGCGGATCCAGTTGTTGACGAAATTCAATCCGTCCGCGTCCCCCTTGCGGACGGCGATGCCCGAAAGATCGCTGCGCAAATATTCCGCGAACGGGATGAACAATTTGTCCGGATGATCCAGCGCGGCGTCCGTATGTCCCGGCGCGCCCGCCGCCCACGCGTCCGCACGTCCGTTCAGCACCTCCTGCAGCGCGGCGGCTTCGTCGTCAAACTGGCGGATTTGCGCCTTCGGCATCAGGTTGCGGACGACTTCCACCGGCGTGGTGCCGCGCCGCAGCGCGAAAACGATGTTTTCGTCGTTGAAATCTTCCGGTTTCGTCGCGTCTCCCATTCGCTCCCGGTTCGCCACGATGCCGAGACCGAGTTTGGCGTAGGGAATGGAAAAATTCACCTGCAGATTGCGCTGCGGCGTCACCGACATTCCGGCGATGATCACGTCAAATTTTTTCGCCAGCAGCGCGGGGATAATTCCGTCCCACGCGGTCGGAATAATTTCCGCCTCCACGCCCATGTCGGCGGCCATCCGCCGCGCGACGTCCGGCTCGAAACCGATGAATTCGCCGTCGCGGGCGCGCATCGCCCACGGCGTAAAACTGCTCAGCCCCACCCGCAGAACGCCGCGATCCAGCACGTCCTCCACCATTCCCGCCCGCGCCGCGCCCGCGAACGCGAGCAAACATGCGATAATAACTGTTCCCGGAAGTTTCATCGGCTTTTCTCCTGCGATTGATTAAAACCCCCATTAAAACACAATTCACAATTTTTATCGCGCGGCGTCGCGGCGCGATTGTCAATGTTTTGACCGCGGCGGCGGCGGCGGCGCTGGTGTGGCGCGGCGCCGCCGCGCTGGAATACGAATGGCGCTGGGGGCGAATTCCGCGCTATTTTTTGCATCGGGGGGCGGACGGCGAATGGACGACCGGACCGCTGCTGGACGGACTCGGGCTGACTTTGCAATTGTCTTTCGTCGCCGGGGCGTTCGCGGTGATTTTTGGAATGTGCGCCGCCGCCGCGATGCTGGGGCGGCTGCCGTCCCTGCGTCTTTTTGCGCGCGGATATGCGACGTTGATGCGCGGCACGCCGCTGCTGGTGCAGGTGTATCTGCTGTATTTTATGTTCGGCAACGCGCTGGAATTTAACCGGTTTTTCGCCGGGGCGCTGGCGCTGGCGTTGTTCGAGGGCGCGTTCGCCGCCGAAATCATCCGCGCCGGAATTGTCGCCGTCCCGCCCGGACAGAACGAAGCCGCCGCCGCCCTCGGAATGCCGCGTTTCGCGCGCTGGCGGCTGGTGCTTCTGCCGCAGGCGTTGCCGCTGATTCTGCCGCCGACCGCGAATTTGTTCGTGTCGCTGATCAAACATTCCTCCATCGTCACGATTATCGCGATCGCCGATTTGACGGACGCGGCGCGCAACATCATTTCCGAAACCTTTCTCACTTTTGAGATATGGCTGACGGTGGGCGCGATGTATGTGCTTGTCTGTCTGCCGCCGGCGCGCGCGATTGCGGCGTGGGAACGGCGACTGCGGGCGCGGCGATGAACCGCTGGGGACGCGCGGATTTTGCGCTGTGCCTGTCGCTGGCGGCGGGGGCGGCGTTGCTCGTCGCATATTCCGGCGGCGATTTTTCCTATCACTGGGACTTCCGCCGCGCGTGGAAATATGTGGTCGCCGTCGACGAAAACGGCGGTTATGCCCCCGGACTGCTGCTGGACGGACTCGCCGCCTCGGTGCGTCTGTTGATTTTCGCGGGCGCGCTTTCGCTGCTTTTGGGGGCGGTCGCGGCGGCGATGCTGCTGTCGCCGTTGCGCGCGCCGGCGGTCGGATATGTGGAGACGCTGCGCAATTTGCCGCCGCTGGTGTTTATGTTTATATTTTTTTATTTCGCGGCGGGGGACGCCTTTGATTTTTTGGGCGCGGCGATCGTCGGAGACGGCGGTTTTTGGGCGCAAGTGTTTTTGGGAGATCCGCGGCGGGCGGGAAATTTCCTCGGCGGCGTCGTTTGTCTGGCGATGTTCGAGGCGGCGTTTTTCGCCGAAATCATGCGCGCCGGCGTATTGTCGGTGTCGCGCGGACAGCGGGACGCCGCCCGCAGCGTGGGTCTCGGCCGCTGGCAGACTTTTTATCTGGTGATTTTGCCGCAGGCGCGAAAAAACATCGCCGCGCCGCTGGTCGGACAGATGATTTTATTGGTGAAGGATTCGGCGATTTTGTCGGTCATTTCGGTGCCGGAATTGACATTCAGCGCGCAGGAGGCGTCGGTGTCGTCGCGGCGGATTTTTGAGGTGTGGCTGCTGGCGGCGGCGTTTTATTTTATGATCTGCTGGCCGATGATGCATCTCGCGCAAAAACTCGAACG
>JBPCXA010000120.1:0-10748 GCA_051008975.1 Gammaproteobacteria bacterium
AATTTCTGCCCCCCCCCCCCCCTTGTACCTTGATTCTGCGGGTTTTTCGCGCCCTCGCCGTGCTGTTTGCGGCGGTTTTGGCGACGACGACAGCGAATGCGCAGGAAGCCGAGATGCAGGTCTACACGCCGTCCGGCGGGACGCATTCGTTTGTGTCTGCCAGCAATGTACCAACGAATGCTGATTTGTCCGGCACTGCGGTTGAAGTTTATGCGGCTATCACGGTAGCCGTAGGAGGAAGCACTGGACGCTTTGCTTTGCAATTGTTGGAGATGGCGGGAGGCGGAACGGTGGATACTTCCGCTAACAACATTTTCACTGGCGGATTGCCTCATTTCACCGACGGCGGAACGCAACGCCAGATGCGGGCGGGCGATGTCATTAGAATTTGGGATTTTGAATTAAATCCCCAAACGGATTTAACAGTTATCGTCTACGACGATGGCGGCGTGTTGTATTTCGGCTTCGGTGCGGACCCGATGACGCTTTCCAGTTCCGTCCCGCAAGGCGGCACGTTGTTTTTTATTGAAGACGGAACTTTTATGACAACGCAAACGCCGTCTGCGGCGAATATCGGCTTTGTGCGGTTGCAGTTAAGCGACTGCCTCGGCGACCGGACGCCCGACACTGACCGTTTAATCTGCGAGTTGGTTTGCACACCGCCGCAGATTCCGGACGGAAACAATTTGATGTGCATGGACCCGCCGCCGCAATCGCCGACTTGTACGCCGCCGCAAGTATTAAATCCCGATACGAATATGTGCGAAGATCCGCCCGATAACGGCGGGCAACCGCCCGTGATGCAACCGTCCCCGCCTTCTGCGGCGACTCCCGCCGCTTCGCAAAAAAACGAGGCGGATTATGCGACCGGGGCGGGAATTGTCAGCGGCGTGGTGGGCGTAATTCTCGCCCTGCATTATTGGGGCGGAGACGCGAACGCGTTCGCTTTTTCGCCGGATTACGGCTATTCCATAACCGAAAGCGGTTATGCGTACAATGTCGGCGGGCGGCTGGATTTCCGCAAAGACGAATGGCATTTATATTCCGCCGCCGGACAGGCGAATGCGAACGGCGATTTCGGCGATTTGCGCTACGAATCGGGCGGCGAATATGCGGCGGATTTTTGGACTGCGGCGTTCTCCGAAACCATAAGGGGCGACACGACTGATTGGCGTTTTTCGTTGTCGGCGAAAGCGGACGGCGGAATTTGGCGGTTGTCGCCGACGTACCGTTTTCATTCCCGTCTGGAAGAGGGCGAAACCGAAACGCGGAATTCGTTGAATTTGGAAAGCGTTCTCCGCTACAACCGCTGGACGATTTCGCCGTCCGCCGGATTTAATTGGCGGCGTCCGGAAGAGTTCGGCGACAACGCCCGCTTCAATTTGTCGGCGGTGCGGCGGTTTTAGGGAGGGATTCCTGCTACGCAGGAATGAGATTCCGGCGAAAGCCGGAATCTCCGGTGCCGAAGGCGCGAAATTTCCCGCCGTCCCCTTTTTTTCATTCTTACCCCTCGTCCCATTCCTGCGAAGGCAGGAATCTCCACGCCGAAGGCGGTAATTGTACAATTACCCGCCGCTATGCGGCGGCGGAGATTCCTGCCTTCGCAGGAATGGGACGTCGGGAGGCGGCGGGAATTTCCAAGCTCGTTTCCCGTAATGGATTCCGGCTTTCGCCGGAATGACGGTGGGTAGGAATGAAAAAAAGGGGCGGCGAAAGTCGCCTCTTAATCCGCCAGCGCGTCCGCGACCCATTTGCGGAATTCGCGGACGGAATGTTCGGAGTTGACGCCGCCTTTCGCGTCTATGACGAGTTGGCCGGTTTCGTAGCCGCGACTGTTTAATCCGCGCTGCACCGATTCCACCAGAAGAATGTCTTCGGCGACGGTCGTTTCGCGGTCTTGTTTCGCCAGCGCGTCGATGATTTCGGATTCTTCGCCGCCGGGCGTATACCAGCCGCGCCAGACGACGACGCGTTCCGCGCCCCGCGGACGCCAGTGATAGGTGTTCAGCACGCCGCCCGGATATACTTGAAAAGAAAACGCCGGCCATAAAAACCACGAACTGTATTCGCCCGCATGCGGATGCGAATCCAAATTAATCGGATACGACATTTCGTCCGGCGGGCGGCATTCGGTCGTGTGCCGCAGACAAAATCCGCGCGGGCGGATGTCGTAGGTTTCGGGTTTGACGACGCCCGCCGAAAACGCCGGATGATTTCGCGCGCAGTGATAGCATTCGTTGTAGTTTTCCGCCGACACTTTCCAATTGCAGTTTTCGGGGATTTCCACCCACCGCGTCGGCGCGAGCGATTCCAAATTCGGCGCGAACTCCGCGAGTTCTTCGCGCGCGCCCGGAAACCATTCGTCCATTGGCGCGGCGTCGTCGTCCATATTGACGAAAACGAATCCGTGAAAGATTTCGGCGCGGATTTCCTTAAGCCGCGCGCTTTTTTTGCAGAAATTTTCCGCCGCGCGGATGTTCGGCGCGCTACGAAAATTTCCGTTCAGTTCGTACGCCCACGAATGATAGGGGCAGATGATGCGGCGGACATTTCCCGCGCCGCGCAAAAGTTCGTGCGCGCGGTGGCGGCAGACGTTGTAAAACGCGCGCGTTCCGCCGTCTTCGCCGCGGACGCAAAAACAGTTTTCGCCCGCCGCCTCAAAGACGAAATAATCGCCCGCCTTTTTTAGCGGCGCGGCATGCCCCGCGAATTGCCAGGTGCGCGCCATAATGCGTTCGCGCTCCAACTCGTAAATGTCGGGCGCGGTGTAGCAGCGGGCGGACAGCGCGCCGTCTTTCGTTCGGATATTTTGCATTTTCTCCTCCGTACAATACAATTCCGGCGAAAGAATTATAATCTCCCCGCCGTATTTTATGAAACCTCCCCTGTCCGCCGAACTTGTCGCGCCGCCGTCTTCGGCGCGGGCGGTGATTGTCGGCGGCGGCATTATGGGCTGCGCGCTGGCGTATCATCTGGCGCGCGCCGGATGGGATACGGTGCTGCTGGAAAAAGGGGAACTGACTTCGGGCAGCACCTGGCACGCCGCCGGACAAATCACCCGCGCGACCGCCAGCGCGTCTCTCGGCGAATGCATAGATTACAACATTAAATTGTACCGGCGGCTGCACGAGGAAACCGGACAGTCGGCGACATTTCACGGCTGCGGTTCTTTGCGGATGGCGTATACCGAAGACGACGCGGACTGGCTGCGGCACATCGTCTCCGCCTGCGCGGGGAGGGAGTTTGCGGCGGAAATCGCGGCGCCCGCGCGCGTCCGCGAATTGCATCCGTTTTACGGGCTGGACGGAATCCGATGCGCGCTGCATACCCCGGACGACGGGCATGTCGATCCGGCGGGCGCGACTTTCGCGCTGGCGAAGGGCGCGAAAATGCATGGGGCGAAAATCTTCCGCCGCCTCCGCGCGACCGGGATTCAACAAACCGCGGGCGGCGAATGGCGCGTCCGCACCGAACGCGGTGACATTGTCTGCGAACATTTCGTCAACGCCGGCGGAATGTTCGCCCGTCAAATCGCGTTGTGGAGCGGTTATGATCTGCCGGCGGTTTGTATGACGCATCATTATTTTGTCACCGGCGCGGTTTCCGAATTCGCCGCGCTGGAACGCGAATTGCCGGTGGTGCGCGACGACCGCACGGTTTCCGGCTATGTGCGGATGGAGCAACAATCCGGACTCGTCGGCATATACGAAAAAGAAAATCCGAACACGGTGTGGGACGACGGCGCGCCGTGGGAGAGCGAACACGAATTATTTACGCCCGATTACGACCGCGTGGGCGGCTATCTGGCGCGCGCGCTGGAACGGATGCCGGTGCTGGAAAAAGCGGGAATTCGCCGCGTCGTTCACGGCGCGATTTCGCATCCGCCGGACGGAATGCCGCTGATCGGTCCGGCGCCCGGACTGCGGAATTACTGGTGCTGCTGCGGCTGCCAGATTGGAATCGGCTGGGGACCGGGGCTGGCGTTGCATCTCGCCCGCTGGATGACCGGCGACGGCGCGGACATTAACATGCGCGAGTTTGACCCGCGGCGTTTCGGCGACTGGGCGGATCGCCGCTATCAAATCGCCAAGGGGAAAGAGGATTATACGCTGCGGCACGAAGTACCGTTTCCGCATTTCAATCGTCCGGCGGCGCGTCCGGTCGGGACGAGTTCGCTGTATGACAAACTCAAAAAGAAGGGCGCGGTATACGAAGAAGTCGGCGGAATGGAACGCCCGCGATGGTTTGCAAAAAACGGAATCGCGCGGGAGGACAGATATTCGTTCCGCCGCGATTCCGTTTTGCACGGCATTGTCGGCGAAGAAACGGCGGCGGTGCGCGAACGCGCGGGCGTGATGGATATTTCCGCCTTCGCAAAAGTGGAAGTGCGCGGAAAAGGCGCGGCGGCGTTTTTGGATTCGCTGATTCCGAATCGTCTGCCGTCGCCGGGGCGGATCGCGCTCGCGCATCTTTTGGACGAAAACGGGCGCATCGTTTTGGAGGCGACGGTGATGCGGACGGACGCGGAACGGTTTTATCTGGTGTGCGCGATATTTTTTCGGCGGCGGCTTTGGGATTATTTAACTTTTCGCTCGCGTCCGGATTCCGTGCGAATTTGCGACCGCACGGACGAGTGGGCGGCGTTGACGATTAACGGACCGCGGGCGCGCGAAATTGTCGCGGATTGTCTGCCCGCCGTTGCGGATCTTTCGCGTCTGCGAATTTGTCCGGCGGCGTTCGGCGGCGGCGAAATTCTCGCCTGCCGGATGTCGTACGCCGGGGAATCGGGCTGGGAATTTCACGGCGCGCCCGCCGCGATTTCTTTCTTGTACGACGCGCTGGAAGAATCGGGCGCGCCGCGCGGGCTGGCGGATTACGGCTCGTTCGCGATGAACGCGATGCGGATGGAAAAGGCGTTTCCGGGCGCCGGAGAATTGACCAACGAAGTCAATATGGCGGAAGCCGGATTGATGCGTTTCGCCGATCTCGCGAAAGAGTTTGTCGGCAAAGCGGCGACCGTACGCGCGAAGGACAATCCGCGTTGGCGTCTCGTATATTTGGAAATTGCGGGGGACGGCGAAAATGACGGCGCGGGCGGCGAGGCGATTTTTGCGGGCGACAAACGCGCGGGCGCGATTACTTCGGTCGCCTACGGGCATTCGGTCGGCAAACTGCTGGCGTTCGGCTATGTCCGTCCGGCGGACGCCGATTCGGAGGAATTGCACGCCGTCATCAACGGCGAAACGCGGGCGGCGAAAGTGCTGCGCAAACCCGTTTATGATCCGGAGAACGCCGTTTGGCGGCGGGGTTGACGAACGTGCTATACTCCGGATTTTGCGGGGGAAAGCGCGATGATTTTTACGACAACGCCTTCTGTGGAAGGCAAGACGATTTCGGCGTATCACGGCGTCGTCGCCGGCGAGGCGGTGCTGGGCGTGAACATATTCAAGGATTTGTTCGCCGGCATCCGCGACATTGTCGGCGGACGCGCCGGGGCATACGAGCGGGAGTTGGAAAAAGCGCGCGCCGCCGCCTTTGACGACTTGGGCGCGAAGGCGCGCGAATTCGGAGCGGACGCCGTCGTCGGCATTGACATAGATTACGAAGTGGTCGGTAGCGGCGGCAGTATGCTGATGGTCTCCGTCTCCGGCACGGCGGTGTCGTTCGGCTGATTTGCGGCGATGAAAGGCGTTTTAATCATTTTAGTTATGGCGGCGGCGGGCGGCGCGGCGGCGTATTATTACGATGATTCCCTGCGCGCGCGGATTGACGCGATGTTCGCGCAGGCGGTCCAGCATTCGCCGGTCGCCGAGGTGTCCGCGGAATCCGCCGCGGAACCGGGAATGCCGATCGCCGCGATTGCGCTTGTCAACGCGCGCGCCGCGGGCAAAACAATCAAACGCGCGGCGTGGAAAAAAATGATTTCGGCGGCGGCGGCGGATAAATTCGCCGGAATGAGCGGGGACGGAGAACTGACAATTCACGAAAGTTTGCGCGCGGAAGAAAAAGTGCAGCCGCCGATGTGGCTGCGCCGCACCGATACAAACACGGACGGCGGCGTGGATTTGGCGGAAATGAATTCCGCCCCGCAATTTTTTGCGCAAGCGGACGCCGACGGAAGCGGAAAGGTCTCGGCGGCGGAGTGGTGGGATTTGTATTCCCGCTTTGAGTGGCAGTGGTTCCAAAAAAGCGATACGGACAAAAGCGAAACGCTGAACTTGCAAGAATATTTGCGCGGCAAAAAACTTTCCCAAATCGCCAAAACAGTGTGGGAAAAAGCCGATTCCGACCGCAACGGCGTTCTTACGGCGGCGGAAGCGGACGCTATTTTGGCGGCGGAGAGCGGGCTATGACCGGCAAATCGTCCGCCGCTTCGCCGTCCGAATGGAGGAACCGCGCGACAACCTCCCGCCGTCCGAGATAATACAATGCCGCCGCACAAAACAAAAGCCATGCGATAATTTCTGCGAGCAATGAAAAATCCGCGCCCGCGGCATCCGCTTCCAAAGCGGCGACGGCTGCAATGATGACAACAAGCGGAATCAGCGCAACGGCGATATGGAAAGCGAGAATCCACATCAGACATTTGCGCGTCCAATTTTTCGGATGCAACAAGAACGCGGCGGCGGCGAGCAGCGACAAGAGCAGCACCAGCAAATTCAGCGAATAGCCAAACCAGAAAGCGTCCGCGCCGGTCGTTTCGCCGAAAACATAACTTCCGTCAAACGGCGGCGCGGCGGTTGAGTACAAATAAATTTGAGACGCCAATTCAACCGCGGACGCCGCGCCGAGGATAATTGCGACAGCAATCGCTCCCGCCGGACGACCGCCCGCGATATTTTTCCAAAACTCGGCGATTTTGTTCATCGGGCTCTTTTTCCGTCCTCCCAAATCGGGCAACAGAATTATATGGAATTTTCGCCCGAAAAAAACCGCCATTCCGGCGAAAGCCGGAATCTCCTTTGCGCGAAGCGCAAACGGCGGATTCGCCTTGCGGCGAATGAGATTCCGGTCCCCGCGTTCGCGAGGATAAACTTTCGCCGGAATGGCGGCGTGGGTGTACTTTGGGCGGCGGCGGCGAAAAAATTTTATTTTTTGTGATAACATTCGTTTTATGGACGCCGCGCAACAATCTGCACACATTATTCCGCTTGTCCGCAAACTGCGCGATGCGGGCGTGCCGCCGTCCGCCGCCGAAGCCGTCGGCGAAACGATGGCGCAATTCGTCACGAAAGCGGAGTTGCAAGAGGCGTTGGACGCGTTGGAAAAGCGGCTGAAAGAAAACATCAAACTCGCCATCGCCGATGCGATGCTGAAAATGGTGCTGGCGATGATCGCCGTCCAAGGTCTCGGCGTCGCCGTTATCGTGCTGCTTCTCAAATAAAAGCCGTCTTTCGGCAACGCGGGGCGGGATTTCCGCGTTCGCCGGAATGGCGGCGTGGGTGGTACTTTGGGCGGCGGCGGCGAAAACGGCGGATTTCGCCCCGAAATTGCCTGAATTGCCCGCGAACAGGGCGAAAATGGCGTTTTACTCCCTTAATTTTTGTCTTAACTCCTATGTCGACGGCTTTGATTCCCTTGTCGACGGTCTTAACTCCGTTGTTGACGGGAATTTTTCCGTTATTTAATGGTTTAATAGCGTTGCGGAGGGATTATTTTCCGTTATTTTTTACGCATTTTACAGCCAAAAGGAGGAGGGCGAAATGGGCGGGACGGGCGAAAAAAGCGGCGGCGGCTGTCTTTGCGGCGCGGTGCGGTATGCGTTTTCCGGCGAAATAATGTTTGCGGGCGTCTGCCATTGCGCCGTCTGCCGCAAAATGAGCGGCGGCGTTGGCGGGGCGTGGTTCGGCGTTTCCCGCGATTCCTGCGAAATATCGGGGAAAACAAATGTTTACGAATACGCCGCCGACAGCGGAAATACGATTCGCCGCGCCGTTTGCGCGGAATGTTTCGCGCCAGTGTATAATCGGAATTCAATGATGCCCGACATGCTCGTTTTTGCCGCCGGTTCGCTGGACGATCCGGCGTTGTTCGCGCCGCAAATGCGGATTTACACCGCCGCCGCGCCGTCGTGGTGCGCGCCCGAAGACGATTTGCCGCGTTTCGCCGGAATGCCGGTTTCCGCGGACGAAGCGAACGACGCGGAGAAAATTCGCGCCGCCGTCCACAAAACCGCGCGCGGGGAGGGCTGAAACAATGTCCGCCGCCAAGGAAATTCGCAACAAAATCAAGAGCGTCAAAAATACGCAAAAGATTACGAAGGCGATGGAGATGGTCGCCGCCTCCAAAATGCGCCGCGCGCAGGAGCGGATGCGGCGGGCGCGCCCCTACGGCGAGAAAATCCGCGAAGTGTGCGCCCATCTGGCGCGCGCCAACTCCGAATATCGGCATCCGTTTTTGACGCCGCGCGCCGAAGTCCGCAACGCCGGGCTGATTGTCGTCTCCACCGACAAGGGATTGTGCGGCGGTCTCAACACCAACGCGCTACGGCTGGCGGTGTCGCATTTGCGCGAAGCGGAAGAATCCGGCGGCGCGAAAATTACCGTGTTCGGCGGAAAAGGCGCGGCGTTTATGGCGCGCGCCGGGGCGGATATTTTGTCGCAGCACGCCGGCTACGGCGATTCGCCCGCGCCGGAATCGCTTCTCGGCGCGGTCGGCGCGATGCTGGACGCCTATCGCGGCGGCGCGGTGGACCGGGTGCATTTGCTTTTTACGCGGTTTGTCAACACCGTGAAGCAGGAGCCGGTGATCGAGCAGTTGCTGCCGATTTCGGACACCGCGCTGCAAGAATCGCGGCGCGCCTATTCGTGGGATTATCTGTACGAGCCGGAGTCGGCGCCGGTGGTGGATACTTTGCTCACGCGTTTTGTGGAGGCGCTGGTGTATCAGGCGCTGGCGGAAAATATCGCCTCGGAACAGGCGGCGCGGATGGTTGCGATGAAGGCGGCGTCCGACAACGCCGGCAATCTCATAGACGAGTTGCAGCTGGCGTACAACAAATCGCGGCAGGCGGGCATCACGCAGGAAATCGCCGAAATTGTCGGCGGCGCGGCGGCGGTATGAGCGAATTCGGCGGCGCGCGGCGAAAATTTTCCGTCCCGGGGCGGCGTTTCGCGGCGTTTTTTGCGATATTTTTGGCGGCGGGGGCGCTGTCCGCTTGCGGCGGGTTGTCGCGTTTGGGCGAGGCGGCGGGCGGGTTGCCGCAGTTCGGCGCGGACGACGGCGACGCCCCGGCGATTCAACGCAACGCGAAGGACGGCGATGTGGAGTTGATTTTGCATCCGATTGCGGTGTGGGACGAAACCGGCGTTTCGCCTTCCGCGAAAATTTCGGCGGACGGGCGCGAGTTTATGGCGCGTCCGCGCGACACCGGTTTTTTGGAACGCCCGTTCGCGCGGGCGGGATTGTTCTGGCATTCGCGTCTGGATCATATTTTTATGCCGGTCGTGGTGCTGGGGCCGCCGGCGGAAATTCGCAAAGTGGAAATTCATGCCGGCGGCAACCGCGCCCAGTTGCGGCGCGCGCCCGACAGTTTTAAGTTCACCCCCGCGCAGGCGGGCGGTTCGCAAAAAATTTCTTCGGCGGTGTTTGAGTTGAAACCGAGGACGCTGCGCGCCGTTTCCGCCGCCGACACGGCGCGGCTGATTGTCAGTACAAACCGCGGCGTGCTAAACTTGGGGCTGGATGTCGTCGGCGGCGATTCGCCGGAAGATTTTCGGCGCAACGCGCGGATTTTGTTCGCGCAATTCGCCGAAAAAATGGCGGCGGAAAAGAAGGCGGGCGGATGACGGCTTCGGCGGAAAATCCGGCGTGTTTTGACGCGGTTTGCGGGCGCGGCGTCGCGGAGAGTTTTTGCGCCCGGCACGGGAGACAATCATGAGCGAAAAATCGGAAGGCAAAATCGTCCAAATCATCGGGGCGGTCATTGACGTCAAATTTTCGGCGGACAAAATGCCGCGGGTGTATAACGCGCTGACCGTGCCGGACGGCGGCGGGCTGGTGCTGGAAGTCCAGCAGCAACTCGGCGACGGCGTCGTGCGCACGATCGCGCTGGGCGCGTCCGAAGGCGTGCGGCGGGGATTGCGCGCGGTCGACACCGGCGCCCCGATTGAAGTGCCGGTCGGACAAAAAACGCTGGGGCGGATTATGGATGTTCTCGGGAATCCGATTGACGAAGCCGGCCCCATCGGCGAAGAATCGCGGCGGGCGATTCATCAGCCCGCGCCCGCGTACGAGGAATTGTCGCCCAACCAGGAATTGCTGGAAACCGGCATCAAGGTCATCGATCTGGTCTGCCCCTTCGCCAAGGGCGGAAAAGTCGGGCTGTTCGGCGGCGCCGGCGTCGGCAAGACGGTCAATATGATGGAATTAATCCGCAATATCGCCATTGAGCATTCCGGCTATTCGGTGTTTACCGGCGTCGGCGAGCGCACCCGCGAAGGCAACGATTTTTACCACGAAATGAAGGATTCCAATGTACTGGACAAAGTTTCGCTGGTCTACGGGCAGATGAACGAGCCGCCCGGCAACCGTCTTCGGGTCGCGCTGACCGGGCTGACCATCGCCGAAAACTTCCGCGACGAAGGGCGCGACGTGCTGCTGTTTGTGGACAATATCTACCGCTTCACGCTGGCCGGCACCGAATGTTCGGCGTTGCTGGGGCGGATGCCTTCGGCGGTCGGCTATCAGCCGACGCTGGCGGAGGAGATGGGCAAATTGCAGGAACGCATTTCCTCCACCAAAAAAGG
>JBPCXA010000121.1:0-2858 GCA_051008975.1 Gammaproteobacteria bacterium
GCAGCGGAATATCGGCGCGAATATCGGCGGCGGCGGTCATTTTTGCGCCTCCAAATCGGCGGGCGAATCAATATCAAACAAAACGCCCGCCCCCGCCGCCGCGCCGCAAATATCGTTTTTCGCAAACTTCGCAAACAACGCGCGCGCGCCGGTGTCGCCGCGCAGCCGCATTACTTCGGAAAACAAACGGCGCGGAATCAAAACCGGATTTCCGCGCCGCCCGCCGAACACCGGCGCGACAATGGCGTTTTTATTTTCCGCGAAAACGCGGACGACCGCGCGAATGTCGGCGACGGAGACGCGCGGCATATCGCCCAACATCACCAGAACGCCGTCCAAATCTTCCGCGCGCGACGCCCGCAAACCGCAAATTAACGAGGAGGAAATTCCCATTTTATAGTTCGGATTGAATACGCACGGCAGGCGCGTTTCCGCTAGCGCAGTTTTGATTTTTTCGGAATCGCGTCCGCACACCGCGCGCGCGCGGTGCAAAACGCCGCATTCCAACGCGTCGGCGACCGTTTGCGCGGCGCGGCACAGCAGCGGTTTGCCGCGCCACGGCGACAGCAATTTATTTTGTCCGCCCATCCGCGCGGAACTTCCGGCGGCGAGCAAAATCGCGCCGACTCGCGTTTTTTTCGCGTTCGCGCCGGATTTCGGATTTTTCGTATTTAAGACGATGTGCGGATTCGCATATTCCGGCGATTCCGCCGCCGCCGTTTTCGTACAAGAACGTCGCGGCGGAACGCGGGCGGATTTTGCGGCGGCGGCGGGCGGAAATTTCATCGGACGCCGCGGCGGTAAAAAGAGACGATTTCGGCGGCGACGGACACCGCGATTTCCGCCGCCGTTTTCGCGCCGATGTCCGCGCCGACCGGCGCGTGAATGCGGGCGAGCGCGGCGTCGTCCATTCCCGCCGCCGCCAGCCGCCGCCGCCGCTTGTCGTGGGTGCGGCGGGAGCCGAGCGCGCCGACATAGCCGGTTTCCGCCCGCAGCGCGGCGACCAGCGCGGGGTCGTCTATTTTCGGGTCGTGCGTCAGGGCGACGACGGCGGTTTGGAAATCCGGCGCGATTTCCGCCAATGCCTCGTCCGGCCAGCGCGAATCCATCCGCACATTCGGAAAACGCTCGGCGGTCGCCCACGCGCGGCGGGGGTCTATGACGACGACCGAAAAACCGCAGGCGGAAATGACCGGAACCAGCTCCTGCGCGATATGCACCGCGCCGACGATCGCCGCCCGCCGCGGCGGCGCGAAGTATTCCGCGAAGATTTCGCCGCGGATTTCGTCCGTTTTTCCGGCGGCGGCGGAATCCGATTGTTCAAATTGCGTTTCGCCGGTGCGCACATTCGTCCGCAGCGCGCCGCCTTTGCGGGCGGCGAGGGCGGCGCGGAGTGCGGCGATTTCGCGGCGCGCCGCCGCATCGGCGGGCGGAAACGGCAAAACCAGCACGTCAATCGCGCCGCCGCAGGTCAGCCCCGCCCGCCATGCGGTTTCGTCCGCGATTCCGAAAGAAAGCAGGCGGGGGGCGTCCGCGCGGATGCTTTCGCGGGCGGCGAAAATTACCTCTTTTTCCACGCAGCCGCCGGAAACCGAACCGGCGACATGCCCGTCTTCGCGCACGACCATCCGCGAGCCGGGCGGGCGGGGGGCGGAATTCCACGCGCGGACGACCACGGCGACGGCGACTTTCGCGCCGCCGTCCCGCCATTCGGCGGCGGCGTCCAGCAGTGCGGCGGTTTCCGTGCCGTCGGTCATTCGCGCATTTTAACCGCAAAAAAAATTCGCGGCGCGCGCGAATTCGCAAATTTATGCTATACTTCCGTTGCTAACAACAATTTGTGGAAATGGTTTTCGGGCGCACTCCCCGCCGGGGGTGTCGCCGAATAGAAAACCGAGAGGAAATAGGCGGCGACTGCACCGGGGATCATTTCCATCGTTGTTGTTAGCAACTACCCGGCGTTTTATGGCGCCGATTTTGCAAACAACAACGAAAGGAAGTACCCATGAACAACACAACCCGAAAACTTGCCGCGATTTTGGCGGCGGCGATGCTGTCCGTCCCGGCGGCGGCGCAGGAGGAATCCGACAAAAGCGGATTTTTTGTCGCGCCGGAGGTCGGACAGGTCAAAGCCAAGGATTATTGCGACCAATTTCCGTCTTCATGGTCTTGCGAAGATTCCGAAATCATGTTCGGAATTTCCGGCGGCTATCAATTCAACGAATTTTTCGCCGCCGAAGGCGGAGTTCGCTTTGCCAGCGGATTTGACTTCACAAGTCAGGACGGTTCGGTGAACGGAGATGTGGATTTTATGTCTTTCAGCATCGGCGGACGGGCGCGCTTGCCGTTTGGCGGGAATTTTGCCGCTACTGGAAAAGCGGGCTTCCATTTCTGGGAGGCGGACGCAAGCATTACAGGGACGACTTCTGTGGAGCTTTCGGATGACGATACCGACCCGTATTTCGGAGGCGGCTTGGAGTTTATCGCTTCCGACAATATCGCCGTCCGGGCGGAATACACGCGTTATCAACTGGACGACGATGACGCCGATGTCATCAGCGGCGCGGTTGTCGTCCGTTTTTGACGGCGATCCGCCGCCGTACGCAAAACGCCCCGCCGAAAATGGCGGGGCGTTTTTTTAGGCGCTTATTTCTTTTTCGTCCAGTTTCTTTTTCCGAGCCAAAATCCGACGACGGCACCGACAAAGGCGGACAGCCAAGTCGCGGCGAGCGCAATGATGAATTCTGTACTCATAAAAATTCCTCCCTGCGATTAGGCGGTTCCGGGTTTGTTGCCGGGGAAACGCTCGTTGAGAGAGCGAATGTCGGAGCGGATGTCGTGAACATCCGCCCGGATAT
>JBPCXA010000122.1:0-2907 GCA_051008975.1 Gammaproteobacteria bacterium
CCGGACGCCGGGGAATACGCAAACATGCCGCTTGCAGGGACAGGTGTATAACGAAGATAACGGGATGTGCCGAAATCCGTTGAATACGATGGAATGCCAGTTGGGGCGGACGGATCCGCTGTTTCGGTATTACGACCGTTCGCTCGGGATATGCCGGACGCCGGGGAATAAAGGCGAATGCGAGGAAGTATTATTCGTCTCGGATGACAGGGTGAAGACAATAGAGCGGGCGGCGGAATTAATAGGATACGACAGCAGGCGGCGTGAATGCCGCTTAAGCGATGATTATTGCCGTTTGGCGGATGTGAATGTAGCGGGGACATTTGCGGCGGTGCCGGAGGTGGTGGATGACCGGGGACAGGGTTGCCGCCCGCCGTCTTCCAATGCGGAATGCATGACGGCAAATAACGACAATTTCAATTATGTTTACGAAGACAGCGACCGGAATCCCAACACGGACGGCGTAGCGGATTCGGGCGTGGAAAACTGCATCTTGCGGGACAAAGCGTATTGCAATGCGCGGTTCCAAGGATTCGTCCCGGGGGATTCGGAGGCAGAGCCGCCGACGGTATCATCGTGCGTTGATCCGACCGGTCCGGCTGATTGTTTGGCAATAAATCCGTTGCGGGCGGTATTTGCCGACGGCGAATGCCGCGCGCGGAATGCCGGGGATTGCGTGGACGATGATACGGCTGTGCGGATATTAGACGCGGATGGAAATGTAGTCAATGTAGTTTCGGCGACAACGGCGACATACATTTTGGGCGGGCAAGTATTAGATGCGGACGAGACCAATTGCATAGACCCGTCATCGGATAACGAATGCGCGGTTTTGGCGAGTTTCCTTGATTTGGGGAATTTCCTTGAGCGTCCGTTAATTCCGCGGACACCGCCGGCGGAAGGCGAAGACCCGTTGCCGGAAAGAAGCACGGCGTTTGGAAACGCGCTGATATTTGACGAGGACGATATAGACAACAATCCTTTAACATTATGCCGCGAGCGTGTTGCGGCGGATTGTTTGGAGATATCGCGGATATTGCTGGATGACAAATCGGATTGCCGTTTGGCGGGGAGTAATACGGAATGCGGCTTGATAAGCGCAGAGACGAACTCGGGGCATGGGGTATTCGACCCGGGGCAAACGAATAACTGCCGCGCGTTGGACGACCGGGAATGCGTGGTGCAGTTTATGGTGTATTCGGAGACGGCGGGAGGTTGCGTAGAGCCGACAACAAACGAGGATTGCGCGCGGGCGTCGCGGCTGTGTTTGGACGGTCCGGGCGTAGGCGGGGGCGCGGCGGACGATTGCCTCGGCGCTACGGGTGTGGGGCGGGTATACGATGACACTTTGACCAGTTGCCGTCCGGTAACTGCGGCGGAATGCGCGTTGAATGTCGTGAGCGGCCGGCGGATATTAATTCCGAATGAGAATGATTATCCGGCGGGCGGGCGTTGCGGTTTTGCGACGAGCAATGAGCATTGCAAGACATTGGACAGAACGCACATATTGGCGAAGAGCGACGACACGGGCGATTTTGGGGGTTCGGAGACGGACTTATGCCGGGAGTTGAATGTGGACGAGTGCGAGGCGGAAGGTTTGGCGGGGGGGCGCCCGCAGGATTGCCGCGAGCCGACGCAGGCGGAGTGTTTGGTGCGGGATGACGGCAGACACGGGCGGCGGCGGAGCGAGGAGATTACTTGTCCGGAAGGGGACGACTGCGCCGGGGACGGGTTTGGCGATTTTTATGTATGCATTGCGCCGAGTGCGGACGATTGCAAGAACTCGGGGCAGGATTATGACGCGACTGCGGGGTGCATTCCTTACGCCGATTTGGACGCTTGCCGCTTGGCGTTTGGGACGCCGGGCGCGCCGAATGAAGAATACAATTTATTTGATGTGTCCATTGACGGGACGGAGTTGAGGATATGTTCGCGGGACGACTTATGCCGTCCTTACCAAATATTGGGTACGAACGCCTTTGGGCAACCGGAGTGCGTGGCGCGGTTGGAAGATAGTTGTTTGCCGGACCAAGATTATATCCGCGTCCGGCTTTTGACGCGGGACGAGTTGGGTTTGACGGCGGACGAGCCGTTTCCGACCGAAGGGGGTATTTGCCGCGAAGAATGCAAATCAAACGAAGAATACAACATTGAGACAAGCCGGTGCGAGCCGAGGACGCAGGCGAGTTGCGGGCGTCTGTTTTTTGACCCGCGAGTAGAGGCGGGGGAAAGCGTTTGCCGCCCGCCGCTAAACCAAGTGGAATGCGATGTTGTCTCTACGGCGTTGGGGATGGGTTATGTCTTTAATGCGGGGGATCCGAATGCGGCGGCGGACGCAAGGGAAGGCGGCAGGGTAGACGGCAGATTGCTTGCGCAAAACGCCTGTATCAAAAGGATAGCGGCATCGTTGGAGCAGCCGATGGGCGATTGCGAATTAGAAAACATCAATACTTTGTTGGAGACGGGGACGGGATATTGCCGCGCGCGGATTGCGAATGATTGCGCTACGGGGGAGATATTTTTTGCAGCGTCCGAAGAGGACGGGGGAATCGGGGGAGTATGCGGCGAGGGTTGTCCGTTGCATCAAGAATACAGCGTGGCGGCGGGTTGCGCGGCTCGGTTGGCGGCGGATTGCACGGGTTTCTACGATATATTTGTTCCGGTGGCGGATTTGACGGCGGCGGATTTGGGTTTGGCGGCGGGCGCAACATTGCCGGAGCGGGGCGGTATTTGCCGGACGGTTTGTCCGGCAAACCGGAAATTGGATAAAAATAATTGCGAGGTGCGGTTAGAGACGGATTGCGCGGAGGGCGAGATATTTGTGCCGGCATCGGGCGGTGGCGGTGTTTGTTTGCCGGAGGCGGGTTGCCGTTCGGACGGTTTGATATTGGACGACAACGGCGCATG
>JBPCXA010000123.1:0-6853 GCA_051008975.1 Gammaproteobacteria bacterium
AGGCGGCGCGGCAAACCGCCGCCGCCCGTCCGCGGGAATGCGTTAAAATCACGGCGGGGGCGTAGCTCAGTGGCAGAGCATCTGGTTTGCATCCGGAAGAACGCGGGTTCAATTCCCGCCGCCTCCAATTCTCCGCCATAACGGAAAAAGACGAATTCCAGCGATGCGACTGCACGGCGGACGGACGGCTTTTGTTTTCCAACAACTACGAATTGTCCGCCCGCATCGGCGGCGGCGGATAAAAAATGCGTCATTCCGGCGAAAGCCGGAATCCTCGCCGTCCCACAAAAAAGGGCGACAACCGCCGCCCTTTTTTTTACTCCGCCCTCGCCGACTGCGCGACAAGCCGCGTTTTTCTGGCGACTATGATTTATAGCGGCGGCGCATGCTAATTGATTTTTGCCACCAGCCGACCGAGCAAGGTTCCGCTTTGCATGCGCGCAAAGCCGTTCGCAATTCCCTCAAAAGGAATCACTTCCTCCACCAATTCATCAAGCAAAATCTTGTTATGGCGGAATAAATTGATGAGAATCGGAAAATCCCTGCTCGGATTCGCCCCGCCATAATAACAGCCGGCGACGGTTTTTCCCGTGCATACAATCTCATCGGCGGGCAGACAAAGTTCCACGCCCGCATTGGAAATGCCGACGCAAATCACTTGTCCGCCGGAACAAACGGCGTCAAAGGCGCTTTTAATAATGGCGGGATTCCCAAGCGCGTCAAAGGCGACATCCGCGCCGTCGCCGCAAAGGGCGGCGATTTCTTTATGCACATCTTGCCGCCCGCCGTCAATAAAATGAGTCGCGCCGAACTTGCGCGCAATTTCCTGCTTGCTGGCATTCATATCCACGCCGATAATGACGGAAGCCCCGGCGAGGCGCGCGCCTTGCAGCACATTCAATCCGACTCCGCCCAAACCGAAAACGACAACGGAATCGCCCAAACGAATGCGGGCGGTATTAATCGCCGCGCCGGTGCCGGTCATCGCGGCGCAGCCGATGGCGGCGGCGGATTCGCTGGCAATTGATTCATTCCCCAAAGAGATGCATCCGCGCGCCGGAACAACCGCATGACGGGCGAAAGACGCGACGCTGGAATAATGATAAACAGGTTTTCCGTCTTTATCCCGCAGGCGCATTCCGCCGCCGGGCAACTCGCCGGTGAGAAAACAATTGTCGGCGACTTTGCATAACGCGGGATTTCCGCGCAAACAGGGGCGACAAGCGCGGCATTCCGGTATCCATGACAAAACCACGCGCTCGCCGATGTTGAGGTTGTCTACGCCGTCTCCTTTTTTCTCCACGATGCCAACGGCTTCATGCCCCATCACAATCGGTTTGGGAGTGTTGTCATTCCCTTCAATGGCATGCAAGTCGGTACGACACAGTCCGGCGGCGACAATAGAAACCAATACTTCGCCGGGGCGGGGATCGTCCAAAAAGACGGTCTCCGCCCGCATTGCAACGCCCGCCTCGCGCAAAACAAACGCTTCGGTTTTCATATCCAATTTGCTCCGTAATCAAAAGCCGAGAGAGTTGCGAAACGCCGCCCGCCCGTCTTTGCCGTCAAATGTGGAAACGCCCGCAAGCCATTTGTCCACATCCGCCGGATTCTTTTTCATCCACGCAAGGGCGACTTGTTCCGGCTCCGCCTCGCCCTCCAGAATTCCCCCCATCACTTCGTTCATCATCGCGAGGGAAAACTTAAGATTGTTCAGAAACACGCCGACATTTTCGCATTCCTGCGTATACCCCCGCCGCACATTGATAAAAATCTCCGCGCCGCCAAAGTCGGGACCGAAATAATCGTCGCCGCCGGTGAGATAGACGAGGTCATACTCAAGATTCATCGGATGCGGTTCCCACGCCAGAAACGCCACCCACTGATCTCGCTTGACCGACCGATTGACATGCGAAAGCATGCCTTGCTCGCTGGATTCCACGAGTTCAAATTCGCCGAGTCCGAAAGCGTTTTTGGAAATCATATCCAAAATCAACCCGCCGCCCGAATCGCCCGGCTCCAAACCGTAAAACTTGGAGTCAAACTTGTCGGCGTGGGCGGCGATGTCCGCAAAATCGCGCACCCCCGCATCGGCGACATATTTCGGCACGGCGATAGTGTATTTCGCCCCGGTAATCGCCGCCGGCTCCAAAACTTCCACATCGCCGGCATTCACATACGGGGCGCGATCATTTTGCATGCTCGGCTCCCAGTCGGCGAGATAAATGTCAATGTCGCCGTTTTTCATGGAGGCGTAGGTGATCGGAATGGAAAGATTAATTTCCACCGGATCATATCCAATCGCCGACAAAATCGCCATCGCCGTGCGCGTAGTCGCAATGGTGTCCGTCCATCCGACATTGGAAAACCGCGGCTTTTGGCACGACTCCGACTCGGCGGACGCGGCGACTCCGCCCGGCGCCGCCAACAGCACGGCGACAAAAAGCGCGAACAGAACAGCGTTAATTTTCGTTTTCATTATTGTTTCCTCTCGGATGCAGATGATTCCGCCGGACACTGCCCGACAGTTAAATCACCGTGCGGACGAAAGTATACCCGATTCCCGCCCGGAAAAGTGCAATTTTTTCATCTTTTTTCGCCGAAAATGCCAAACGGACAGCAGGGCGGCGGTGGCGGCGGAGATTCGGGCGGGTTCGGGGCGAAACCGCGCAAAATGGCGGGCGGGCGGACGGCAAGCGGGGATAACGAAAATTTAATCGCGGAGGAGGGAGACGAGTTCGGAAACGCGTTCGGCGTTGTCGGCGGCGGGGGAACCGTCGCGGTTGTGCAAATTGTTCTCGAAGCCGACGCGGCAGTCGCCGCCCGCCGCCGCCGCCGCCAGCAGGCATTCGGTTTCGTTTTTGCCGAAGGCGCATGCCATAAACGACATCGGCAAGTCCGCGTCAAGTCGCGCCCGCAAAAACGGTTTCAACATTTCCGGCGCGCCGTCGACCGGCGGCGCATATTTTCCCAATACAAACAATACCGACAAATCGGCGGCGGGAATCGCGCCGTCTTTGATTAATTTTGCAAGCCGCGACACTTCCGCCGGACGATACAAAATATGCTGCAGGCGCACTTCGTTTTCCGCCGCCCAAAAATACAAACGCGCCGCGCTTTTTTCGTCGCCGTCCGAAAACATTTCCGCCAAGGATACGGACGCCCAGAACGGGCGCAACTCGCGCAACAATTTCCGCTGCGCATTCGGCGGATATTTGCCCGCGCTTTCGGTCGTGATTTGCGTCGCCATTTTCGGCGCGCGCGTTTTAATTTCCGCCAAGGTTTCGCGGTATCGTCCGGCGTCCAGCGAATGCGCGCCGTGTTCGTCGCGAATATGCAAATGCAGACTGTCCGCCCCGGCGGCATAACATTCCGCCGCCGTCCGCGCGATTTCGTCCGTCGTCGTCGGCAGCGCGGGATGATCTTTTTTGCCGCGCCGCGCGCCGTTAATCGCCGCCATAATTGACGGCGCGCGCGCGTCGCCGCGCGAAGTCATTCGTTTCGTCCGCGCCGCCGCTGGGACGCGACCACCGCCGCGAACAACAAAAACGCCGGAATATAAAACACCTCCTTCGGCGGACGCGCGGACGGCACTTCCACCGCCGCCACCTCCCATTCAAAATCAATTCCGGATTGTTCGGCGAACTTTCCGAACTCCACCGAATCCACGAACACTTTTTCCCCTTCTTCGCGCAATACCAGCCCGGCGGCGTTTTGCAGCCGCGCCGCGCCGTCCTCGTTTTTCGCGCCCAGCGGCAGAAGATACACCGCGTCCACAAAATCGCCGTCTATCGATTCGCCGCGGATATTGACCCGCAATTCGCCGCCGTCCGGCGCGTTTCCGGCGAGATGAAATACGGACGCCGCCGTCTCCCGCTGGTAAGGTTCGATGATCTCGTCCAAAAAGAAGCCGGGGCGGAACAAAATAAACGCCGCGAAAATTAGCGCCGCGCTCTCCCATATTTTGCTGCGCGTCAAAAAATATCCCATCGTGCCGGCGGCGAACATCAGCATCGCCGCCAGCGCGACAAAAAATACGAATATCGCCCCCCCCGCCGACACGTCTATCAGCAGCAGATCGGTATTAAAGATGAACAGGAACGGCAGCAGCGCGGTGCGCAGGGAATAAAAGAACGCGGCGAATCCGGTTTTTAGGGGGTCCCCCCCCGAAATCGCCGCCGCCGCGAACGACGCCAGCCCCACCGGCGGCGTCACATCCGCCATAATGCCGTAATAAAAACAAAACATGTGCACCGCCACCAGCGGCACGACAAATCCCGCCTGCGCGCCGAGTTCCACCACCACCCCCGCCATCAGAGAACTGACGACGATATAGTTCGCCGTCGTCGGCAGCCCCATTCCCAGCACGATGGAAATCAGCGCGACAAAAAACAGCATCGCCAAAAGATTTCCGCCGGACAAAAACTCCACGAACTCCGCCATCACCTGCCCCACGCCGGTCAGCGTCACCGCGCCGACGATAATTCCGGCGACGCCCATCGCCGCCGCCAGCCCGATCATGTTGCGCGCCCCGGCGACGAGTCCCGCGCCCAGATCGGCGGCGCCCTCCCGCCAATGCGATTTCCACCCCCCTCCCCGAAAAAACGCCTTCAACGGTTTCTGGGTGAGAAGCACGACGATTAAAAACAACGTCGCGCCGAACGCCGAAAACGCCGGAGATTTCCATTCCACGATCAAAAACCACACCAGCACGAAAATCGGCATCAGATAATACAGTCCGGCGGCGACGATTTTTTCGAACACCGGCAGTTCGCCGCCGACATCTTCGTCAATATCAGGCGATTTCGCCGACAACCGCACCAGCAAAATATACGCCGCCAGCACCAGCAAGACAATCGGCAGCGGCGCGATCTCGCCGAAGAACATCTTGAAAAACGAAATCAAAAAATACGCGGCGCCGGCCAAAATAAAAATGCTCGCCCACGCGATGCCGCCGCGAATCAGGCGGATCTTCCACGCCGGCGGCGGCGGTCTGGACAGCACCGGCAAATTGTTTTTCTTCGCCTCCAAATGCACGATATAAATCAGCGCGATATAGGAGACGAGCGCCGGCACGATCGCGTGGCGAATTACCTCAATATAGGAAATGCCGACATATTCGGTCATCAAAAACGCCACCGCCCCCATCACCGGCGGCGTCAATACGCCGTTGACCGAGGACGACACCTCCACCGCCCCGGCTTTTTCCGGCGAAAACCCGACGCGCTTCATCAGCGGTATGGTGAAAGTTCCGGTCGTCACCACGTTGGCGATGGAAGAACCGGAAATCAATCCGGTCATCGCCGAAGACAACACCGCCGCCTTCGCCGGACCGCCGCATAAATGCCCCAAAAGCGAAAAGGCGATCTGCACGAAATAGTTGCCCGCCCCCGCTTGATTCAACAGCGCCCCGAACAGCACGAATAAAAACACGAAACCGGACGACACCCCCAGCGCCACGCCGAACACGCCCTCCGTCGTAAGCCATAAATGCGACATCGCCTTCGCAAAAGACGCGCCCTTCCACCGCACCACGTCCGGCAGCCCGTCCCACGAGCCGAAAAATACATAGCCGATAAAAAACACCGCCACCATCATCAGCGGCCATCCCAAAGAACGACGCGCCGATTCCAGCAAAAATACAATTCCGAAACCGGCGACGATTAAATCCGTCATATTCGGCGAACCGGAACGGTCGGAAATTCCCGCGTAAAAAATCCAAATGTAGGCGGCGCAGCCGGCGCCCGCCAGGGCGCACAGCCAATCCTGCAGCGGAATCTTCCGGCGCGGACTGCCGGCGAAGGTGGGATAGGCGAGAAACGCCAAAAACACCGCGAACGCCAGATGAATCGCGCGCGTCTGCGTGTCGTTCCATATTCCGATTTTAAGAATGAACGGCAGCGGCGAGGCGATCCACAATTGAAACAACGCCCACGCCAGCGGCACGCCCCAAAGCGTCGCCCGCGGAAATCGCGCGATCGGATTCCGCCCGCCGGCGTCCGTCTCCGCGAACGCGGCGGCCGCGTTTTCCGCTTCCGGCGGCGGATTCGCCCCCGTCATACCGGACCGCCGCCGCGGCGGCCGCCTACATCCACCCGCGCTCTTTGTAATACTTCACCGCGCCCGGATGCAGCGGGGCGGACAAGCCGTCCTTGATCATCGCCTCCTCCCGCAAACGCGAAAAGGCGGGATGCAATTTCTTGAACGAATCAAAGTTGCCGAACACCCCCTTGACCAAGGCATACACCACATTGTCCGGAGTGTCGGCGGAAGTGACGAAAGTCGCCTTCGGGCCCCAAGACGGCACATCGTTCGCGTTGCCCGGATACATTCCGCCCGGAATTGTCGCCGCCGCGTACGCCGAATTGTCGGAGAGCAACTTGTCGCGGGGCGAACCGCCCAGCGCGATCATGTTAATGTCGCAGGTACTCGCCGCCTCCTGCGAAGAGCCGTTCGGCAAACCCGCCGCCCAAATGCTGGCGTCCAACTTGCCGTCGCACAACGCCGCCGCCTGCTCGGACGACTTCAACTCCGCCGCCAACGCAAAATCCGACCGGGACAGCCCCCAATACTCCATCAGCGTCTCCGCCAGCACCCTCGTGCCGGAGCCGGGATTGGCGATATTGACCTTTTTGCCCTTCATATCGGCGGGCGTCCGAATGCCGCTGTCCGCCCTCGCCATCAAATGCAGCGGCTCCGGATGCACCGAAAATATCGCCCGCAAGCCCGGATACGCCCCGTCGTCCGCGAACTTGCCGACTCCGGCGACCGCCGCCGCCTGCACGTCGGACTGCACGACGCCGAAATCCAGCTCGCCCTGCCGAATCGTGCGGGTGTTATACACCGAACCGCC
>JBPCXA010000124.1:0-17575 GCA_051008975.1 Gammaproteobacteria bacterium
ATGCGAAAAATCAAAGGGAACAAAGAGATTCCGGCTTTCGCCGGAATGGCGGCACTTTTAACCTCTTAATTAAAATACGCCATTCCGGCGAAAGTTTATCCTCGCGAACGCGGGGACCGGAATCTCATTCCTACGTAGCAAGAATCCCCCCTAAAACCGCCGCACCGCCGACAAACCGAATCTGGCGTTGTCGCCAAATTCGTCCGCCGATTCCCAACGGAATCCCGCCGCCACCGTCATTTCTGCGAAAGCGGACGAATTTGCGAAAAAAACCGAAAAAATTGTTGACAACCGGAATTTTTATGTTAAAATGGCGGGCGTAATGGCTGGATAACGTCCCTCGTAGCCGGGGGTGTCGTCTTTATAAAATACCTCCGGGGAAAGGGCGACAGTATCCTTACACGTTATTGATGCCATTACAACCACCCGGCGGGGACTGCCGGATTTTGTTTGTTATCAACCGAAAGGCATCACCTGTGAAAAATGTACTGTTATATCTGGGATTGTTTTGCGGCACGCCCATTTTTTGGGGTTGCGGCGGCGGCGGCAGCGGCGGGGCGATTAATCTCACTCCGCCTTCTCTGTCGTGCGAAGATACGAATACGCCGGAATTCTGCCGGAATTACGGATTGTCCCGCATCCGTGCGGACGCCGCATATACCGCCGGGGCTTTCGGACAAGGCGTGACAGTCGGCGTCGCCGATACCGGAGTGTTGACTTCCCATATTGACCTTCGGGAGAACATAGTAGCGGGATACGATTTTGTCGTCGACACTCCTCTTATTGACGATCCGGCCGGACACGGTACATGGGTGGCGGGCGTCATCGGCGGTACGCGGAGCAATGGCGGCGTACATGGCGTCGCCCCGTCCGCGAGCATAATGCCTCTGCAAATCGGGGACAGATTCGGAGAATTTACCGGCAATTTTACAGCCGCGATTGACTTCGCCGTCAACCGCAACGCAAAAATCATCAACGCCAGTTTTGGAGATTCTGGCTATGTTTACGGCGAGTATCAGGGGCAAAATTACTGGCTGCAGGCGCCAGGCATAGGAGAACTTTTGTTAGGTGCGCAGGGAGCGACTCGCACCGAATATACGGATTATGCCGATAGTTTGGCGAATGCCGTACGCAACGAAGATGTGATTGTCGTATGGGCTGCCGGCAACGGCGGCTGGCATCCGAGCGGACGGGCGGTCATTCACCGCGCTTCTTGCAATGACGCGCGCGACGGAGGATGCATAAGCGACGTCGGTACGCGCATTAACATTGGCAACGTCGCGAATTTCACTCTGCGCGCGTACACTGACCAATACGGAAACACGGTACCGGACGGAGGAACCTTTGCCGGACTGGCCACTTCGGCATTAAGCAGTTATCAAAGCAGCATTCCTTTGTGGGCTGCCGACAATATTTTACAATTGCTCGGTGATCTCAATGCTGGTTCCATCACGAACCAGGAATTCGCGGACGTGCTGTTGGCGGATCCCGACTTCGTAAGTACCACGGAACGCTGGCTGGCGGTCGTTTCCACAGACAGAAACAATCGCATCTCCGATTTCAGCAACGGCTGCGGATTCGCGCAACTTTGGTGCGTAGCCGCGCCGGGCGAAGGCATTTACACCACCCATAACAACGGTCGTTATACCACCGTTGACGGCACTTCTTTCGCCGCGCCGCATGTCTCCGGGGCGTTGGCGGTATTGAAGAGCGCGGCTCCCAATTTACCGATGAACGCTATTCAATTAATTCTTCTGACGACGGCGACCGATCTGGGCGAATCGGGGGTTGACGAAATATACGGGCATGGACTTGTCAATGTTTCGGCGGGAATTCGCGCCATACAGAACATACGAACGGCGAGTGCCGGGGGACGGCTTGCGACCGTTCCGCTGTCCGAGTTGCAAATGCGTCTGCCGAACGAATTCGCGCATCTGCGCGGCAATATGGCGGACGCCGAAATCGCCGTAAAAATATCGGACGGTCTATACTACAACATGCCGCTGGCGGACATAATCGCGGTCGGCGATGATTCCCGCCGTTTTTCCGTCGACGCCGCCAAACAAATGCACGCGCCGATATTGTCGGAAACTGCAAACGGATTCTTTGCTTTCGGCGAATCGGAAAACAACTTCGGGCTGCGTCTGCAAAGAGGCGACTCGCAATTCGCGGCGGCGGCGGAGTTGCGGCATGTCGCCGAAAAAGATTCGTTTATGGGCGCGAATTTCGGATTTTTGGGCGCGGCGGCGGCGCGGACAATCGGCGGCAAAATCCGCATAAGACGCGCGCTGGACGACTCGCTTAATTTCTTCGGGGAATACGAATACCGCGACATAAACGCCGACACGGGCGGATTCATCTCCGGCATCCGCGGCGCAAAAGCGGACGGCTGGACGGCGGGATTGGAATATGGCGGCGTCATTCGGCATAACGACAAAATACGATTTTCCGTCCGCGGCAAGCCGCGAATTGTCGGCGGCGAAATGCTACTGCGATACCCGCATGCGACGGGCAATTCCACCCGCGCTTTATTCGGCGAACGCCAAACCGTAGAAGTGAAAGAATTGCGCATTCCGCTGAAACAAAAAACGCAATTGATTTACGGCGCCGGATACGCCGTTGATATTGACGACAAAACGACATGGTCGGCGGTGGTGGAACACAACGCGCAAAACAGAAAAAGCGTTCTGTCTACGGAGTTGCGCGTCATTTTTTAGACGTCGCCTGACCCTTTGTCGGGCGGAGGGGTCTGCGGAATCCGCCATTCCCGTGAACGCGGGAATCTCCCGTCGGCGGGAGTAATGCTAATCCTCACGCTCGGCTATCGCCTCTTCCACCCAATCCGCTAAATTGGATTTTATCCAATTGTACGCCGAACCGGGCAAAATTTGTCCATAACACGTATACCCGAACGGCAACGGATCGGCACCACGACTGGACGTCTTCCCGTCCTCATCTTTCAGGTCATTAATACGAAAGCCAAACAACCCCTTGGAAGAATCAAGGGCTTGCTGGATCTCGTATTTGACCCACTTGCTGGCGGCAGTTTTACCTCCCACCAATACGGCGACGCAAGAGCACGGCTGCATTTTTTCCTTAATCCACGCCTTGATAGCGGCGTCCCCTTTGCGCTTGACTTCTTCCAGCCGATTGGCCTGGACGATCTGGTTCTTATCCAGAACACCCATATTGCGCACTTGATTAACGCGCCATATGTCCCGGTCATAATCAAAACTGAAAAAGACCTTGCGCTTCTTCTTCTCGTCCGAAGAAGTCAAAAAACGAGCCAAACTATTCATTATTTTCTCCTTTTTTACAGAATAATTAAAATGGCCAGCCCTATCATACCATAAAAAACGAAAATCGTATTCGGCTTGCAAATGTCGCCGATGCAAGTGTCCGTCCAAGACGGAACATCGCCCGCAATCGGCGAAATGTCCATTGAAAAATCGGTGTTTTCCCGCAGCCGGACGCGGTTGTACAACGCGCGAAACAGTCGCTCCTGCCGCAAAAAATATCCGTCCAACCCCCAAAACACGGCGACGACAATCATAATTCCCAATTTGCCGCCGGACGGCAATTCATCCCGTCCCAAAAGCCAGAAAGAAGCCGCCGCCAGCGTCACCGTCCACCCTTTAAGCAAAAAGGAATTATGCGCCATTCTATTAATGACGCCCTGCAGCATTTCCAAATGCTTAATGACATTGTCGGAAACCATCGCCCGATTTATTCTCCCCCGCCCAAAATCGCCCCGATTTTCGCGGCGATTGTCTCCGGCGCAAAGCCGAAGTGCGCGAACAAATCGGCGGCGGGGGCGGATTCGCCGAAACCGGGCATTGCAAAAATATGATTTTCGCCCGTCGCGTAGCGTTCCCAGCCGAAGGCGGTCGCGGCTTCCACGACAAAACGCGGGGCGTCTCCCAGCACTTCCTTGCGGTAGGAATCGGGTTGCATTTCAAACTTTTCGCGGCACGGGACGGACACCACCGCCGCGCGCAGATTTTTTTGTAAAAGGAGTTCGGCGGCTTGCATCGCCGTCGCAACTTCCGCGCCGGAGGCGAGAATCGTCAAATCGCGGACGGTTTCGGAATGCAATAAATACGCGCCTTTCGCGCAGAGATTTTCGCGGACATATTCGCGCCGCACCGGCGGCACATTTTGCCGCGACAGCGCGAGAATGGACGGACGATTGAAATCGGAAATCGCCGCGCGCCAGCATTCCGCCGTTTCGGTCGCGTCGGCGGGGCGATAGACGGACAAATTCGGAATCGCGCGCAACGCCGCCAGATGTTCGACCGGCTGATGGGTCGGTCCGTCCTCGCCCAGCCCGATGGAATCGTGCGTCATCACATAAATGACCTGCGCGCCCGTCAGCGCGGAAAGGCGAATCGCCGGGCGGCAATAATCCGAAAACGCGAGAAAAGTTCCGCCGTAGGGAAGAAGTCCGTGCAGCGCCATTCCGTTCATCGCCGCCGCCATCGCGTGTTCGCGGACGCCGTAATGAATATAGCCGCCGCCGAAATCGCGCGCCGAAATCGCGCGCTGCCCGCGCACTTTCGTATTGTTGGAGCCGGTCAAATCCGCCGAACCGCCGATAAATCCGGGGATGGTATCCGCCAAAACCGAGAGCGTTTTTTCGGACGCCTTTCGCGTGGCGATTGTCGGCGGATTTTCCGCAAGTTCTTTTTTGAGAGAATCTACGGCGGCGTCCGTTTCCGCGCCGCATTTGCGTTCGCGCCAGCGCGTCCATTCGGCGCGCGTTTCGGCGGGCGCGTTTTGGATTCGTTTTTGCCATTTCGCATATTCGTCCGCGCCGCGCGCGCCGATTTCGCGCCATTTCGCGCGCAGCGAATCCGGAATTGCAAACGGCGGATGCGGCCAGTTTAGTTGTTTTCGCGCGGCGGCGATTTCGTCCTCGCCCAGCGGCGCGCCGTGCGCCTTTTCGCTTCCCGCCTTGTTCGGCGCGCCGAATCCGATGACGGTGCGAAACGCGATAAAAGACGGTTTATCGGAATTTTGCGCGTCCGCCAAGGCGCGGCGGATGTCTTCCGGCGAATGCCCGTCCGCGGAATCGGCATGCCAGCCGCAAGCGGCGAATCGTTTCAGATGATCGTCCGACACGGAAAGGGAGGTTTTGCCGTCAATCGTAATTCCGTTGTCGTCGAACAAAACCGCAAGTTTGGACAGCGACAAATGCCCAGCCAAAGACGCCGCCTCGTGCGAAATTCCCTCACTCAAACAGCCGTCCCCGGCGGCGACATAGACGCGATGATCCACGATGGAATCGCCGAAACGCGCGTTTTCGACGCGCTCCGCGATCGCCATTCCGACCGCGTTTGCGAATCCCTGCCCCAGCGGTCCGGTCGTCGTCTCCACGCCCGGCGCGCAGCCGTATTCGGGATGCCCCGGCGTTTTGCTTCCCCGGCGGCGGAAATTTTGTATTTCTTCAACGGTCATTTGCGGATAGCCGAGAAGATGCAAAAGCGAATACAACAGCATCGAACCATGCCCGGCGGAAAGTACGAAACGGTCGCGATCCGCCCATTGCGGATCCTGCGGATTGAATTTCATAAACTCCGAAAACAGAACGGCGGCGACGTCGGCGAAACCCATCGGCATTCCCGGATGGCCGGAATTCGCGCGCTGGACGGCGTCCATCGACAGAGCCCGAATGCAGTTGGCGAGGGCGGCAATATCGCTCATCGCCCGCAATTATACCACCGCGCCCCGCCGCCGTTTGCGGAGCGATTCCCGCAGCGAATGCAAAGCCGGCAAAGTCGCGCCGCCCAAAAACTCCAAAAACGCGCCGCCGCCGGTGGAAAGATACGAAATTCCGGCGGGACAAAACCGCGCCGCCGCCGCCAAAGTATCGCCGCCGCCCGCCAGCGAATACGCCGCCGATTCTCCGACCGCCCGCGCCACGGCGCGCGTCCCGGCGGCGAAAGGCGCATATTCAAACGCCCCCGCCGGTCCGCTCCACACGACGGTGCGCGCGCGCGCGATATTTTCCGCATACAAACTTTGCGTCCGTTCGCCGACGTCCAAAATGCGCTCCGCGTCTCCGATTTCGGAAAGATCGGACGTCTTAATCGTCCGCGCGCGGGCGGAATCCGAAAGTTCCGCCGCGACGACGACATCGGGCGGCAGTATAATTTTGTCGCGATACATTTTCAACAATTCCCGCGCCTCGGCGTACATCTTTTCTTCCGTCAAAGACGCGCCGACCGGCATGCCGTCCGCCGCCATAAAAGTATTGGCGACGCCGCCGCCCGCAATGAGACGGTCGCACATCGCGAGTAGTTTCCGCAAAGCCGGAAGTTTTGTGGACACTTTCGCGCCGCCGACAATCGCCAAAAACGGACGGGCGGGATCGTCCATCGCGCGCGACAAGGCGGCGATTTCGCGCGCCAAAAGCAGTCCCGCGCAGCCGTCCCCCGTCGCGGCGGCGAGCGCGCAGGTGGAACATTCGCGGCGGTGCGCGGTCGCAAAGGCGTCCATCACAAACACGTCGCCGGTCGCCGCATATTCCGCCGCCAGCGCCGGCGCGCATTCTTTTTCGCCGCGATTAAAACGCACGTTCTCCGACATCCAAACTTCGCCCGCGCGCGGTTTCGTCTTCGGTATCCGCGGCTGAAACTGCACCGGCGTCTTTAATAATTCGGACAACCGCGCCGCCGCCGGACGCAGCGACAGCGCGGAATCAAAAACTCCCTCCCGCGGACGCCCCAGATGCGACAGGCAGACAATTCCGCCCCCTTCCCGCAAAATATGCCGCGCGGTCGGCAAAGACGCGCGGATGCGCAAATCGTCGGCGATTTCGCCGCCCGCCGCCAGCGGAGTGTTAAAATCGGCGCGCCATACCGCGATTTTGCCGCGCCAGTCAATATCGGCGGCGGTGCGCAAAACTACGCGCCCATCGCGGCGGCGACATCCAGCATCCGGTTGGCGAATCCCCATTCGTTGTCGTACCACGCGAACACTTTCGCCCAGTCGCCGAACGCCCGCGTCTGCGTCGCGTCCACGACCGCGGAATATACGCTATGGTTGAAATCGGACGACACCAGCGGCGCCGCGCATACCGTCATCACCCCCGGCGGCATTTTTTGCGCGGCGGCAACGAAGGCGGCGTTTAGCGAATCGGCGTCCGCGGCGGCGGAAAGTTCGCAGGTCAAATCCAGCAGCGACACATTCGCCACCGGCGCCCGCAATGCTATGCCGTCCAGTTTGCCGCGCAATTCGGGGAGAATCGCGCCGATCGATTCCGCGGCGCCGGTTTTTGTCGGAATAATCGACGCCCCCGCCGCCCTCGCCCGCCGCAAATCCTCGTGCGATTCGTCCAGCAATTTCTGGTCGGCGGTCATCGCATGCACCGTGGTCATCCAGCCGCGCCGGACGCCGAAATTGTCGTGCAAAGTCTTCACCACCGGCGCCAGACAATTCGTCGTACAGGAGGCGGCGGACACCACCGAAAAATCGCCGCCCGCCAGCAAACCGTGATTGACGCCGAAAACCACCGACAAATCGGCGTCGCGGGCGGGGGCGGAAATCAAAACTTTCCGTGCGCCGGCGGACAAATGGCGGACGGCGTCCTTTTTGGAATTGAACGCGCCGCTGCATTCCAAAATCAATTCCACGCCCGCCGCCTTCCAATTAATTTCGTCCGGCGCGGATTCGCGCGTATAGCGGATTCGCCGCCCGTCGACGACGAGGGCGTCGCCGTCCGCGGAAACTTCGGCGGCGAATTTGCCGTGCGTACTGTCGTACTGCAAAAGATGCGCGACGATTTCCGCGTCGGCGCGGCTGTTGACGGCAACGATTTCAATGTCGCCGCGCCCGGATTCCGCCAGCGCCCGCAGAACGCAGCGTCCGATGCGCCCGAATCCGTTGACGCCCGCCCTTATCGCGCGCATACTAAAAGATCGGCGGAAACAAAATTCACGGACGGCATTATACAATATCGCCGGACGGCGAAAATTTGCGGGCAAGAATCGGATTGCGCGCCGCCGCCGAAAAGGGCGATACTTCCTGCGATGACGCGACAAAACACTTCAATGGACAAAACCGCGTGGGCGTCGCTGCTCGCCTTGTCGGTGCTGTGGGGCGGCTCGTTCTTTTTTATGGATGTCGTGGTGCGCGAAGTACCGCCGCTTTCGGTCGCCGCCGCGCGGCTGTTTTTCGCCGCCGTCGTTCTGCAAATCGTGCTGTTTGCGGGCGGGATGCGGCTGCCGCTGCGGGGCGGAATGTGGCGCGCATTTTTGGCGATGGGGCTGGTGAACAACGCGATTCCGTTTTCGCTTTTGGCGTGGGGGCAGACGCACATCGCCGGCGGGCTGGCGGCGATTTTTAATTCCACGATGGTGATGTTCAGCGTCGTCGTCGCGCATTTTTTCACCGAAAACGAAAAAATCACGCCCGCCCGCCTGTTCGGGGTCGCCGCCGGATTTTGCGGCATCGTGGTGATGATCGGCGCGGACATTTTGGACGGTTTGGGCGACGAATTGCTGGCGCAATTGGCGGTGCTGGGCGCGACATTTTGCTACGCCTGCGCCACCGTGTACGGGCTGCGATTTCGCCGCCGAGGGGTGCCGCCGTTGTCGGCGGCGGCGGGACAAATCACCGCCGCGGCGCTGATTTTGCTGCCCGTCGCGTTAATAATTGACCGTCCGTGGTCGTTTGTCGCCGCCGTTTCCCCGCCCGCCGCGGCGTCTCTTTTGTCTCTCGGCGTGGTCTCCACGGGCCTCGCATATCTTTTATATTTTCGCATTCTCGCCTCGTCCGGCGCGACCAATGTCGCGCTCGTCACTTTTCTCGTGCCGATTACCCCGGTCATTCTCGGCGCGGCGTTTTTGGACGAAATACTGCGCCGCGAACATTTTTACGGAATGGCGCTGATCGGAATCGGACTCGCCGCGATAGACGGCAGAATACTCCGTTTTTTGTCAAAACGCCGCCGCGCGAATTGACCCGATTCGCGCCGCGCCGCAATAAAAATGCAATTCGCAATTGGCGGTCAACAAACGGATTGCGCGCGCGCCGCCGACCGGATTAAACTTCGCTTATGAAAATGAACGAACTCCGCTGGCGGGCGGTGGCGCAAAAACGCCCCGCCGATTTTTTCTACGCGGTCAAAAGCACCGGCGTTTACTGCCGCTGCGGTTGCGCGTCCAGAACGCCGCGCCGCGAGAATGTGGAATTTTTCCCGCGCGCCGAAGACGCCGCCCGCGCCGGCTATCGCGCCTGCAAAAAATGTCGTCCCGATTCGCCGCCGCCGTCGTCGCCGCCGCGCGACATGGTCGACGCCTGCCGCCGTTTGGAAGACGCGGAATCCGTCCCCGCCCTGCCGCTTTTGGCGAAAGAGGCGGGAATGAGCGCGCGCCATTTTCACCGCCGATTTACGCGGCATCTGGGGCTGACGCCGAAACAATACGCCGAAGCGGCGCGCGGCGGACGGTGGCGCGGCAACTTGCGGACGGCGGAATCGGTCACCGCCGCGGTGTACGATTCCGGCTTCGATTCCGGCGCGCGCGTATACGAAAATCCCGCGGCGCAACTCGGCATGACTCCCGCCGCCTACAACAACGGCGGCGGCGGCGAAATCGTCCGCGCCGCGCTGGACGAATGCCCGCTCGGGAAAATTCTCGTCGCCGCGACTTCCCGCGGCGTTTGCGCGGTGGAATTCGGCGATTCCGATTCCGCCCTGCGCCGCCGCCTGAAACAACAATTCCCGCGCGCGAAAATTGACGCGGACGATCCGCGCCTGCGCGCGCTCGTCCGTAAGACGATTCTTCTCATTGAAGAACCCCGCGCCGCGCACGATTTGCCGCTGGACATCCGCTGCACCGCGTTTCAGCGGCGGGTATGGCGCGCGCTGCAACAAATCCCGCCGGGCGAAACCCGCTCCTATTCGCAAATCGCGCGCGACATCGGCGCGCCGAAAGCCGCCCGCGCAGTCGGCGCGGCGTGCGGACAAAACAAAATCGCCGTCGCCGTCCCCTGCCACCGCGCGGTCGGCAAAAACGGCGAAATGCGCGGCTACCGCTGGGGCGTCCCCCGCAAACAAAAACTCTTGGAACGGGAACGGACGGCGTTGTCAAAAAAGACGACAAAATAATCCCCGCATCGCCGCCAATTGCAATTCGCCGGACTCGCCCCCGTCCCATTCCTGCCCCCTCTGCCCCATTCCGGCGAAAGCCGGAATCTCCGCGCCGTAGGCGCGAAATTTCCCGCCGCCGCCCTTTTGCCTCATTCCACCCCCTGTCCCATTCCTGCGAAGGCAGGAATCTCCGCGCCGAAAGGCGCAAACTGTCGCCGAAGGCGTACAAATGTACAATTTCCCGCCGCTTCGCGGCGGCGGAAATTCCTGCCTTCGCAGGAATGGGACGTCGGGGAGGCAAAAAAATGCAGAAAATGGTTGACAAAACTTTTTTTCTGCGGTAAAATGGCGTTTGCATACGCAAGATGAACTCCTCCTTTGTCGGGGGTGTAGCCCGATAAAACACCTTCGGGGAAGGGGCGACGATGTCTTCATAGTTCATTGAGGCGTATGCAACGCCCGGCGCGTTTCGCCGAGTTTCCGAAAGGAGCGTTGTTATGCCGGAGCCGCCGATTTTCGTCATCTCTCTCGCCCGCGCGAAAGACCGGCGGGCGGCGATTCAATCCCGTCTGGATTCGCTGGGATTGCGCTATGAAATTTTCGACGCCGTGGACGGCGAGCAAGTTTCGCAAAAGGACAAATGGCGGTTTGTCCGCGACGATGATTTGGTTCTCCACCGAGGAGTCCGATTGAACGACGGCGAAATCGGCTGCGCGCTGTCGCATTATAAAGTGTGGCAGACCATCGCCGTCGGACGCATTCCCGCCGCCCTCGTCTTGGAAGACGACGTCGTGCCGCCGCCCGATTTGGAATCCATCGTGCGCGATGTGCTGCAATGCAAAACGAAATGGGATATTGTCATCCTGCACGCCAAAAAGCCGTATCGCCATTCGGTTTTGGAAGATCTGGGCGGCGGGCGGAATCTCGTCCGCTTTAATCGGAAAGTCGCCGGCTCTGTCGCGTATTTGATTACGGCGGCGGCGGCGGAAAAACTCGTCGCGTACTGCTGCGAGTTTCGCGCGCCGATTGATTATATGTATGCGGAATGGTGGCGCAACGGATTGGAATTCTTGGGCGTACTTCCCGCGCCTATTCGGCATCATCGTAAGGGAATTCCGTCCCTGATCCAGATTGGCAAGAAGCGGAAACTTCCGCGCACGATTTTTCAGCATATCGCCGCCGCTTGGTGGCGGTTTGGCGACTGGCGTCTGCGCCGCCGAATGATCGCGCAAAAGAAAAAGGATTTCCGCGATGAACAAAGAACTGTCCGCCGATAACAAGGCGGTCAACGGGCTTTGGATTTCGCCCGACGGCAAACCGCTTTCCAACTTGGAGCGGCTTTGCATCTACTCGTTCTGCGCGAACGGGCATGATTTCCACCTGTGGTCGTACGGCGATTTGCCGAATATCCCCGCCGATACCGCGCCGGGCAAAGTCGTTTTGCGCGATGCCGCCGAGATTCTGCCGAAAAACGAGATATTTTTTGTCGCCGGTTCGTTGGCGGGATTCTCCGACTGGTTTCGCTGGGAACTCATGCGGCAGATCGGCGGATGGTATGTAGATATGGATGTTATCGCCCTGCGTCCGTTTAACTTTACCGCCGATATTATTTTTGCGGAAGACGAAGAGGATAAGTTTCAGCCCGAAACAATGAAGTGGCCGAAAGGGCATTGGTTCGCCGACAAGATGGCGGGCGCGGTAGAACGCCCGAAAACGCTGATGCCTTGGGATCATCGCCGGTACCTTTGGAGAAAAGCGAAACGCATGTTTTTCTCCCGGCGCAAAGCGCGTTCGTCGCAGGGCTGGGGCGAACTGGCGGGGCCGGCCGGGATGAGTCGCGCGTTGCGCCATTATAAAATGACTCATTTTGGAATCAATCCGTACTTTTTCTACGGGATTCCGTGGTGCCGCAGCAGACAAGCGACTCTCCCCGATTTGCACGACATGGGAATTCTCGCCTCCCTAATGAATTCGGCGTATTCGCTGAATTTGAACAACAGTGCAATATGCGGGCATACTCTCGGTAAAAACGGCGATTTCCATCCGAATTCGCCGTTTGAGATTCTTAAACGCCGCTATCTGCCGGAGTTGCAGTAAGATGCGCTTCGCCGTGCTGTCGTATCGGGCATCTCGGAATTTCGGAGATGAAATTCAAAGCATCGCCGCGGCGCGACTTTTGCCGCGCGTGGACTTGGCGATTCCGCGCGAAGGACTGCGCGCTTTTCATTCCGATGAACCCGTTGTTCTCGTAATGAATGGATGGATGCATAGCGGTATGCAGTTTCCGCCCGGCGAATGCATTACGCCGTTTTACATCGGCTTTCATATCAGCAAGAAATCTCAACGGTTTTTTACAACACCGGAAGCAGTGTCGCATTTTCGCAAGCATTCGCCGATTGGCTGCCGCGACCGCGGCACCGTTGACATTTTGCAACAGGCGGGCGTTGACGCATTTTATAGCAAATGCCTTACTCTGACTCTGCCGAAGCGCGAATCTGCGAATGTTCGCGGCGGCGTGGCTTTCGTTGATATTTTCCATGAAAAGCGAATTAATAAAAGGAGAATTCGCCGAATCATCGGAGAGAAATGTTTGGCGGTGCAAACGGTCGGGCATTCTCATCATTGCGACATTGCGGGGTATGCGGCAAAAACGGCATTAGCGGAATCTCTGTTATCCGAATATGCGGCGGCGGAGTTGGTGGTCACTTCCCGTCTGCATTGCGCGTTGCCGTGCGTTGCGATGGGCGTTCCCGTGCTGTATTTCGGAGCGCGGGAATATCGGACGGAAATTCTTGCCGACATTGGAATCACGATGCATCCGCCGCTGATGTCTTCTGCAAAATCGCTTTGGCAACGATGGCAAGAAAAGCGGCGTTTTCGCGGATTTGATTGGACAGGGGAAACGCCCGATATTGAAACCGAAAAAGCGGCGATTATTTCCGCGTTTAACGCCAAATTGTCGCCGTTTTTATAATGGCGGCGGGCGGCGGAAATAAAAAAAGGGCGACCGAAGCCGCCTTTTTCCGCATCACGGATACTTCTCGTTGCAAGGTGTTTCATGATTGCCAAGCAAATCCCTTTCCTCATTTTTTCGAGGAGGAGATGTGCCAAGCGCTTCACCCAAGGAAGAATGATCATGAATGTGAATGTGAATGTGAGTTGCCCCATGCAACTTAACGCAACTCATTTCGTTATGAGAACGAAGCCGGTCGTACAAGTTGGATGCCTCGCCGATGTAGATTGGCTTCCACTCACCATATTCCATTTTTGCAAAAATGTAAGTTCCCGGCGCCTCATTGAATAGATCAACCAATCCTTTCGGTGTGGCGAGTGCAGCAGCAAGACCAAACGGAGATCCGCCAACCGGAGATCTGCCAACTGCCCCCAGTCCCCGCGACATGTCAGAATCAACAACCAATTTTGCTGGTTGGCTGGATCTACGAATAAAATCCATCGGGTACACTTCGTATTCGTACTCCGTTCCCGACTCTCCCGTCCATATTGCAGTTTCTGCCATTTTTCCCTCCCACGCCTTTGCGGATTGTATTAAAAATAGCCGCTCCGTATATGGCAAACACGAAACGACGGTTAAAATCAATTATAATACCCGAAAAAGAGATTTCAAGTCCCGAATCAAGAAAATTCCCAATTTCGCCCGTCCGGGCGGCAATTTGATGGAAACCCGCGTAAAATGGGGGGTTGGCGGCGCGGAGTTGTGATATAATGACGGCGACGGGCGCGAAAAGATTCGCCCGCCGCCGCAGGTTTTATCAACGCGACAGGAGCAGTGCAATGAGCGACAAAGTTTTTATCTATTGGGACAACTCCAATATCTACATCTCCGCGCGGGAGGCGGCGGCGGAGCGCGAAGGAGACGGCGCATATGAACGCGCGCGCGTACATTTTCGCAATATGCTGAAACTCGCGCACGCCGACCGCCCCATCGGCAAGGCGTACGCCATCGGTTCCGTGCCGCCCGAACTGCGCCATGTTTGGAATCGTTTGGAGGGGGAAGGCGTGGAAGTGGAACTGCTGGAACGCGGACAAGATTCCGGCCGGGAACAGGGCGTGGACAGCACGATGCAGACGCGAATGCTGCGGGACGCGATGGACTACAACGGCGACCCGGGCGTCGCCGTCCTGCTGACCGGAGACGGCAAAGGTTTCTACGACGGCATTGGATTTCACGCCGACATTGAACGAATGCACCGCAAGGGATGGCGGATTGAAGTGTTGTCGTGGCGGCATTCTTGCAATGTCCGCATGCGAAAGTGGGCGGAGGACAACGGGCTGTTTGTCGCGCTGGACGATTTTTATGACAGCGTGACTTTTTTGGAAAGACCCGCGCCCGGTCGCCACATCGCCGAACCGCGCTATGCGGCGGATATTGACATGGCGCGCCGCAAAATGCTGAAATGAACGCGCCGATGACAGCACTCGCCCCCGACAACAAGGTGATTAACGGGCTTTGGATTTCGCCCGACGGCAAACCGCTTTCCAATATGGAGCGGCTTTGCATTTACTCGTTCTGCGCGAACGGACATGATTTCCATCTGTGGGCTTACGGCGATTTGCCGAATGTGCCGAAAGACGCCGGCCCCGGCAAGCGAATTCCATCCCAATTCGCCGTTTGAGATTCTTAAACGCCGCTACTTGCCGGAGTTTAAGGATTCTTAATCCTTGCCGATGTCATTCCCGCGAACGCGGGAATTACTTCACGCGCATTCCAGCATTCGCTGCAGGGCGATTTTGGCGAGGCGCGCGTCTTCCGGCGGCACTTTGATTTGATTCACGACCTCGCCGTCCGCGAGCGATTCCAGATTCCACGCCAGATGCTGCGGGTCTATGCGCGCCATCGTGCTGCACATACACACCATCGGCGACATAAAGCGGATGATTTTTCCGTCCGGCTTAAACTCTTCCGCGATGCGCTGCACCAGATTCAATTCGGTGCCGACCAGCCAGCGGGTATTCGGCGGCGCGGCGGCGATCGTTTTTATAATCGTCTCGGTGGAGCCGACATAGTCCGACAATTCGCACACTTCCTCGCAGCATTCCGGATGCGAAATGACGAAGCCGTCCGGATGTCTGCCGCGAAACTCCGCGATATGTTCCGGGCGGAACATTTGATGCACGGAACAAAATCCCTTCCACAGAATAATTTTGGCGCGGCGAATTTCGGCGTCCGACAGCCCGCCCTGCGGCAGATCAAAATTCCACACCGCCATATCGGCGCGCGCGATGTCCGTCGTCCGCGCCGTCCACCGCCCCAGATGCTGGTCGGGAAAAAACAAAACTTTTTCGCGCCGCGCATAGCACCAGCGCAAAACCGCCGCCGCGTTGGAGGAGGTGCATACGATTCCGCCGTGCCGCGCGCAAAACGCCTTCAGATCGGCGGCGGAATTAATGTAGGTCACCGGCGTAATTTCCTCGTCCGGATTCAACACCCGCGACAATTCGCGCCACGCGCGTTCCACTTTCGCCAGGGACGCCATGTCGGCCATGGAGCAGCCCGCCGCCAAATCGGGCAGCGTCACCGTCTGCGAATCGGCGGTCAGAATGTCGGCGACTTCCGCCATAAAATGGACGCCGCAAAACACGATGAATTCGGCGTCGCTCGCCGCCGCCAGCCGCGAAAGTTTCAGCGAATCGCCGGTCAAATCGGCGTACCGATACACATCCGCCCGCTGATAATGGTGCGCCAGCAGGCGGACGCGCGCCCCCAAACGGCGGCGGGCGTCGACAATCCGCCGGCGGCAGTCGTCGTCCGGCATCGCCGCGAACTGGGAAAAATTAATCGCCGCTTCCTGCATACCGCAATTATATCCCCGGCGGCGAAAAAGTCAACCGCCCGCCACGACGGATTTTCGCCCGGCAAAATCCGCGCCAAACGGACGGACCGCGGCCGCAAAAAAATCGCCGCCGCGCGGACGTCGTTCTTCGGCGAAACCGGCGTTTCATTCCCCCGCGAAATAGCGGACGATTCCGTACACATAAAGCGCGGTAAAAATGATGTTGATCCATTTCAATTGTTTTTCGGTATGCAGCCACGCGCAATAGACCCAGATGAGACAAAACGGCAGCGAAATAAACATCGTCCACGGATACCAGTCCTGCACGATGGCGACGGTGCTGAGAATCCCCAGCGCCAGCGCGATCCATTTTAATTTCTGCTCCAAACTCATCGCCGCGAATTATAAACCGCGAAACGGTTCACGCGAAAACGCCCGAAAGCGCGGCATAACTCAGCATTCCGGCGACTATCGTCAAAATAATGCCGCGCGTTTTTAGGGCGACGGCGGCGGCGACGAACGCCGCCGCGATTTCCGGACTCCATACGGTTTTCGGCCACTCGCCGCCGGGCAAAAGCAAAGACGGCAAAAGCAGCGCGGACAAAATCGCCGCCGGCAAAAAACGAAACCACGCCACCGCCCGCGGCGAAAGGCGCATCCGATGCGCCGCCAAAAACGGCAGCACCCGCGGCACGACTGTCACCAGCGCGCACAATAAAATCAAAATTAAAATTTCGCCGCGCACCTGCATTGTTTCTATTCGCCCTCTTCGGCGCGCAGTTTCGCGGCGAAACGCCGGTCGCTTTCGTTGACGCCGAACGCCAGCGCGCCCAAAGTCGCGGCGGCGGCGGCGACAAGAACTACCGCCGCCGGTCCGGCGAAAAACGTCTGCGCCGCGACCGCCCCGCCGCCGCCCAAAATCGCGACGAACGCCGCCGCCGCCGGACGCGCATGCCCGGTAATTTGCGGAAACAACAGCGCGATAAACATCGCCGAGCCGGCGAATTCCACGCCGACGACCGACAAATCCAGCGCGCCGCCCAAAAGCGCGCCCGCGATATTGCCGCCGCACCACGCGATATAGGAACAAAAATTCAACCCGATCATCCACGCGCCGGAGGGAATCATCCGCCCGCGCAAATGCGCCGTGGAAACCAAAAAAGTTTCATCGGTAAGCTGCGCGCCGATCGCCGCCCGCGCACATCGCGACAACCGCCGCGCCTGCTGCGCCAGCGCGGTGGAATACAAAAGATGCCGCAAATTAATAAAAAACACCGCCGACGCCAGCGTCTGCGGCGCGCCCTGATACAACTCCGGAAATACGAACTGCGCCGAACCGGCGAACAACAGCAAGGACAAAAGCGCGATTTCGGCGGGCGACAATCCGCGGCTCGCGCCCAGCGCGCCCGCCGCCGCGCCCAGCATTAAATAGGCGACGACAATTGGCGCGGCTTTTCTTCCGCCGGAAATAAAATCCCGAAATACCGTTTCGTTCATTTTGGAAAGCGGCGAGTTATGAAAATTTTATCCGGACGCGCGCGGACGAAGTTGTGCTGCGTCGCAAAACAACGGCGTTCAATCGCGAACGGCATAAGGGGGGGGGGGGGCGACAAAACAAAATTCGCTTAATCCGCCGGACGCGGATCGGGCGGAAGCAGTCTTCCCAAAATATGATCGGCCGCCTTTTCGC
>JBPCXA010000125.1:0-8118 GCA_051008975.1 Gammaproteobacteria bacterium
TTTAACCGTGCTCTTGCGGACACTGATGTATCGCCACTCGTTGATAGTATGCAAGCGTTGCGGGAAACGCTCACCGATCCGGAGGTTCGGCGCGGACTTGTTGATCTTGCCAGTGGTTTCACACAGATAGCGGGTGCCTCAGTACAGGCGGCCGCCGCAACCGGCAGCTTTTTTGGACGCCTTAATGCTGCGCGACTCGGTTTAGCCGATCAGCTGTCCGATGTAGCACTCGGTGTCCGTAATTTGGACCTCTCAGCCATTACAGAAGCTTTTGGAAGAGATATTGGTTTTGAGGCATTCCTTTCAAGTGCACCAGATATCGATGCTCTAAATGAGAGGCTAGAAGATACGAGAACCGTGCTTGGACTATTGTCTACCGTCGGTATAGATGTCCCTTTGTTACAAGAGCAGCAAACCGCGCTGTTGGAGCGCATAGCGAAGATCACACAGGAAGTCGAGGCACAGCGAGAAAGCTTTGTTAGATTACGTGCAGTAAATATCTCAACCATCGAAGCGTCTGCAATAGCTGCGCAAAGAGAACAGCAAGCGCAAGAAAGGTTAACGAAAAGATTTAAACAACTTGTTAACGAGCGCCAAACGGCGGTAAGGGAAGGACTTCGAGCGCAAGAGAGCGAAGTTCGCCAAAGCGAACAACGTATCCGACGATTGAGAGAGGAAGGCCGCCGGCTCACCGAGAGTGAATCGGCGCGCGATCTCGAGCGCACGCGTACTGCTCGTGAAGCTATTCGGCGCATCGAGGCGCGGGAGTCAGCAGGACGAATTACACGTGATCAAGCACAACGTGAACGTGCGCGAGCCGAAGAGCGCGGACAGCTCGACTTTCGTCTCGAACTGACTCGTCGTCTACGACAAGCGCAGCTTGAACTCACGCAAGCACAGCGTTCAGAGGGGGAGGAAGAAAACGCAGCGTTAACGCGAGCAAGAGAGATTGCGGAGTCCGTCAGAGAGCAAACACGAAATATCGACAATCGACTTGATCGTGAGCAAGTGGCGCAGCGTGCGCGTCAGTTATTTAACGACACCACAGAGCAATTGATTGCTAATGAAGAAACGGTTCAGAGCGCCGCCGCCGATCGTATTGATACGCTAAAAGCGAAAATTGCGGAGCTGAAAGCGGCGCCGAAAGCTAAAATCGAGGTCGATGAAAATCTCGAACAAGTCACCGCCAAAGTCACGAATCTAACGAAGGAAGTACAAAAGCTTCGCGCTATTGGCAGCGTGATTTTCGAGCGTCTTGGATCCACGGATTTACCAAGTGCTGGGGGGTTTAGAGGCGCACAGGGTGGCGCGGTTCCAGGCGTTGGGAATCGCGACAGTGTTCCAGCACTTCTGACCCCGGGGGAATTTGTTCTTCCCAAAAAAGCCGCGCGGGCGCTGGGAACACTACAGCTTGAAAGATTGCGCCGGGGCGTCTTTCCCAGTTTGCAGGGATTCGCGGCGGGCGGTCTCGTTGAGGCCAGCAGACTTCGGAGAAAACGAGCCGCGGCAGAGAGAAAAAGAAGCTTTCGTGGTCGTGCCAGTGAAGAGGGCAGGGCCCTCACTGAGATTATCGATGCGTTCAGCGCGCAAATCGACGAGATTACCCGTCCGGGGCGTCTCATGGAGACGCTTCGCGAGGAATTCGCCAGTAAGCACCCAGACTCCGGTCGAATCATGACGTTAGCGCAAATGGTCGCGCGTCAAAGAGAAGACGAGCCAGGCCGGATTATCAGCGGTAGGTTTTTTAGCCCTCAACCGCCTGAACCTCGCCGTAAGAACACGATCAACGTCAACCTCAATATTGGTGAGGATACGTTTCCGGTCACCGCGGAGGCGGACGTCGGTGACCGTATGCTGGCGCATCTGTCTCGGACGCAGCTCAAATTTGGCGGGCGCGTGCCACGATGACGTGCCAAGTTGACCTAGAACTCGGTGGCCTCGTCGTTCCAGGCGTCGCTCGTTACACCTTCAGTCAGACCTACGAGACGTTTGGTGGCGAAACGCTGCTTCGGTGCGCCTCAGGACGTGGCATCAAGCAACGAGGCTGGATCAAACTTCGAACGCAACTCGACGGTGAGGGCTGGCTCCCGGAAGGATTGACAGCGCTTGATTACACCTCGCAGCTTAATCTCAAGTGTGTCGCCCCTCGCGGCGTCATGGGCGTTGGAATCAGCAACGTGATCACCATCCCGAGCGCCCGCCGCAGTGACATCGATCCTAGAGGCTACGGGATTGTCAATGGCAATCGGGTTTTCAGCACCACCACCATGGCCGGTGATGTGGCCACTGTGGCCTCTGTAATTAACGCCACCGGTTATCTCGTCGAGTATTGGCCAGAGCTGACCGTCTACGCCAAAGAGCCTGACACGCGCTTCACAGAGGCTAATAAGACGTATTCGTGGTCGCTGACGGCGGAGGAGGTTTGATGTTGGGACGGCTAATCCTCCTGTTTTTCCTTTTTGTGGCCTTCCCATCTGCGTTCGCTGACAACGAATTTCGCGCTGGATTCGATGGCATGCCAGGAAACCCGCCTGATTGGATGCATCGGGAATACCATCCCAGCCCCCCAAGATTCTTTGACTTCTATGCAGACGGCACTGTTGTCATCTGGATACTCGATTTGAGTCGAGGCGAAGCAACCAGCTGTCTCGCATGGCGAGGTGCGCCACCGGCGCGGATGCAATGCGATATCACATTGATTAGCCAACAAATCCAGAAACCTGGAGATTCCAGTGCCAGATAGGAGTCAAATACAGTTTTTTTATAGTGGCGGCGCTGCGAACACGTTGGCTGTGGCAAGTCTTGGAGGACCGATTTCTGGGCAACGGGTGCTTGGGCAAAATGCGACGCCAACGACAGCTCCCGCTGTTGGAGATGTGAAATCAATCGACGGAGCTGCAGGACATGAAGGCGGAGCGCTTGGGCCGGCCATCGGCGTACTGTCATTCACTACGGCATCAGGAGGTTGGTTTTGGACTCCTGCCGGTGGCGCGCCAAGTCCTACCGTAGTTATACCAGGTGCATTGGATACTACCGCAACCATTCCAGACGCAACTAACACACAACTGCTATTTATCACGTGGGGTGGAGGAACTCCAGCGGCGGATGAAGCGCACAACATAACCATCGATAATGTCGACCAAAACATGTTTGACAACAATACGTCAATCGAATCCCGCGATGGTCAGATACGTTATCGGTGCTTTTATATCAAGAATCTCGGCATCGATGATGCCCTTGTGACAGGTTATATCGATAACCAGCTTGGTGGTGGAGACGCATTATTTATTGGTCCAGATCCAGCAGGCATTGGCGATGGCATTGCATCCGGCGTGGCTGGCGGAGCTAGTGCTGGAAATCCACTAGTCTTAGATACTGATACGCCTACACCGGCAGTAACGTTTACTCAGCCTGGTAGTGGAAGTCCATTGAATCTTGGCACTCTTCAGGGCTCAGGGAGCGGAACAAATAACACTATTGCGATATGGAAGCAAGTGGTGACCACCCAATTCGCTGTCGGACAGTCTCCTAATATCGACCAAATCATCTTTGAAATTCAGTGAGATCCTATGTCCTTAGAAGATCTCAAAATCTACTTAACTGGAGGAGCAACTAACAACGACCCCGCGCTTAGTCTCGGCGGCGAAGTGTCAAATACCGAATTAGGGAGCCAGACGGCCGTATACAATGGCGGAGGAATATCAGGCGTAACATTGATACGTGCCGTAGGCCATGAACTTTCAGAACTTGGTAGTACTGGTTTTCTTTCTCTTTCCGGTAGTAACTTAACATACACGCCACCAGGCGGTGCTGCTGGTGCAGCAGTTAGTGTCGCAACAGATGGTACGTATACAGTATTCGGCGCGGCTCAGTCAGCAGGTGTCGTGGTCACTACAGTATCCCCTGCGACCGGAACTGATAACGTTACTATCGCGCAGCCAATGCTTAATTTATTCGACCAACTTTCTGGAGGTGAACTGACTGCGGGCCATGTCGATTATCGCGCCGTTATCATTAAGAACACAGGCGCTGACACGCTTACAAACCTTGGAGTTTACGTCGAGGAACAGCCGAAACCGGCACTGTGGTCGATTGCTATTGGAAGTGAAGCGACTACATCGACGGGTGGCGGCAATCCGATTTCAGCCCCAGGCGCCCATCGCTATTGGCATATCAATATTACCGATCACGCTATCGCGTTAGACAGCTCGACCCCCCCAGATCTCCGTATCGGGGAACTTGAGCTTAGGTCTGCAGTAGGAGGAGCGGACATCACCACTCCGGCAACAGTCGTAAGTGTAAGCCACGATAACGGGATCAACCTTGCGGCCAATTTGGTGGATGATAATGTCGCTAATTACTGGCAGGGTGCCGCGGCTACTGTGACATCGGGAGAGATCATAATCGACCTCGGAGCAGGGAATGATGCTGAGGTTCTCGAATTACAGCTGACGCCCACGAATCTACAACACAATCGAATGCCTGGGTCGTTCACGTTGGGTTACTCGGATGACGGTGTGCATGCGACCCGCATTGACGTAATGACTGCGTCAAACCAGGCGTGGGAAAACAATGTCGCCAAGCAATTCGCGGTTCCTGTCGGCGGTACAGGTCAAGTGGCGCAGTACCTTCGATATACGTTCACGGAGTCTGCCACCGGCGGCGTCCCGCAAGGGGATGGCAGCTGGGCATCTTTGTCGGAGCTCGAGGTGTATGAAGTCAATGCCATGCCTCCGAATCTGTTAGCGCCGTCGTTGCCGGTAGGCGCCACCTCTCATGGGGGAGGCTCCGCCAGCCCCGGACGAGCGATCGACAACCTTACGGACGGACTTGATGACGGAAATTCTTGGGCCGCCCGTAACTCTGCGCCAGTGGACACTGCTCCAGTCATAACTGTAGATCTGGGGGAAGCCAAGGCTGTTGGAGGATATCGATTCAAATCTCGTACGGATACTAACCAGTACCCAGTCGACTGGACAGTAGAGTCGTCCCTCGATCGGGCGAATTGGGTTTTGATTGATACTCAGACGGGATGGGCTCCAGCGTCGAATGGAGCTGACGAGGATTTTCCAGTGACATTACCGACCGTCACTGGAGCTGCGACTATCCAAACGATCGTAGACGAAGTGACGGCGCCATCAGGCATTACTTTGCTACCTCACCCATTTGGTTCCGATCTTGTCCTGAGCGATCTTGCACATGATGACGATATTGGCCTATGGGTTGGAAGTACCGTAACTGCGAATACGGTAGGTGTTGCCAGCAGCATCGGCAATTTGAAATTTCGTTTAATTCCATAGGCTCAGAACTGTGAGCCACACATGTCGGGTATAGATCTTGAACGTGGCGCTCCAGTATCTAACCTTGGCGGATTCGATCTTGAGCGAGGATCGCAAACTGGTGATCCACTTCCGCTTGATCAGCAACATACAACCACTCCTGCGCCAGAACGTGTACCGTTGCCGCTGGATCAGCAGCACGCGACGGCGCCCGCAGCGGCGCTGCACCCGTTCGATCAACAGCACACGACAGAACCAGCAGCGGGTCTGCTTCCATTCGATCAGCAATATACGACGGCGCAACCGCCACTCGTACTTCCGTTCGATCAACAGCATACGACGGCACAACCACCGGATAAAATTCCGCTTGATCAACAGCACGCGACAGAACCAGCAGCAGGGCTTTTGCCGCTGGATCAGCAGCATACAACAGCGACAGCAGCGGGCCTTTTACCACTTGATCAGCAGCATGCAACTGCCGCAGCGGCAGATCGATTACCGCTTGATCAACAACATACAACCTCTCCGCCTGCGCCTCCAGTCGCGCCGCTCCCATTCGATCAACAGCACACGACGGCCGTTTATGCACCGGTCGTGGTGCCGATTGAAGATATTCAGTCGTGGGGTGTGAGGGTGATGCTGGATGGGGTCGATGTATCGGATGGCGGGTTAGGGGGCGACTGCGTTGTGTCAACTACTAACATCGAGGCGGAGGAGGGCGCCGCCAGAGTTGCGGAAGTACAGTTATATACACCTGGACCATACACGCCCTCAGACTTCGTTAACAAGCCGATTGAGATTTACGTTCAAAGAAAAGACAGTGGCGGCGTCGTAGCTCAAGAGATCCTCAGATTCCGTGGAGTTGTGAATGAGCCTATAGTCGACGTTCGTCAAGGCATAGTGACGATGCGATGTACTGACAAACTACAGAACGATATTGAAGCTATGACTCGAGATCAGATCGCAGCGCTGTTACCTGGAAGCACGTGGAGCCCGCTAGTTGGAAGAGACGATGCGGACTCTTGGGAATACATGCAGGAGCGTGTAGGGACGTTACCAGGAAGCGTGCAGAAGACGATAGCGGGTGATATTGTCTATACGCCTTGGGCCTCTTCTCCGACGCCGCATGTGACGTATACAGACGATGATTACCTCGATGGAACGCTTCAAATCGAGAGCATGCAGGCAAGGAATCTACATAATCAGGTGAAGTTGGCGGTGTCTGGGCGGTATTTACGCGCATGGCAGCGCGAATGGAGCAGCGGTTGGACAACGCCTCGCACATTCAACTTCTACCTTGAGCGTCCAACTACTCTGCCAAACAAAGCAATGTTTCGAACGGCTGCTGAGGGGACTGGGTGGAATGTTGCATCGTACGCTTTTACCGAGTTGCCCGAAACAGGAAGTTACGTTGTCGGTTCTGGCCCTGGGAATACGACTTTCATAAAGACCACATCAGAAATTGTGACGAGTGCAACTATAACGCTGGTTAGACGTTGGCTTCAGACGATCAATGAAATACAGGATATTACGGTTAATGTACCAGCAAGCCAAGCACGGCATGGCGTGTTACCTAAAGAACAGTCACTTAGCGGTGACCTAACGGTAGAGTCAGATTTCGAGTCGAACTTCACCCTTTCCGCAAGAGAAGATGTCCCAACAACAAAGAATAATGTACCGGACGTACCAAATAGTATAACACTTACAGAGGGATATCTCTATACAGATTTGCTTGTTCGGAAAGATATGGATGAATTAGTCGAGATTGGACTCAGAAAAGCGCATCGTGGACTAGTCGAATCAAGTCGAGAGACGACGTGTGTACTTGAGCTTCCTCTGCAGCCGCAATTAGATCTCTTACATACCGCTGAACTTGCGACATCAAAGGTTGCGTCGCGCGGAAAAGCGAGAAGGGTCGTCGATCAAATTAACCACGAGACAGGCAGAGCTGTCACTCGAATAGAGATAGCTATACATAGGGGGGGCGGCGGCGCTGGTGGGGATACGCTATCAGCGCCTATCCCGCCTACTGGACCGACAATCGATACACCGGACGATCCAGAGAACAATATTACACAATTTGGTGGTCTACTGCCTGATCCCATTATCGACCCAACGCTCTCTGGCTATATCGGTACATATAGTCCGGAGGACGCGGGGTCCATTGTGCCCGAGGTCCAACTGGCGTTCGAGGCGCCGGCAATACCCGATCGTCAAAGAACCACAGATGAATTGTCGGGCAATGGGATATTCAATATTGTGGTCGATGACGACCCCCTCGTGGTCACGTTGTAGGTACGCCAGATGGCGCGAGATGAACGAACCGTTGAGGCTATACGCAGCCTCATCCGTCCAGAGCCAAACGATCCTAGTTTAGGTGAGGCTTCTGCGCGCACATCCATTACCGTGTCGCGCGGAGAGACAGGAGACATCCCCAATGCGGTTACTGAAGATACTGGCGGAGGCGGAGGAATTGCCAGTCCGCTTGCCGAACAAGATGATGTTCGTGAATATCATACGACACAACGTGCTATTCGAAGCACTGATGGGCTATTCACATTGGTGTTAAGTGACATCTCAGTAATGAAGTTCAATGATGCAAATGGAAACGAAGTCCAGTTCAACTTTGATCAGCCGCCGCTATGACATGGTTTTATTTCCCACAGAATCAATGGGCACAACTTGACACGTTTGGACAGCCGTATCATGGGGAACTTGAAGTCTATACCTGGGACCGTGTTCGTCAAAACACGGATCCATTAGTAGTTGATCGGTCGACACTTCTTCTGTCAAGAGACTATTTTACCAAACTTTCAACAGAGTTCCTCACTAACGACTC
>JBPCXA010000126.1:0-3873 GCA_051008975.1 Gammaproteobacteria bacterium
ATTACGTGACGAGCAATCTCGCCGTGACATCGGCGGGGGCGGAACAGACGCAGCTTGTAAATGATACAGACGAGCCGATCGTTCCTCTCCAATACCGTCATGCCATTGTTTTCCATGCGCTTTACCAGCTCTATCGGGACAAGCGCGACGACGCCAGAAGCCAGGAAGCCAAGGCGGAATACACCGACGTGATGCTTAGGATCACCGGGGATCAGGAGATCGGCCGCACCCGTCCGCAGATTCGACCCCGGCTTGGCTCTTATGCCCAGGGCGCCCAAAGACCCTATTCCCGCAGAGGATCGCGTCATGTCACCGGCACGCGGTTCGACGAAATCCGATAATGGCTTCACGACAGCTTTTCCTGAGACATCTGTTCGATGGAGGCTGGGTCACGGACCTCGGGCCGAACTCGGACATCGTTCCTGACGGGAATATCGTACGGCTGCCGTTTCTCCTGGAAGCCGACAATCTGGTCTATGAACTCGACGGTGGGCCGCACAAAGCACCCGGCACGTCAAAGCTGAATTCCTCGGTGCTGGAATCCGGAGCGGATATCAAGGGGCTATACGATTTCTGGATTTCCGGGACCACCGCAAGCCCGGTCCAGAAACGTGTGATCCACGTCGGGACCACCATCAAGAAGGATGATGCGGACGGGTCGTTCTCCGACATTTTCACCGGCCTGGAGAGCGACAAAATCCCGTCCTATGCGGTGTTGAACGATCTTCTCGTCATGGCCAGTGACTCGACGGTGGATGTCCCTCGATCCTGGGACGGCACCACGGCGCAGAACCTCGCAGGCTCGCCGCCTAATTTCGCATTCGTGGTCAAGCACAAGAACCGGCTGTGGGCGTCCGGAGATGCCGCCAACCCTTCCAAGGTCTATTATTCAGCGTTTCTCAACCCGGAGGACTGGACCGGTCTTGGGTCCGGGGAGATCAGCGTAGACCCAGACGACGGCGATGTGATCACCGGTCTGATAAGCCACAAGAACGAACTGTGGGTCTTCAAGGGACCATACAAGGGATCGATCCATCGGATCACCGGGTCCGCGCCTACCGGTGGCGATCCGTTCGGATTGACGCTTTTCCAGGAAGGAATCGGTGCGGTCGGGCACAACACCATCTTCCGGCTGCGTGACGATATCGGATTCATGTGGTCCGACGGATCGGTGCATTCCCTGAAATCGACGGCGGCTTTCGGCGATTTCAACGAGACTTCACTGACACGCCAAATCCAGACCTATATCCGACAGCACACGGTTTTCAATCGACTGAAACACGCCTATGCGGTGAACGATTCCGATGAAGGCCGGGTACTTTTTTCCATTCCGATCGACACCGCGCAGCAGCCCAGTATCGTCCTGTCGATGGACTATCGGTTCAACCCGGTCCGATGGTCGAAATGGCCCAGTTTCTCGGATACCTGCGTTTCACTGGCGTCGGTCGTCGATTCCTCTGCAAGCAATCGGCGGATCGTCATGGGCGGCGGGACGGACGGTTTTGTCAGGAAATTCGGGCAGTCCACCCGAAGCATCGATGGCACCACGGCGATTTCATACAAGTGGTCCACCCCGTACCTGACCTATGGCTCGCCTGACATCATGAAGACGTTGTGCGGCGGGTCCCTAGGGTTCCAACCGAAGAACGGCAATACGGTCACATTGGGGTGGACCAGGGACAATAACGCTCAGCAGACACAGGCGGTGAACCAGGGCGGTACGGCCCTGCTCGATACCTTCCTTTTGGACACGGACGTGCTTGGTGGCGGGCGGTTCGTGGACAGGTTCTTCGAGACCGAGGACGGCGACGAGTTTCGCGCCGCTTCATTCGAAGTTACGAACAACGTGAACAGCGAAGATGTCGAGATGCATTCGCTTTCGGTCCTGATAGAGCCGGGCGGCCGGAGCATGGAGAATTAGATGGCGATCTCAAGAGTCAAGACGTGGATCGTTGAAGTTCTGACGGCGTCGGATCTGAATGCCGAATTCGACAACATCATCAACAATGCCCGGTCCTTGATCTCACCCTTGACGGGGTCGTTGGATATGAACGGCAACGAGATCATCTTGGACGCGGATGCGGATTCTTCAATTACCGCCGATACGGATGACCGGATCGACCTGAAGCTCTCAGGAACCGATCTGTTCCGGTTCGACGGCACGGCGACGACCCCGGTCAACGGGTTGGATTTCACTGCCGCCGCCGCTGGCAGCGAGCCGAGCATTTTGGCGCGCGGAAGCGATACCGATATTGACATAACCCTGACGCCGAAAGGTGCTGGCGTCGTCTCGATAACCGGTGCTTCGACGTGGCAGGAAATCAGCGCACGCACGACAGCTTCAAGCGATGCGACCGTCGCGTTCACTTGGGCCGGGATCACCTACAAGATGGTCGTGATCCAGATGAACAACGTCCTCCCGGCGACGGATGATGTCGATCTGTACATCCGAACCTCGACGAATGGCGGGTCCTCCTATGATAGCGGTGCGGCGGACTACAAGTGGGGCGTTGATGCCGCCACCAGGTCGGATGTCTCTGACGCTCAGATCATTGCCAACGTGGCAAGCCCGAATGCGGTCGGGAACGCGGCGGGCGAGGGGCTGAGCGGAATTATCATTGTTCATGACCCGGCCAACACCGCCAGAACCACGATCACGACCAATCTCGGATACACGCTTCCATCCGCTGCTGCTGCGCTGCGCACCAATGCTTTTGGCCAGCGGCTTTCGGCCGCAGATGTTGATGGCGTCCAGTTCTCATTCTCAAGCGGAAACATCGCATCTGGCGAGTTCATCGTGTGGGGGGTGCTCTGATGGCGACCAAGATTGTGAACGGCGAGCGCTTCGAGATGACGCCCGAGGAAGAGCAGGCCCACCAGGATTCCCACCCGGGCATCCGAGAGCCCGCCGAACCATTGGCCACCGATATTATATTCGAAGCGCTGAAGGCAAAGAACGTCCTTACGAAAGGCGATCTGACGGCAGCCAGGAAACGGCTGCGACAATGAATGCCCGGCTTGCGGAAGACAGCGACGGTCCGCGAATCCGACAATTGATCGCACAAACGCAGGCCGACATCGAAGGGTTGGACTGGTCCGAGATCAGGCCCTATTGGATCGTTGTCGATCGGGAGGGAGAGCCGGTCGGGTGCCTCAATGTGGCGTTGAGCAAGCCGGTCGGCCGGCTGGACTTCCTGGCGATCGATCCGGGCCTCGGGCCGCATGCCAGAGGCAGGGTTGTGAGAGCGTTAATCCTCCAAGGTCTTTCGGCCCTCCGGCGAGCCGGATGCAGCGCATCCATCAGCCAGGTCCCGTTTGAGTTGAAGACCTACAAGAAACTTCTGAAGAAGCACTTCGGCGCAATGGTGGTTGGTCAGGGCAACATGGTCTTGAGGGTACTGTAATGGGCATAATCGGCGATATCTTTGGTGGTGGCGATAGTTCAGAAACCGTCGTCCAACAGCCGAATCTGACGCCTGAGCAGATCGAGCTTATCAACCGCCAAATCGAGCTTGCCGATATCCAGATCGAGGAACTCGGCAGGCAGCGGAGGCTTCAGAGGCAGGTATTCGATCCAGCGACTGCCGGCGCCGAGCGGTTGGAGGCGAGCATCGGCCAGACGCCGTTCGACTTTAGCCAAATTACGACTTCTCAGCCGGGAGGTCTCCCACAGGCCGAAATCATTCCTCCTGGCGCGATAACCCCGGCCACTCCGTCTCCTCTGATCGATATCACGCCACCGGTTCAGCCTGGGCAACCCCAGCTTCCCGGCGCTCCTACTCCGGGCACAATCCCAGGCGTCGTAGGGGCTGGGCGGCAGTTGGCCACCGAGGATGTCAGTGATCAATTGATCGCCCAGCAGTTGGAACGCCT
>JBPCXA010000127.1:0-2847 GCA_051008975.1 Gammaproteobacteria bacterium
TGGAAGAAGGCGAAAAAAGCCGGGCTGGCGGTCGCCGAACCGGCGGCGGCGGCGAAAACCGCCGATTTGCTGATGCTGCTGACGCCCGACGAAACGCAGGGCGATTTGTACCGCGATTTTTTGCATCGCAATATGAAAAAGGGCGCGGCGCTCGCTTTCGCGCACGGATTCAACATTCATTATCACCAGATAGAAGCGCGCCCCGATTTGCAGGTGATCATGATCGCGCCGAAGGGGCCGGGGCATTTGGTGCGCTCCACTTTCGTGTCGGGCGGCGGCGTGCCGTGCCTGATTGCGGTGGAACGCGGCGGCGAAAAGGCGCGCAATTTGGCGTTGAGTTATGCCGCCGCGATCGGCGGCGGGCGGGCGGGGGTGATTGAAACGACCTTCCGCGACGAAACCGAAACCGATTTGTTCGGCGAGCAGGCGGTGCTGTGCGGCGGGCTGGTGTCGCTTTTGGAGGCCGGTTTTGACACCCTCGCCGAGGCCGGCTACGCGCCCGAAATGGCGTATTTTGAGTGCCTGCACGAACTGAAACTGATCGTGGATTTGCTGTACGAGGGCGGCGTCGCGAATATGCAGTATTCCATTTCCAACACCGCCGAATACGGCTGCATCAGCCGCGGTCCGCGTTTGATTAACGACAAGACGCGGCGCGAAATGCGGAAGATTCTCGCCGAGATTCGCAGCGGCGAATTCGCCCGCGAATTTATCGGCGAGTGCCGCGCCAACAGCCCGACTTTGAAGGCGAAACGCCGCCACACCGCCGAACAGGAGGTGGAAAAAGTCGGCGCGCGGCTGCGGGCGATGATGCCGTGGATCGGCGAAAACCGTCTCGTCGACCGCGACAAAAATTGATGGACGGAATCGCCGCCACGCCCGCGCCGCCGTATTACGCGGTGATTTTTACGTCGCGGCGGGCGGCGGATTTGCGCGGCTACGCGGAGATGGCGGACGAAATGGAATTGCTGGCGGCGCGGCAGCCCGGATTTCTCGGTTTGGAATCGACCGGCGAGAAAATCGGAATTACGGTTTCGTACTGGCGCGATTTGGAATCGATCCGCCGCTGGAAAAACGAAGTCCGCCACCGCGAAGCGCAGCGGCGCGGACGCGAACAATGGTATGCGGATTACCGCGTCCGCGTCGCCCGCGTGGAGCGCGAATACGGGCGGGCGGCTGCCGCGGCGGAATTCGCGGTTTCCGGCGCGGCGGATTGACGCGCGTTTTTTCCGCCGGGATTATTTTCGCAGACCGATGACCGTCGCGCCCGAAGGACGGTGGATTGTCGGCGGCGCGGTCGTCGTCGCGCTTTTAGCGTCCGTCTGGCTCGGCGCGGCGGCGTGGCCGCTGTGGATTGCGGTTTTGCTGGTGCTGCAATTTTTTCGCGAACCGAAGCGCGATGTAAATGTCGCGGCGGACGAAATTGTGTCGCCGGCGGACGGCAAAGTCGTGTTTGTCGGTCGCGCCCGTTCTCCGGCGGACGGCGCGGAGACGGTCAAAATCGGCGTGTTTATGAATGTCTTCAATGTCCATTCCAACCGCAGTCCGGCGGGCGGCGCGGTGTCGGAATCGCGGCGTTTCGCGGGCGCGTTTTTTAACGCCGCGCTGGACAAGGCGTCCGAAAAAAACGAACGCCACATGATCGTAATTGACGGCGTCCACGGCAAAATCGTCTGCGTGCAGGTGGCGGGATTGCTGGCGCGGCGGGTGTTGTGCCACGCGAAAGTCGGCGATACGCTGCGCGGCGGCGAGCGCTACGGATTCATCCGTTTCGGTTCGCGCGCCGATTTGTATCTGCCGCCGCATTTGCGTCCGGCGGTCGCGCTGGGCGATTCGGTCGTCGCCGGAATTACCCGCGTGGCGGCGGCGCCGTGAAACCGAAATCCGCCTCGGAGGAGGAGCGGCGGCAACGTCCGCGCGGGGGAATTTTCGACAAGCGCAAGCCCCGGCATGCGGTGTATTTGCTGCCGAACGCGTTTACGACGGCGGCGTTGTTCGCCGGATTTTTCGCCATTTTGCAGGCGATCGGCGGCGACTGGCAGCAGGCCGCCGTCGCGGTCGTCGCCGCCTCGCTGCTGGACGCCTGCGACGGGCGCATCGCCCGCTGGACGGGAACGCAGAGTTCGTTCGGCGCGGAATACGATTCGCTTTCGGACGTGATTTCGTTCGGCGTCGCCCCGGCGCTCATCGCCTATCAGTGGTCGCTGGCGGGTTTGGGCAAATTGGGATTGGGGGCGGCGTTTTGCTATTGCGCGGCGACGGCGTTGCGGCTGGCGCGTTTCAACATCAACAGCGGCGACGACCGCCGGTTTTTCATCGGCATTCCGTCGCCGGCGGCGGCGGTGCTGATGGTCGCCTACATCGCCACGATGGACGCGTGGGGATTCGCCGGGGATTCGCCGTTCGTCGCCGGAATCACGGCAATTTTTTACACGATTGCGGCGTTGACGATGGTCGGCGGCGTCCGCTATTACAGTTTCAAGGATTTTAATATCCGCCGCCGCCGGGTGCCGTTTCGTTATGCGGCGTTCTTTTTTGTCGCCGCCGCCGGATTGTACGCGCTGGCGGACACGCTGATGGAATTGCTGCTGGTCCTGCTGTCGGCGTATTTGTTGTCCGGCTATGTATATGCGGCGTGGAAGTTATGCACCCGCCGCCGCGAAAAAGATCCGCCTCACGGCGAATGAGATTCCGGCTTGCGCCGGAATGGGACGGGGCGGAAAAAACGGTTCTTTTCGGCGCGGATGTGGTATGATTTGTACGGCTTTTTATTGTTCACCAGAGGAGATCATACGCCATGTACGCCAAGAGAATCATTTCGCTGTTGTCCGCGCTCGCCGCCGGGGT
>JBPCXA010000128.1:0-7781 GCA_051008975.1 Gammaproteobacteria bacterium
TTTGTGCAGAAAATCCTTTCTGCGGTTGGCAATCTTGGCGTGAATCGTCTTCGCGCGACCTTTCTTGTTGGCTCTTTGTGCCCCCGCCAAGTCCGCTTCAAGGTCTCGATAGAAGCGCTTAGACGCTATCTGCGTGCCATCGCTGGCGGTGGCGAGGGTCTTCAATCCGAGATCGACGCCGATGGCGGAGGTGGCTTTCGAGGGTTTCAGATCCGGCATTTCACACGTCAGATTCAAGTACCAACGCCCGCGCGCATCCTCCGCCAAGCTACCACACTTGACATGGACCAGGTTCATGTCAATGCTCCACGTGTCCCATACAGGAAGTCGAACACCGTAATAGGTAAAGACGTTGCCTTTTCGGCGGATCCCCGACGCCTTGAACGGGATCCATCCGAGGGAGCGCTTGCTACGCCAACGAAGCTTGGTTTTGCACGCGTACAACCGGCGCGTGGCGTATTCCTCGCAGATGGCGTTTACCGTCTGAGATTGGATCCCCAGCTCTTTGCTCACGCCGGCCGTCAGCTTATTCAGATCATAGCCGGTCGGCCACTTCATGTTCCATTTGACGGCGTGGAGTTGCGTCTGATTGCAGAAATTCCACACGAAGTTTACCGCGCGCGCCATCCGGTCAAGTTGTTTGGCGGCGTTCGAGTCTTTGATCCGAAAACGATAGACGGTGAGCATATTGGTCTGCTGAGCGAAAACCGCTATAGTATAGCAATATGGTCTACAATGGAGTTGAGACGGGGCCGTCATTCTGTAACGTCACTCACCGTACATCTTGTGTTCGTGTGCAAGCGCCGTGCCTCAATGCTGTCGAGTCGGCATCTCATCGTCCTCGAACGTAGTTTTCGCAAGGTCTGCGAAGACTTCGGCGCGACACTCGTCGAGTTCAATGGTGAAGCCAATCATGTGCATCTGCTGGTCGATTATCTGCCAAAGCACAGCGTTTCCGGACTCGTGAACAGCTTGAAAGGCGTGTCCAGTCGTCGGTTAAAGCAAGCGTTTCCAGCACTTGCCAAGCGATGGCCAATGAATGTCAGCAAGGGCGCTTTGTGGGAACCCAGTTACTTCGGATGCAGCGTCGGTGGAGCGCCCATCAAAGAGCTCAGGAAATACATTGAAGAACAAAACAGGCCCGAAAAGTAACACGGCTCTACATCCCCGCCCTAAAACGACGAGGTTTTGCGCCGTCCATCGATAACTATCTCCTGTCTTTTACCGTTCTTGAAGCGTACGTCGTCCTTCAGCCTTGACTCTATGATAAATTTCCTCCCGATGCACGGCTACTTCTTTGGGAGCGCTAACACCGATACGCACCTGATTGCCTTTGACGGCAAGGACCCTGATTTCGATATCGTCGCCTATTATAATAGATTCGTTGTTCCGTCGAGTTAATATAAGCATAGTGGTACTACTCCATGAATTTAAAATCTATTATGGCCAGCTAGAAAGGGATGTCATCATCAAAATCCTCTTCGGGAGGACCATTCGCTGTAGTTGCAGTAGTGGGCGTTCTAGACGATTGCGGAGGTGATGAACGTTCATCCATGGATTGTGCTGCACTATCACGCCGCCCACCTAGCATCTGCATTTGCAACGCGACAATCTCTGTAGTCCAAGTATCTACACCCTCCTTTTGCCACTTTCTGGTTTGCAGTTTACCTTCAACGTATATCTGCGAACCTTTTCGTAAATATTCTTCTGCAATTTCTGCTAGGCGACCAAAGAAGACTACACGATGCCATTCCGTTTTTTCTTGTGGCTTTCCAGATTGTTTATCGTTCCAAGACTCCTTCGTAGCAAGACGAATATTAGTGACAGCATCACCACTTTGTGTATACCGAGTTTCTGGATCGGCGCCTAGATTGCCGATGAGGATTACTTTGTTGATACCGTTTGCCATGTTTTCTTACCAAGTCAGAGCGCGATTGAGTCGTTAGCTGAACCTCCCCATGGTTTTTGCGGCTCTCCCGCACCCTTTCGGGGGTAGGTACACCCTCCGCACCGTAACCGGATACGAGTCCCCTGCGTGGCGCGATCTGCTCTGACGGCTTGACCGTGGGAAAGGCTTGCGCCTCGCCGCTCGCAGATTGGTTAAAACACAACCCCGCGCCACGCAGCGCAGGTTCTTGAGCCGCCCACATCGTAGCGATGTAGGAAGGGTTGTGCTGATTGTCCTCGACGCAGCGCGCGAGGAAGGCCGAGTAGGCATCCAGTCGTTAGGTCAATGTTTGCTGTTGTGGCGATCCGCCGGACTCCACATCGCCGCCGTTTTCTTTTGTCTTCTTTTTTGCCCTTTTCATCGGCGTCTCAGAAGGCTTTGGCGACACCTCTTGCCCTTCTGTATTTCCCGGCTCAACATCGGGTTCAAAGTCACCGAGATTTGCGATCGCTTTGTCAAGCTTGGACCGTGTTGCTTCGCGTTGTTTCGTGAGTACTGTTTCGAGTGAAGTATCACCGTCTTTGATTGCTGTCGCCAAACCGCGCAAAATCACAAGATGATCTGGCATCAAATCATCGCGGTGAGATAGACCAAGGCATGAAAGTATCTGCTCATCGGTTGCGCCAGCATTTCTGAAGTAAGCGAGACAGTCTTCTCTGGTTTTTTCGATTTCGCTCAAATCACCGACGCTCAATTGCTTTGCGCGCTCGTATATGGGACTAACAAGTGCCGATGGCACGACAGCGAACGTCACATTTCGACGGGCAATCGACATCGCAGCATTTGCTGTCATATTGATCATATCGTCGTTATAACGCCAACCATTTTTTCCGACAATGCGCCTACGTACTTCCAGACTAACGTTGTAATTCGTTTCGAGATCTATTCCAATACCTTGCGCGACGACAACGCGTTCTTCGAAAGCAATAATACGTGCACCTACTTTCATATTGGTGTACGTCGCGCCAACGACTTCGGAAAGCCGAACTGAAGGTCCCTCGATTATTTTCTCTTCGCCGTCTTTCGTTTTTCGCGGCGGCAATGCGTAAAACATCGAGGCGGCGATATCTTTATTCAAACAGGCCATAGCCATTGCCTTTGTCTGAAAAACAGCGATGTCACGTGGATACGCGCGTGCAATTTCTAGCTGCGTATCTGCTTCTGTTCGCGTCAGTGTGGCGAGTGCGCTATTTTCGGTGACGATTAATTGATTGTCAGGTGAGGGCATCGTTTAGCTCCTTATATCGCCAGGCTGGAAATCTGACTGTTTTAGTATCTAAGGGGTAATTCGGCCATTGACCTGAAGAAACGCATTGTTGATAGGTCATAAAGGTATTGTGAATAATAGCGCGAGCCATTTCGAGATCAGCATCCTCAATGTCATAGAACATAATGCCCCAAGGATCTTCTTTCTCGAAGGCGACTAGATAAATATCGGAGATTTGATGCTCAATATCAGCGCCGGCTGCGAGATAATGAGCAACCTGAATATCGTAACCATAATTTTGAGCTGCTCGCGCGAAAGCGCCTTCACTCGCATCAAGTGCGCTCTTAAGATCGACGCCAAAGCGTTCGCCATTAGGAAATTCAGAGATTATATCAAAACGGGCTTTGCACGGTGTATCTGTTGCTGCATCTAGCCACAATATGGTTTGCTCAATACCGACGGCGCGATCAATGAGTGTTTTGAGTTTCTTGCATGCGAGGAGCTTCTCGCCGATCACCGGGACATCATTCCACTCTGACAAAGGAAGGATAGTAATTCTTTGTGCAGCACACTCGTTTTCGTATGCTACCCATAACTTCTTGTCGTCGTTCTTTTGGCGTGGCTGACGATGACCGTGTTTGTCGACGAGTACCGGCGAAAAACGTTTCTTGAATTGATCGCGCTCGAGTATGTAACAATGTATAGCCTCGCCAAAGCGCTTTGCGTTTTGTTCTCGGTGATCGTAGGGTTTAAGTTCGATTCGCGCCATTTTGCGTCGGCCGGCACAATAGTGGGCGGGGCTTTTCCGAAGATTCAAGATGTCGGTCCGACTGATGGCTGGGTGCATCAAGTAGTCAATTATCGGAACGTCGTCAAATACCTCACCGCTTTCCGGTGTAAGTTCAGCTAACGGCGGAAGCAGGGATGGGTGCGGCTCGGTGATGTGATCTGCACTCTGTGCAGCGATTGGCAGATCCATGGGAGTAAGCCCTCCGTGAGGGGGATTAAAGAGATGATAGCCCATAATAGCAAATTGCGACACCGAGTACAATAATTCTTGCACTTAACTCGCAGGTCGGCCGTCACAATTTGGAGTTTTCTTTGGCGCCGTCCTGCCATAGAATGATGTGGCGAAGCACCGAACAGGTTAGCGCGACGGCTTTCGTCCTGTTCTTTTAGGGGCGAGAGATAAGAACGCGCTGACTTGAAGGGAGATTTAATCGGGGGGCGTACCCACTAATACGATAAGGGACGCCACGATGTTGTCGACGACAAATCCACCGTCTGTAGTGACTGATTTTTTGCAGGAAGGTCTATTCGGAGACGTTACACGACCGATTTCAGCCGCACATCCAGGGCTCATTTGGACGTGCACACAAGGACGGATCACAGAACTCAGTAATTGGCTGCTAGCTCGCCTTGAGTTATCGCGATGGCAGTGGTATGGGCGCCCCGTGACTGAGCTTTTGGTGGGCCTTGAACTTTCCTCGTTCCAATCTCAGCAGATCACAATTCAGTTAGCGAACACTACCCTTGGAGCTGGCGCTCGGATTGACCGCCTCGGCGACGGTTTCCGGGTTCGGGTTTTTTTGCCTTGCCCTTCTTAGAGTATTGTTCCGCGAGAATATACGTGCGCGCGAGAAGTCCGGCATCTTCTGGAGTCGGTTCCGTACCCGTCTTATCGTGATAGGTATCGAGAGTTTGGTTCATGCAAGCCTTGTCTAATTCCAAGTTTGCGTACGCTTCAAAAAACGATTTTAGGCGTTCTTCATATTCTTGTTTGTCGCTGCGCGGATCAGTCAACGCACGTAGTTTATTGAGACCTTTTCTGTTGATGCGCGCTTGCTCATTGTTAAGATGACGAAACAGGGTGGCTGGAGATGCGTATACCTCACCAATTTGGTTCCGTAACCATCCCTGGGCACTCAGTGTATCCACCAATTTTAGAAATTCTTCTCGCACTCTAGGCTTAGTTGGCATGGCGAAACACGTCTCGTGGCTTTTTGGGGGGCGGAAAGGAACGAAATTTCTCCATATCGTACCGCAATGCGAACATCTGCAGCAAATATTGCAGTACTCCCGCTTAAGATTACGCAACAGTATCAATTTTAAATTGGCTACGCTATCATCGGGCTCTCAAGGTGGTGAGTAGCGTGCCGCTCGAAAAACGGCCGCTGCCGCCCTGTTTTTTTGCCGAATTAAGATCCCGGCCGACACTACTGGACAAGGTCATCATGGCGGTCGGTGGCAAAAAAGCCTTCGCGAAAGCGATTGGCCGTCATGACTGCTGTATTACGAGGTATGCGAGCAAACACCGTGAATATCAAAGTGTTGGATTGTCTGGAGGGATCCCAGAATATGTCGTGGAAAAGCTCGAAGAGCACACGCATGGCTGGGTCCAATGGGAGGATTGGAGGGCCGATGGGTGGACGACTGAACAGTCCAGAATGTTGTATTTATTAAAGAAAAACAAACAGTTAGAGAAAAAAGGAGATGGAGTCGTGAAGACTCGAAAGCGGGCAAAATAGCCCCAAACGTGAAACGGGACACCCCCGCAAAAGGTGTCCCGTTTTGGACCAAACAGTGAAGATGCTTACGAGGTGCGTATGTTACCGCAAGAATTTACGCAGTGCAACTACCTGCGGCTTCGAATTTACGGAGGTCAACAACTTCCGAGGAAATCCCAAAAAGCTGCGACTGCACCTATCCCGCAACCGAACCGGCTGGGGGTGTGGTCATGAGTTATCAGCTGATCAAGCGTATCCATCACTACCCAAAATCAATCAATGGCCGCAAAGTTTCTTTTACTGAGAAAACGATTGTGCTTGCGTTAGCGGCTTTTCATAGGGCTGATCATTCCGGTTCTGGAGTGAGAATCTCGGCAGAGGAACTCGGCGCTTTTCTAAGCTGTAGCGAACGAACAGTGAGGAAAGGACTGAAGGCTGCTGAGAGCAGTGGACTGGTCAAACGCGTGAGACGTAATAATCAACATTCTGCCAGCATGTGGGGTTTTACAGACGCTTTTATGAGGCTTGGGAGCCAGTTTGAGTTAGATTTGGTGCCGGAATATTCTGCCGACACCAGCGCAGAGGTGGAACATTCTTCCGGCCTCGTGGAGACAGCCGCTCTCACGTTGGTGCCGGAACGTTCTGCCGGCACCAACGTGATGCCCCAAGATCCTACTGGCAATGATACGGAGTTGGTGCCGGCACCATCGGATCAAATTGTTCCGGCACCAAATGTACTACTCCTTAGATCTGATCAAGACAGTAAGACAAAGATAGAAGATCTTACCCCCCCTACCCCCCCATCTGATGGTGAATTGATTACTCAGGCGCTTGATACAACGCCAGACGAGAAACGATTCCAAGTTCTCAGGGGAGGGCTGAGTCCTCTGATGCCACAAAATCGTCCCTGGTATCGCTGTGCCAAGACCCAGCAAGCGTGGAAGCTTTGGTGGTCAAACTACAACGAGCGGGTTATTGCGGACGGTACCCGGGGTCGAGTACTTGATAAACGACCAGGATTTGTAGCGACGACTTTGGTGCCAAAGGTGGAACGAGTTGCGAAAGAGGGAGGGTGCACGATTTTTGATGTACTTCAGTACTCTCTCGACTACATGACATTTGTGGCTCCCCCAATGGGAAAACAGGGTGGTCGTCACGCGAACGGTCAACCCATGAGTACAGCAGAAGCGGTACTTGCAGCGTTGGCTGAGGACTCGGCGGCGATTTCATGATCGATCCCCAGCTTGAACAAAAAGTCAGAGAAGCAAAGTACCTCGCCCCATGGGTGCGATTACTTGAGCGCTATCCGCAACTGAAAACTCGCTATTCTGATTGGCAACGTCCACCTGGCGAATGGATGCGCTTTTTGCGACTGGTCTCTGAAGGTAATCGATTAGATCAGGTATTAGATAGAGCTCGAGAAGCCGCGATGGCGATGAGAACTCGGGATTTCCAGCCGAGTCCACCCATGTTGGACGAATTAGAAGGGTGGCTTGAGGAAATCATGGGTGGCATTAATGGGTGCCCAAACGTTAACACATGTATTGGTTTTCTCCAGGAGCATATTCGCCTTGGTCAACCGATTACCAAGAACACTAATCCGTGGATTCGTGGCTTTTATCGTGTGATGGGTAATCCAGGACGGCTGGAGGAAGAGTGGTTTGCGCATCGAGTGAGAGAGGCGTACCCGCGAGTTAGGGAATGGGTGACCTCTGGGTGTCCAGAGGATGTATCAGCAGCAGAACTGACTGCCCGTGAATCCCAGTTAGAGCACAACAAGCCACGTTCTAAGGGATGTCCACCGGAAGAGCGAGCGAAGCAGGATGCGCTCTGTGCTCGCTGGCGGAAAGAGAACGGGACCGATAGTAGACGAATTATCCCTGATATTGATGAGGGACGAAAAGCAGCAAAAGCAACTAGCCAACAAGTCAACCCTGGGGTTGCAAATGCCATTTTGCAGCTTGTTCTCGCGGGAGATGTAACATCCGCACGAGAATTGCATCTCGAGCACTATGGAAAACCATTGTCGGAGCATCTTGAAGAGCATGCTCAGCAGATGGCAAGAAACATGGCAAACGCTAAACGCGAAAAGCTCTCCGATTCTACTGAACAAAGCTAA
>JBPCXA010000129.1:0-3997 GCA_051008975.1 Gammaproteobacteria bacterium
TCCGCGATTCCAAATGTATCGCGGCGATCAACAAGGATCCGGACGCGCCGATTTTTGACATCGCGGACTACGGCCTTGCGGGCGATTTGTTCGAAATCGTCCCGCAATTGAAGGCGGCTTTGGAGAAGTAAAATGGACATTCCGATAGAGGTCGCCGACGCGCTCGGCAACTATGTTTATTTGTATGTCGACCCGCGGGACGGCGCGGTGAAATATGCCGGCAAAGGCATCGGCGCGCGCGCGGTCGCGCATTTGTGGGATGAATCGGAATCCGCAAAAGTCGCGTGGCTGAACGAATTGAAAAGCGCGAAACTTGAACCGCGCATTGACATTCTCGCGCGCAATCTTTCGGAAGAAGAAGCGCTGCTGGTGGAACGATGCGCGATAGATATTGTCGGCGTAAAAAATCTGACAAACAAAGTGCGCGGACACGGCGCGCAATACGGACGCGATTCGTTGCGGGAAATTGTCGTTCGCGAATCCGCGGCGCCGGAAAACATCTTTCATCCCGTTCTTTTGTTCCGATTGAACCGCTCTTTCCGGCACAATATGCGCGAAGAAGAAATATACGAAATGACGCGCGGCGTCTGGGTTATCGGCGCGGGGCGGCGGCAAACCGCCCGCTACGCGTTCGCGGTTTTTCACGGAATCGTGCGCGCCGTGTTTTCCATAAACGCATGGCACAAAGCGGGAACGACGGAGTACCTTTTTCGTCCGCGCGAAGAAGTGGACAATCCCAAACGATGGGAGTTTACCGGCGAAACCGCGCCGCCCGAAGTGCTGAATTTATATCTGCACAAATCGGTGCGCAAACATTTTACGCAAGGACAGCAAAACCCCGTAAGTTTTGTCGACGGACGGGCATGACCGCGCGCGAATCTTTTAAGTTTGACGCGCTCATCGCCGGCGAACCGGCGGGGCGAACGCAATGAGCGTCGGAGAATCCCCGCGCGAGGCGGCGATCGCCCACAAGGTGATTTTGTTCCGTCTCAACAGGTATTTTCGTCTGGGAATGAACGACGAAAAAGTTTACGAAGGCACGCGCGGCGTCTGGGCGATCGACCAGGCGCGCGCCAAAAACGCGCAGTACGCCCTCGGCGTTTTTGACGGAGTCGTACGCGGCGTATATTCGGTGGACGAATGGCACGAGGCGGGGACGACGAAATACCGTTTTCGCGCGGAATCGGAAATGAATCATCCGGGGCGCTGGGAATTCACCGGCAGAACCGCGCCGCCGGAAATTTTGGAACGGTATCTCGGCAAATCGGTGCGCAAATATATGGCGGGGCGCGGCGCCTTTGAGTATGTGAATATATGAACGAACGCGAAACTTTGGAGTTTGACGTCCTCGTCGTCGGCGGCGGTCCGGCGGGTCTTTCGGCGGCGATTCGCCTGAAACAAATCGCGGCGAAACAGGGGCGCGAAATTTCCGTATGTCTCATAGAAAAGGGCGCGGAAATCGGCGCGCATATTCTCGCCGGCGCGGTGCTGGAACCGCGCGCGCTGGACGAATTCATCCCCGATTGGAAACAAAAGGACGCGCCGATTAAGACGAAAGTCGTCAAGGACGAGTTTTGTTTTCTCACCGAGAGGAAAAAAATCCGTCTGCCGACGCCGCCGCAAATGCATAACGGCGGCAACTACATCGTCAGTTTGGGGCGCGTCTGCGAATGGCTCGGCAAACAGGCGGAGGCGGCGGGCGTGGAAATATTCGCCGGCTTCGCCGGGGCGGAAGTGTTATACGGCGAAGACGGCGAAGTGCGCGGCGCGGCGACCGGCGACATGGGAATCGGCAAGGACGGCGCGCGCGGCGCGAACTACCAGCCCGGCGTGGAGTTGCGCGCGGCGTACACGATTTTTGCGGAAGGATGCCGCGGCTCGCTGTCGCAACTCGTAATGCAAAAATTTAATTTGCGGGCGAATTGCGATCCGCAAACCTACGCGATCGGAATCAAGGAATTGTGGGACGCGCCGGAAGCCGCGCCGGGGCGGGTTCTGCATACCATCGGCTGGCCGCTGTCGTCCGATGTGTACGGCGGATCTTTTTTGTATCATTTGGCGGAGGGAAAAATCGCGCTCGGTTTCGTCGCCGGGCTGGATTATAAAAATCCGTATTTCTCGCCCTACGAGGAATTTCAGCGGTTCAAACGTCATCCGGCGATTTCCTCTTTATTGGGGGGGGGGCGGCGAATCGGATACGGCGCGCGCGCGCTGAACGAGGGCGGCTGGCAGAGTTTGCCGGCGCTTTCCATGCCCGGCGCGCTGCTGGCGGGATGCGCGGCGGGACTGCTGAACGTGCCGAAAATAAAGGGCGCGCACACCGCGATGAAAAGCGGAACGCTGGCGGCGGAACATGTCGCCGCCGCCCTCGCGCAAAACAAAACCGGCGCGGATTTGCGGGAATACGACGCCGCCGTGCGCGAGAGTTGGGCGGGCGAAGAACTGCGGCGCGCGCGCAATATTCGTCCGGGATTTCGGCGCGGTTTATATTTGGGCATAGTGAACGCCGCGCTGGATTCGTATCTGCTGCGCGGACGCGCGCCGTGGACATACCGCAACCATTCCGACCACGAATGTTTGGAAGAGGCGGCGAAACACCGTCCGATTCCATATCCGAAACCGGACGGGAAGTTAAGTTTTTCGCGTCTGGACAATCTGGCGTATTCGGGCGTCAATCACGAGGCGAATCAACCGCCGCATCTGCGGCTGCGAGACGCCGCGCGCGCCGCCGAAATCAACCTGCAAAAATACGCCGGCCCCGAGGCGCGCTATTGTCCGGCGGGCGTATACGAATGGCACGACGACGGCGCGGGCGGACAAAAATTCGTCATCAACGCGCAAAACTGCGTCCACTGCAAAACCTGCGACATCAAGGACCCGACGCAAAACATCCAATGGACCGCCCCCGAAGGCGGCGGCGGACCGAACTATAAGAGTATGTGAACGCGCGGAGCGGAGCGTTATTTTCGGGGCGAATCCGCCGTTTTCGCCGCCGCCGCCCAAAGTACACCCACGCCGCCATTCCGGCGAAAGCCGGAATCTCCATTCGCCGCAAGGCGAATCCGCCGTTTACGCTTCGCGCAAAGGAGATTCCGGCTTTCGCCGGAATGGCGGTTTTTCTTTCGGGCGGAATTCCTGTAAAATGATGCCACTCCAACTTTTAGCGGACGGAACCCGAAAGGCAACCAAATGAAACTGAAAATTCTTTTTTTGACAATCGCCGCCACCGTACTGTCGGCGGTTTCGCCCGTTGCGGTCGCCGATAAAGGTGATGACGTCCATCAAAAGAGATTTGCTGATTATCCGTTGATGCATGCTTCTTCGCATGGGAATTTGGCGGAAGTTAAGCGTCTGCTGGCGGCGGGTACGAATCCGAATGTGAGAGGTTATTTCGATACGACGGCTTTGACGTGGGCGGCATTCGAAGGACATGCCGAAATTGTCAAGGTGCTGCTGGCGGCGGATGCGAATCCGAATGCGGCGACTCCTGAGCACGGCAGCACGGCTTTGATGTTGGCGGCGGGCAAAGGAAATGCCGAAGTGGTCAAGGTGCTGCTGGCGGCGGGGGTAAATCCGAATGCGGCGGATAATGACGGCGACACGGCTTTGTATTATGCCAAAGACAGAGGGCAGAGAGAAATCGCCCTCATTTTGGAGAACTATACGCCGGGGAAGTATGACTATCTGCGGCGGGAAATCGGCGGAGTGTTTGCAGAAGAGACGGTGGCGGAGTAAGAAAAAAGGGCGGCGCGAGTCGCCCTTTTTGTGATTCAAATTTCCCACTCGTGGACGGGAATGTTGGTTTGCTGGTTTTGCCAGTAGGCGGCGGCGAGGCGGGACATTCCGGCGGTGCCGTTGCCGTGTTTGTCTACATAACGCGTCTGCCATTGCGCGCCGTTTTGATTCTTTTCGGCGCGCGCGCGGATGATTTCGAGATATTTTTCGCCGTCCGCCGCGGACAATTCCGTCAACGATTCCAAACCGCGCCGCGCCGCGG
>JBPCXA010000130.1:0-7009 GCA_051008975.1 Gammaproteobacteria bacterium
GCATCTTGCCGCCCTCGCTGTCCCACAAATACACGCCCTCGCCGCGCACGATAATGCGCGCCCCCGCGCCCAGCGCCCGCCCGTCCGTAAACGGATGCATATAATGCGCCGCGTCCAAACGGCGATAAGTTTCGGTCGTGTTCGTTTCGGTCATTTGCGAATTATAATATAAAAATGCCGCGCCGATTCCAACATTCTGCGCCAAACGAAACATCATTTTAAGTACGCGACCGCCCCGCGTTCGCCATATTCCATTCCGGCGAAAGCCGGAATCTCATTCGCCGCAAGACAAATCCGCCGTTTGCGCTTTCGCGCAAAGAGATTCCGGCTTTCGCCGGAATGGCGGCACTTTTTGTCTTTGCGGACAATACCGCATTTGGCGGTATCCGAAAATATAAAAAACCGCCATTCCGGCGAAAGCCGGAATCTCATTCGCCCATCCGTCCCATTCCTGCGAAGGCAGGAATCTATACGCCAAAGGCGGAAATTGTAAATTACAAGAATTACAATTACCCGCCGCTATGCGGCGGCGTAGATTCCTGCCTTCGCAGGAATGGGACAAGGATGGGAATGAAATTGTCGGTCAGAACCGCCACACCCGCCCGCAGACGAAAACCGCCGCTACTCCGCCCCCGCCTCTTTCAGAATGCCGACAACTTCGGCATGCCTCTCTCTTTTCGCCAACATCAAAGCCGTGAAGCCGTCCTTTGTCGCCGCATTCGGATTCGCACCCGCCGCCAACAGCACCTTGACAATTTCAGGTTTGCCGTCTTCTGATGCAGTCATTAAAGACGTATACCCGTTGGCAGCAACTGTGTCTACAATTGCCGCCAACAAGATTTTCATAATGTCAGCATCCCCGAATCTCGCCGCCCAATGCAAAACTGTCCTGCCGTCTTTATCTACGGCATTCGGATTCGCGCCCGCCGCCAACAGCGTTTTAACAGCTTCGGACTCTCCGCGCAATGCGGAGAACATCAAAGTTGTTACGCCGTCTTCATTTACGGCATTCGGATTTGGTTTGTCGTCCATCGTTGTTCTCCTTTTGTGTTGATAAAAATCGTCTCGGCGACAGAGGGCGAATTACTCCGCCGTCGCCGCACGGCTTAAAAGAATTATATCCGAGGCGGCGCGGATTTTGCAACTATTTTGCAAAGAATTCGCCCGCATACTCGCAAAGCCGGAGATTTATGTCGCGCCGCCGTCCAAAGAAATCAGCGCGCGATATAAATCGGGGCGGCGGTCGCGAAAAATCCCCCACGTCGCGCGCGCCTTCGCGTCTTCGGCAAAATCCAACTCCGCCGCGATCGTTTCTTCGGAATCGCGCGACGCCTGCGCGACAACTTCGCCGCGCGAATCTAAAATAAAAGATCCGCCGTAAAACCGCGTCTGTACAATGTTTCCGAACGCGTCTTTTTGTTCCTCTTCGCCGATGCGATTCGCGGCGGCGAGCGAAACGATATTCGCGGCGGCGTGTCCGCGCATCGCATTTTGCCAGTGCGCGAAAGAATCGGCGGGCGTATTCGCGCCCGTATTTGCGGCGGTCAAATGCGGCTCGTCGCCGATCGCGCTCGGATACAGCAAAATATCCGCGCCGTCCAAAGCCATCGCCCGCGCCGCTTCTGGAAACCACTGATCCCAGCAAATCGCCGCGCCGATTTTGCCGCAAAAAGTCGGCAACGCGCGAAAACCGGTGTCGCCCGGCGAAAAATAAAACTTTTCCTGATACCCCGGCCCGTCGGGAATGTGCGCCTTGCGATATATGCCGGCGATTTCGCCGCCGCAAACCAGCGCCAGAGAATTAAACCGCGCATTGCCGGCGCGTTCGTAAAAACTCGTCGGAATCACGAGACGCAACTCGGCGGACAGTTTTTGCATCGCCAGCACCGCCGGATTTTCCGCCGCCGTAGACGCGAAACGATAAAACTCCGCGCGCTGCGTCTTGCAAAAATACGGACGTTCAAACAATTCGGGCGGCAAAATAATTCGCGCGCCGTCCGCCGCCGCCCGCCGCGCCATTTCGCCGATTTTGGCGATGTTGGCGGAAGGCGATTCTTCGCAGCATATCTGCAAAACGGCGACGGTGGTTTTCATTGCGATTCTTTCGCGGAAAACAAATCGCGCCACTGTTTCCAGCCGATGATTCCGCCGCCGATTCGGACGGCGACATCGACGACCTCCTCCCACAAATGCACCGCATAACCGGCGTCCGCCAGAAGATAAAACGCGCCGCCCGCCGCGCGCGATTCCGATACGACAATCGCGGAAATATCGGCGACCCGCGTCTGCAGCAATTCATTTTTTCGCGGCGGCGGTACCGCGCACAGCCGCGCCAAAACATTCTCCGCCTCCGCGCCGCACAGTCCGATTTGGCAATGCGAATCGCGGCGCGGTATATGCACCCGCGGCGACGGCATAATTGTTTTGTCGATTTCCGCCCGCCCGCCGGAGGGCGATGCAAGAATTAAAATTTCGTCCGCGCCGAGACGGCAGCACAGCGCGCCGTCCGGCATCGCCGCGAAAGTATTCGGCGGCGGCGCGGCGGCGGCGCACTCGCCCTTCGCCCCGACGCGCGGCAGCGGCGACAAATCGCAAACTCCGGCCGGCGGCGAAACGGATTCCGCGGCGAACGATTCCGCAACTTCGCAGCCGTCGCATTCCGTCCATTGCGCGTCGTCCGCGAACTTTGACATCAACGCCCCGCGCCGCAGATTCGGAAAATTATCCGCGTTCATTTCTGCCGCTCCCCGCGCGGATCATAAAACGGCGGCGGCGCGGTGCGCGCTTCCATCACTTCGCCCCCGGCGGCGCGCAAACGCAAAACGCCGTCCCGCGCCGGCGTATCGGCGGGCGCGAACGCCAGCCCGACGACGCAACGCAAAGTCGGCGAATAGGCGACCGAAGTCACCCGCCCGACCGCATCGCCGGTTCTGTCCAGTACTAAATCGGATTCGCAAACGCGGCGGCGGCGCGCGTCCATCGTAAAACCGCGCAGCACCCGCCGAATTCCGCGCCGCCGATGAATTTCCAGCGCGCGCCGTCCGAGATAAAAATTCTTGTCGCGCCCCAGCGCCCATTCCATATCCGCCTCCAAAGGCGTCGTCAGCCCGTCCGTGTCCTGCCCGACGATGATATGTCCTTTTTCCAGACGCAGCAGCCGCTGCGCCTCCACCCCGAACGGAGTCGCGTCCCGCAGCAAAATATCCCACAGCGCGGCGACGCGCCCCGCCGGCAAATGAATCTCAAATCCCTTCTCGCCGACAAATCCGACCCGCATCAAAATCGCCGCGTCGCCGCCCAGCGAAATTTCCGCCGCCCGCATATATCCCAAATCAATGTCGCGCCCGGCGACGGCGGCGAGCAGCGGCGGCGCGTTCGGCCCCGCCAAATTAATCGCCGCAAACGCGGAAGTCATATTGACGATGTCCGCCCGCAAATTCCAGCGGGCGCGCCACAGCAGCATTTGCCGATAAATCGCGTCCGCGTTGCCGGTCGTCGTCGTCGCCCAAAACCGATCTTCGTCCAAACGCGCGACGACTCCGTCGTCGGCGATGACGCCGGTCTCGTCCAGCATCAGCGCGTAGCGGACGGCGCCGGGCTTTTGCGCCGCGAATTTGCCGGCATACATCCGCTCCAAAAACTCCGCCGCGTCGGGGCCGGAAATTTGAATTTTGCCGAGCGTGGAAATGTCCACAATTCCGGCGTTTTCGCGCACCGCCCGCGCCTCGTCTTCCGCGCCGCCATAACGCGCCGGACGCAGCCACGAACCGGCCGGCATAAACGAAGCCGACAAATGCACGTGCGCGAAATGCAGCGGCGTCCGCTTAATCGGATGCGGCGGCGCGGCGAGCTGCGACAGCGTCTCCGCCGAAGCCGGCGGGCGGGCGGTGATCTGCCCCACGGCGGCGGCGTCCCGCCGCAGACGCGACAACAAATACCGCAGCACCGGAATGTTGCCGAGTTTGCCTTGCGCCGGCCCCATCCCGGCGGTGGTGTATCGTTTGAGAAGTTGAATGTCGTCAAACCCCTCGTCAATCGCGTCGTCCAGATCTTTTAATTGCAAATCCTCCTCAAAATCGACGAACGCCATCCCGCCGCCGGGCAGGAAGATGTTTTCCGCCGCCGCATTGTCGTCCGCCGCCGGACGCGCGCCGCCGCCGCCCGCCGCCGCGCCGTCCGCCGCCGCGACGGACGCGCGATTATTCACGCCGCCCGCCAAAGAATCGTCCGCCGCGACCAGCCGCCGCAGCGCGGAATCGTAATCAAAAACAACTCCGGCGGCGGGAAGTTCCGCGCACGGCGCCGCACCGCCGTTCATCAAAACGCAGTCGCATTCCAGTTCCACCGGCCGCCCGTCGGCGACCGCGCGCACCCCCGAAACGCATTTCCGTCCGCGCGCGGCGAATTCGGAAATCCGCCGATGTACGACAAATCCGTCCGCCGACAACGCCGCCGCCCATTCCGCCTCCGGCGCGCCGATATTAAAAACCGCCGCCACCGGCACGCCATATTCTCGCAACGCGCGCGCCGCGTCCGCGTCGGCGGCGCTTCCGGCGAGCATCGCGGCGCGACGCCCGCACGGCGCGTCATACAAAAACGCCAGCCGCAACGCCGCCGAAACCAGCATTACGCCGGGCAAATCGTTGCCGCCGAAAACCGCCGGCGTGTCGCGCGCGCCGGTCGCATATACAATCCGCCGCGCGCGCAGGCGATACGACCGTCCCGGCGAATGCAGCAAAATCATATTGTCGGCGAACACGCCGGTCGCCTCGCACGAAGTCATCACGCGCACATTGTCCGGAAACGCCGAATCGTCCGCGTCGCCGCCGCGCCAATTTAACGCGCCGCCCGGCATCGGATTGCGGTCAATCAGGCGGATCGCGCCGCCCTTCGCCGCCGCCGCCCTCGCCGCCGCCATTCCCGCCGCGCCGCCGCCGATCACCGCGACATCGCAAAAATCGTAAATCTTTTCCGCCGACGCGGGACGCGCCTTCGGATCGACTTTTCCCAATCCGGCGAGGCGGCGAATCCACGGCTCCCACAGCGGCCACGCCCCCCGCGGTTTGTAAAACGCCTTGTAATAAAAACCGGGCGGCAAAAAAGGCGATAAAAACCGCATCGCCGCGAGACGATCGCCTTCCGCCCCGCCGATGCAATGACGCGCGAACGCGGCCATTTCCGGCGCCGCCGAAACGCGGTCGGCGCACGCGTTCGGCGCGCCGTCAATGTCCAGCAGCGTATTCGCGTCCGCCCCGGAAAGCGACAAAATTCCGCGCCGCCGGTGATATTTGAACGAGCGCGAAATCGTCTTCACGCCCGCCCGCCACAGCGCGGAAGAAACCGAATCGCCGGCGAAACCGTCAATCCGCCGCCCGTCAAAACTGAACGACAGCGGCCGCGAACGGTCTATAAACTTTCCGGGAATCATCGCGCCGCGTCCTCCACCGCGCGGGTTTCCAAAATGTCGTCGCGCACGGAATCGCGGCGGGCGGCGAACCAAAACCCGCTCGGAATATGGCACCACCATTCCCAGATTTCCCCCGGCAAATTTTCGTCAAAAAACAAATAATCGCGCCACGCCGCATCCGGCGCATCCTCCGGCGGAACCGCGCGAATCCGGCCGCCGCAGACGAATTCATCCTCGGGGCGCAAGCCGTTGAGCGGACAGGGAATCAGTTTCATCCGTATTAATGCCCGACCGCGGCGGCGCCTTTCTCGCCGATCAAATCCAAATTGTCAAAACGCGACATCGTATACGGCGCGATCAGCGGCGCGGTTTTGCCGGTCGCGACGGTTTCCGCCATCGTTCTGCCGCACACCGGCGTCGCCTTGAATCCCCAAGTCCCCCAGCCGGCGTCCATATAATAATTTTTCAGCGGCGTCTCGCCCATTAGCGGCGAAAAATCCGGCGTCATGTCGGCGATTCCCGCCCACTGCCGCAAAATTCGCGCCTCGCCCAAAAACGGAAACAACTGCAAAATGTCGCCGGCCAGCGATTCCTTAAACCGCGCCGTGGAACGCGTTGAATGCAGCGGACGCGGATCCACGCTTCCCCCCATCACCAGTTCGCCGCGCGCCGACTGCGAAATATAGACATGCAAAGAACCGGACACCACGATCGGATCCAAAAACGGCGCCAGCGGCTGCGACACCATCGCCTGCAGCGGCACGCTGATCAACGGCAACTTCAATCCGGCCATCGCGGCGACCTGCGAACTCGCGCCCGCCGCCGCCTGCACGACCGCCCCGGCGGAAATTTCCTTCCCGTCCGCCAATCGGACGCCGTACGCTTCGCCGTTGCGTTGCAATACGCCGACCACTTCGGTATGCGGAAAAATCGCCGCGCCCCGTTCCGCGGCGCGGGCGGCGTATCCCCACGCCACCGCGTCGTGGCGGGCGATCGCCCCGGGCGGATGATAGAGCGCGCCCAGCACAGGATAGCGCGCGGACAGCGACAAATTCAAATGCGGACAGAGGGCGGCGATTTCGTCCGTATCAATAAAACGCGATTCCTCCCCCAGATGGCGGTTCATATTGGCGCGCCACTTGGCGGTGCGGCAGGCGGCGTCCGTATGCGCGAGAGTGAGATGACCGCGCGGGGAATGCAGAATGTTGTAATCCAGTTCGCCCGACAATTCGGCGAACATTCGCGCCGATTCGCCGTAAAAACGAATCGCCTCGGCGGTCAGATAATTGGCGCGGATAATCGCCGTATTGCGCGCGGTGTTGCCGCCGCCGAGCCAGCCGCGGTCAAACACCGCGACATCGCGGACGCCGCGTTCTTTGCCGAGATAATAGGCGCACGCCAGCCCGTGTCCGCCGCCGCCGATAATGACGACGTCGTAATGTTTTTTGCGCGGCGGCGGGGCGGGCAAAAATCGCGGCAACGGGCGGCGGCGGAACGCATACTTAATCAGCGCGAACGGCATATCCGCGATTATAGCCGATGATTCCGCGTTCCCTTCCGCCGCCGCCGTTTCGCCCGGATTTATATTCCGAACTGTTATTC
>JBPCXA010000131.1:0-7339 GCA_051008975.1 Gammaproteobacteria bacterium
TTGCTGCACCGCCTTGTAGGCGATGTTGCCCGCCGCCAGATCGGGAAAAATCAGCACATTCGCCCGTCCCGCCGCCTTCCATTGCGGGATTTTGACGGCGGCGATTTGCGGCGACACCGCGGCGTCGTATTGAATCGGTCCGCACACCGGCACATCCGGCATTTGCGCGCGGGCGATTTCCGCCGCTTTTCGGACGCGCGACACTTCTTCGCCGTCCGCCGATTCGCCGGTCGCATAACTCAGCATCGCGACCGCCGGGTCGATTCCGAAACGCCGCGCGCTGTTCGCGCTTTGCCGCGCGATTTCCGCCAATTCCTCCGAAGAGGGGCGGACATTCATCGCGCAGTCCGCGAATATCGCCGCCCCGCCGGGCATCGCCATCGCGAAAAAAGACGAAACGATACGCGCGTTTTTCGCCGCGCCGAGAATTTGCAAAATCGGACGCAGCACATCCGCGGACGCCGCCGCCGCGCCGGCGAGCATTCCATCCGCGCGTTTTTCGCGCACCATCATCGCGGCGGCGGCGGCGGAATTCGCGCGCAACATTTCCGCCGCGCGCGATTCGTCCATTCCCTTGTGCGCGCGCAACTTCGCCAGCGGCGCGACAAATTCTTCCAGCGGCGGCGGCATGACGACGAGAGAATCGGGCAACGCGATATTCAATTTTTTCGCGCGCGCGGAAATTTGTGCGGCATCGCCGAACAAAATACATTCGGCGATTCCGTCCGAATGCGCGCGCGCGGCGGCGGACAGAACGCGGTCGTCCCCGCCTTCGGGAAGTGCGATTCGCGGGCGGAGTTTTTTCGCCGCCGCGACGATGTCGTTCAGAAATGTTTGCGAAGTCACCGGCGATTCGCAAAATCGCGTCCGCGACCGCGCGATAGTTTTTTTGTCGCGGCGGCGGAATTAAAATTCGCGAACGAAACGGCGGGGCGAATCATTCCGGCGTTTCGCCCGCGCCCGACAATTTGCGACGCAAGATTTCACCCGCCTTCGCCGGATTGGCGCGTCCGCCGCTCGCTTTCATCATTTGTCCGACAAAAAAGCCGAACAATTTTTCCTTTCCACCGCGGAATTGTTGCGCCTGCGCGGAATGGGCGGCGACGACTTCGGCGGCGATCGTTTCCAGTTCGTCGCCGCCGATTTGTTCGAGACCTTCGCGTTTAACGATCGCGTCCGCGGTTTCGCCGCCGTCCCACATTTTTTCTAAAACGGTTTTCGCGGTCGGCGCGGAAATGTCGCCCGCCGCCAGACGCCGCAGCAATCCCGCGAGATGCGCCGGAGAAATCCGCGATTCCGCCGCGCCGAGATCGTGTTTGTTCAGCAGCGCGGACAGTTCGCCGCAAATCCAGTTCGCGCACAGTTTCGCGTTTTTTGGCGCGCCGTCCGCCGCGAACGCCGCCGCCGTCCGTTCGTAATAGTCCGCCAAATCGCGCGACGACGTCAGCACGCCGCACACATATTCCGGCAACGCGAAATCGCGCGCGAAACGCGCCCGCCGCGCGCGCGGAAGTTCGGGCATTTCGGCGCGAATTTCGGCGATCCATTCCTCCGCCACCGCCAGCGGCGGCAAATCGGGATCGGGAAAATAACGGTAATCGTGCGCGTCCTCCTTGTCGCGCATCGCGCGGGTAAGCCCGCGCGCCGAATCAAAAAGGCGCGTCTCCTGCGCGACTTCGCCGCCGGATTCCAAAACTTCAATTTGCCGCGCCTTTTCGTATTCCAGCGCCTGCTCCAAAAAGCGGAAGGAATTCAAATTCTTAATTTCGCAGCGGACGCCGAGCGGCGCGCCCGCGGAACGGACCGAAATGTTGGCGTCAATCCGAAACGATCCCTCCTGCATATTGCCGTCGCAAATTCCGAGCCAGCGGACGAGTTGATGCATCGTCCTCGCATAGGAGACGGCGTCCGCCGCGCCGGTCAATTCCGGCTCGGAGACGATTTCTAAAAGCGGCGCGCCGGCGCGATTCAAATCCGCGCCCGAACCGCCGTCCGCGTCGTGCAGCAGTTTGCCCGCGTCCTCCTCCAAATGGGCGCGGGTGATGCCGATATTTTTTTCGCCGCCGGCGGACGGTATCGCCAGACGCCCGCCGCGCAAAAGCGGATATTCAAACTGGCTTATCTGATACCCTTTCGGCAGGTCGGGGTAAAAATAATGCTTGCGCGCGAATTCGGAAACGCGGCAAATTTCCGATTCCAAAGCCAGCCCCAGCCGGATCGCCAGCGCGACGGCGGCGCGATTCAAAACCGGCAGCGCGCCGGGCATGCCGCAATCCACCTCGCGCACCTGCCGGTTCGGCGCGTCGCAATACGCCGCCGGGGCCGGCGAAAAAATTTTGCTCGCGCACGAAAGTTGCGCGTGAATTTCCAAGCCGACGACGGTCTCCCAGGTCATTCCTTCAACTCCGGAACTTGCAGATGAAAATCCGTGCGTTTTTGGTATTGATGCGCGACCCGCAAGAGAAGATTCTCGCGCAGCGGCGGCGCGATCAATTGCAGCCCCGCCGGCAGTCCCTCCGCGAAGCCGCACGGAACGGACATCGCCGGCAGCCCCGCCAAATTTACCGGCGCGGTATAAATGTCCTGCATATACATCGCCACCGGATCGTCGTCGGCGATCGCGGCGAGCGGAAACGCCGGACCGGGAGTCGTCGGGCCGGCGATCAAGTCGCATTCCGCGAACGCCTCGGCGAAGTCGCGCGCGATCAATTTGCGCGTCTTCGCGGCGCGGCGGTAATAGGCGTCGTAATAGCCGTGCGACAAAATATACGCGCCGACCAGAATGCGCCGCTTCACTTCGCTGCCGAATCCCTCGGCGCGGCTGCGCTCGTACATTTCGCGCAGGTCGGCGGGGTTTTCGGCGCGCCGCCCGTAGCGGACGCCGTCAAAACGCGACAAATTGGAGGACGCCTCGGCGCAGGTCAGAACATAGTACGCCGGCACCGCGAATTCAAAGGACGGGAGATTGATCTTTTTCAATTTCGCCCCCCCCCCCTGTAATTCGGAAAGCGCCTCCCGCGCGCGCGCGCCGGTCTCCGCCCGCAGTCCCTCGCCGAAAAAATCTTCCGGCACGCCGACGACGACGCCGTCCAGCGGCGTTTCCAGGTCGCGGGCGAACTCTTCGGGCGGCAGCCGCAGGGAGGTGGAATCGCGTTCGTCAAAACCGCACAGCGCCGACAATCCCGCCGCGCAATCTTCGGCGGAAACCGCAATCACGCCGGCCTGGTCAAAACTGGAAGCGAAGGCGATCATCCCCCAGCGCGAAACGCGCCCGTAGGTCGGCTTGATTCCGGTCACGCCGCAAAACGCCGCCGGCTGGCGGATGGAGCCGCCGGTGTCGGTGCCGGTCGCCAGCGGCGTCAGGCGCGCCGCCACCGCCGCCGCCGCACCGCTGGAACTGCCGCCCGGAGTCCGCGTTTCGTCCCACGGATTCAGTGTCGCGCCATATACGGAATGCTCGCCGGACGAACCCATCGCAAACTCGTCCATATTCGCGCGCCCCAAAAAAGTCATTCCGGCGCGCGCCGCATTTTCCACCACCGCGGCGTCAAACGGTGGCGTATACGAAGACAACATCCGCGACGCGCACGAACTGACGATTCCGCGCTGGCAAAAAATATCCTTGTGCGCGACCGGCACGCCCGAAAGCGGACCGGGACGCGGCGGCGGACATTCCGCGGCGAGATGCGAAAAGGCGTTCAGCCGCCGAAAACGCCGCGCCCGCCCGCGAAAACAGGCGAAGGTCTCGGCGGCGGATATTTCCCCGGCGGCGATCATGGCGGACAGCCGCCGCGCCCCGGCGAGATGCGGCGCGCTCATTTCGGCGTCTTCATTCCAGCACTTTGGGAACGATAAAACAGCCGCCCGCCGCGGACGGCGCGCCCTTCATCAATTCGTCCGGATCGTATCCGGGGCGCGCGACGTCGTCTCGCAGACGCAGCGTATTTCCCCAAAACTGCACATGCGCGGTGTCGTCCTCGCCCGAAACATCGGCAAATTGCAGACGGCGCATCATCCGCAAAACATCGTTGACCGCCCGCGCCGCGTCCGCCGCCTCGGCGGGCGACAGCCGCAGACGCGAAAGTCGCGCCAGCCGCGCCAAATCTTCGGCGCCGATTTCCTTTTCCCCTTCGGCTTCGGGAATGTCGGGCATGCTTTTAATCCGCCTTTGTTTCGGAATTGTCGGAATCCGATATTTTACCGCCGCCGCCGCCTTCGTCCGAACTTTGCGCGGCGGGCGCTTCGGGGCCGACGTCGGACGGCGCGAATTCGGGCGGCGTCTCCTCTTCCGGCAACTCCGGCCCGATGTCGGACGGCGGCGCGTCCGGCGCGGGTTCTTCTTCCGGCAATTCGGGGCCGATGTCGGTCTCGGAATAGACAAGATCTTCGGCGACCGAAGTCGCGGTCAGCGGCGACGCCGGACGGAATTGCGCGGTGTGCGCCGGACGATAGCGCGGCATCAGGCGGTTCGTCGCCGTCGCCAAAGTCGCGCAACCCATCACCAGCGCGCAAAACCAAAACAACATTCCCGGCGCGATCGCGCCCATCAAAAATCCGGCGGCGGGCGGCCCCAAAAGTCCGCCCAGGGCATACACCCGCATCAGCATTCCGGCGTACAGCGCCGATTTTTCGCGTTCCACAAAATCCTGCCCGTAGGCGATATTCAGCGAAAACAGCGTGCAGGAAACGGAACCGAGCAGCACGATAAACAGCGCCAACACCGGATACGGCAAAATCTCGCCCAATCCCAGCACCGCCGCGCATATACCGGAAATGGCGGCGACCCCGATGATCACGTCGCGCCGGTCGCGCACGCGGTCGGCCAGCCAGCCGATCGGAATCTGCATCAAAAATCCGAAACCGAAAAACATCGCCGCCAGCGTCGCCTGCCGCTCGGGCGCGATGCCCAGCCCCTCCACATAACTGATGAACAAAAAAGTCGCGCCGGTATACACGCCGAACGCGAACTGCCCCAAAAACGCCACCGGCGCCACGGCGTAGGCGTCGCGCCAGCGCATCGCGGCGGCGTCCCGCGCCGGCGGCTGCGGCTCCGGCAGACGCGTCAGACATATCGGCACCAGACAAACCGCCAGACAAATCGCCGAAACGATGAACGCATGCACCGCCTCCTTCTCGCCGACAATCAGAATATACTGCCCCGCGCCGAAGGACAAATAATTCACGGTCATAAACATTCCCCAGAGTTTGCCGCGGTTTTCGCGGGTCGCGTTGTTGTTCAGCCAGGCGTCGCAAATCACCACCATCGCGCAAAAAAACGCGCCATACAACACCCGCAGCACCGTCCACATCCCTTCCGACGGGACGATCGGCATCAGCAGCGCGAAGGACGAAATCGCCGCCGCGCACACCGCGAAAGTGCGGATGAACGAAACCCGCGGCAGCAGCCGATGCAGCACCGCGTTGCTCGCCAAAAATCCGACATAGGTCGCCGAGATCAGCAGCCCCAGCGCGGTCTCGGAAAATTCCAGCCGCCCGCCCTGCTGGATCATCAGCGCCGAAAGCGCGCCGTGCCCCATCTGCAGCAACCCGTTCGTCGCGGTCAGCGCCAGAATAACGGAATATTGTTTGAACATAAAACGGGGGCGGGGCGAATAAAAAAATAAAAACGAAACGCGCGAATTGTATGCCACGATATCGCGGCGCGGGTTAAAATTTTCGCCGCGATGCGAAAAATTATTTCGCCGAAGCGGAGGGCGGGAATTTTTCCGCATACCTGCGCGCTGTGCCGGACGGGATGCCGTTTTGTCCTGTGCGCCGACTGCCGCCGCGATGTGGAGCGTTTGCGGGCGTCCGCGCGCTGCCGCCGCTGCGGAATTCCGGCGGACGCCGCGATTTGCGGGGGATGTCTGCGCCGCCCGCCGTTTTTTGACCGCACTTATGCGGCGATGACTTTCGCGCCGCCGCTGTCGGCGCTCGTCCGCGATTTTAAGTTTCGCGGGCGGTGGCACTTGGCGCGTTTTCTGGCGGAATTGACGGAAGAAACACCCGCGCCGGAGGCGGACGCGATTTTGCCGGTGCCGCTGTTTTTCGCCCGCGAGCAGTGGCGCGGATTTAACCAGTCGCGCGAGATCGCCCGCGCCTTGCCGAAATCCGCGCCGCCGCGCCGCGATTCGTGGCTGTCGCGCATCGCCGACACGCCGCCGCAAACGCAAATGCCGGACGCCGCCGCGCGGCGGCGGAATGTGCGCGGTGCGTTCTCCGCCGCCGCCGACGCGCGCGGCAAAACGCTGCTGGTCGTGGACGACGTGATGACCAGCGGCTCCACGCTGGACGAAATCGCCCGCACATTAAAAAAAGCCGGCGCGGCGAAAGTCGTCAATCTCGTCGTCGCCCGCGCCGCGCCCGGCTGAATCGGCGGACGGCGGAAACGGGCGGACGCCGCCGAAAAGAACGCGTTATATTTTGGGCGGAGCCGAAAAGACGCGCCGCACCATCGGCTCGAAAAACTCCGGCGGTTTGGACGAAAATTCCGGGTCAAAGCAATTCTGATCGTATTCCTCGCAAAAGCGGACGGCGTCGTCAAACCACGGATGATCCTTGAACCGGTCGCGCGCGTTTCGGTCGCCGCCGACATGATGCGCGTAATACTGCATCTGAAACAGCCCGTGATACTTGACGATCCACCAGGTTTTTTCGGAGACGAACGGGCGCAGCACGGCGGCGGCGAGTTCGCTGTGCGAAAAGGGGGCGATTTCGTCGCCGATGTCGTGCAGCAGCGCGGCGACGACGACCTCCTCGGATTCTCCGGCGGCGTGCGCGCGGGTCGCCGACTGCAGCGAATGTTCCAGGCGCGAAACCTTGTAGCCGGAGAGCGAATGTTCCAGCGCCCGCAACGCCGCCATCAGGCGGTCGGGCAATCCGCGCGCATACTCGGCTTCCAGCCGCTCCAAAAGTTCGTAATCCTCGCGGGTTCCGTCTTTCATTTGCGTAAAAGAAACGGTGTTCTGCATAAAAATATCCTCCAATGTCGTTCCCGGCATTATACCCGATTCCCCGCCGCCGGAAACGTCCCATTCCTGCCAAGGCACGGGAAAGAGACCGTCCCATTCCGGCGGAAGCCGGAATCTCCGCGCCGCAAGGCGCGAAATTTCCCCCAAAAATTTATTTGCATTCGGCGAAAAAAAGTTGCACTTTTTCGGAATTTTCGTGTATAATTGCAAAAGCGTCCGTAGAGGGGCGATTTTAAGCATTAAGGAGCATTTGTATGAAAAACTTCATTTTTACGATTCGCCGCCCGTACGGGGTGGTTTTTGGCGCGATTAGCGCCATTTTTGCGGTGCAACAAGGGGGGGGGGGGGGACGATGTTTAACTCCTTGT
>JBPCXA010000132.1:0-4018 GCA_051008975.1 Gammaproteobacteria bacterium
TGGGTCCGGGGTTCGTCGTTCTGGGCGAAAAATACATTAAAGAAGGCGGGCGGATGGCGTTCATTATGACCGCCACAATCGCCAGCGGCCGCGGCGCGGCGTGGGCGGGCGCGCGGCGGACGATCGAGAAATCGTGCGATTTGGAATATCTGATCACGGGATCGCAATTTTCGTTCAACACGAACAAGCAGGAATGCATGTTCGTCGCGCGCAAGCGCAAAAACGGTGAGACGCCGAAAACGCATGCGCTGTTTTGCGTTCTCTCCGGCGATTTGGAGGACGGCAACATGGCGCACGCCGCGGCGCGGGAAATTTTGGCGGCGGGGGAAGACGGCGGGGAATGGGGCGAGTTGCGAATCGCGGGGCGACTTGTCGGCGAATTCGCGCGTCTGCGTTATCGCGGCAGGGAAACCTGGGACGGAATCGCGTTCGCCAATTTGCGTTTGACGGCGGCGGCGGACATGCTGGCGGACGCGGGAAAATTGCCGTACTATTCGGACGATGATTCCGCAATTCCGATGCGTCCGCTGGAAAAGTTGGCGGCGTTCGGCAGTTATCGTCTGCATCGCTACACCAACGCGCCGCAGGTGAAAGAAAAAGCGCGCCGCTATCTCGGCTTTTCCAAACCCGCGACCCGCTACGCCGGATATTATCCGGGGTATCAGAAAAGCATGACCGGAATCGGGCAAAAAGACATACTCCATATATCGGAGAACCCCAACTGTCATTTTTTGCCGTTGCCGAAGTGCGACGCGTGGGCGAAAAAGTATTTTTCCTGGGGCGGCAGAATCGTCGTCAATACGAGTTTCGGATTTAATTCTTCGCGCCGTCTGGCGTCGCTGATTTCCGTTCCGGTGCAGGGCGCGAACTATCAGCCGGTGCGTTTGCATAACGATTCCGACGAGCGCGCGAAGGCGATGGTGCTGTGGCTGAATTCCACCCCCGCCACGATGTTGATGGCGGCGTATTCGGTCGGCTGCGGCGGCGCGAAAGTGATGTTGTCGCAAAAGGCGGTCGGGGATATGCCGGTTTTGGATTTGGACGCGCTGACGGCGGCGCAAATTAAATCGTTGTCCCGCGCGTTTGACAAAATCGCCGAAATGGAGTTTATGCCGATTCCGAAAATGGCGGAAGATCCGGCGCGGCGGGCGATCGACGACGCGCTCGCCAAGACGCTGCGGCTGCGCGGTTTTGATTTCGCCGCCCTGCGGGAGGCGTTGGCGGCGGAATCGATTATTTGCGGCAAATAATTCGTGCATTTTTCGCCGCCGATACGATCGCGGTTTTCCGGGATGTTTGACGGTGCCGTTTAAGGAATTCGCCGCCGTCGGGGTGCTGGCGGGGGCGATGCTGTTTCGCATGTTCGGGGTGTTCGTCGCGCTGCCGCTGGCGGCGGTGTTCGCCGCGTCCCTGCCCGGCGGCGATGCGGCGTGGGCGGCGGGACTGGCGCTCGGCGGCTACGGAATTACGCAGGCGATTTTGCAGCTGCCCGCCGGAATGCTGGCCGATCGTTTCGGCAGAAAACCGGTGATGATTTTTATGCTGCTGGTGTTCGCGGCGGGCGGTTTTGTCGCCGCCGCCGCCGAAACGGTCTGGCAACTGGCGGGCGGCAGACTGCTGCAGGGCGGCGGCGCGGTGGCGGCGGTGGCGGCGGCGTGGATTTCCGACGTCACCGCCCCGCAAAGGCGCGCGCGCGCGATGCTGGTGTATGGCGCGGCGATCGCGCTGGCGTTTGTCGCGTCTTTATTCGCCGCGCCGCCGCTGGCGGGGGCTTTCGGTCTGCCGTCGGTGTTCGAATTGTCCGGCTGGCTGGGCATTTTGTCGGCGGCGGCGGTGGCGGCGTTGCCCGCGCCGCCGAATAGCGCATCAACTTCGCGCGGCGGCGCGATGAATCGGCGGATTGCAGCGTACGCGGCGTGCGCGTTTATCGCGCATTACGCGCTGGCGGCGGTTTTTTTGCAGATACCGGCGCTGCTGCGGCGGGAGTTGCCGCTGGGCGAACATTGGCTGGTATATGCCCCGGCGTTTCTTTTGTCTTTGCCGGTTTCGCTGCCGCTGATTTTCGCCGAAAAACGAATTCGCGCCGCCGCCGCGGCGTTCGCGCTGCTGGCGGCGGGGGCGGCGTTGATGCTGTCGGACGGCGGGATATGGCGAATCGGCGCGGGGCTGGGCGTGTTTTTCGCCGGATTTGTCGTTGTGGAGGCGGTAATTCCGGCGCGCGCCAGTCGCGCCGCGCCGCCGCAAAAACGCGGAGCGGCGCTGGGGGCGGTGATGGGCGCGGAGTTTTTCGGGATGTTCTGCGGCGCGACGGGGTCGGGGGCATTGCTGGATTTCGCCGGAACGGGCGCGGCGTTTTGGACGCTAATTTTGTTTCTCGCGGCGGGATGTGGTATTATGTACGGAATTCCGCGCGGCGAAAGTTGAATTTGTGAGACGCGGCGGGTTTGTTTATTCTTCAAGGAGAATTGTGATGGCGGGCGTTAACAAAGTAATTCTTATCGGCAATTTGGGCGCGGATCCGGAGTTGAAAAACTTGCCGAGCGGCGATTCGGTCGTGAACTTCAATCTGGCGACGAGCGAATCTTACACCGACAAAAGCGGGCAAAAGGTCGACAAAACCGAGTGGCATCGGGTGGAGTTTTTCGGACGCACCGCCGAGGTGATTCACGAATATTGCCGTAAAGGTTCGCAAATTTATGTGGAAGGTTCTTTGCGCACCGACAAGTGGCAGGACAAGGACGGCAACGACCGCTGGACGACCAAAATTAAAGGATTCCGCTTTGTGTTTACCGGCACCAAGGGCGGCGGCGATGCGGCGGGCGATTCGGGCGGCGGAAGCGGCGGGCGCGGCGATTCCGGCGGCGGGCGCGGCGGTTCTGGCGGCGGCGGCGCGAATCGTCCGGCGGACGACAATTTTAGCGATATGGACGACGTGCCGTTTTAACATTCCGGCGCGGGCGGCATTCGCCCAAGGAGAACGACAATGAACGGAATCACCGATCTTTCCGTCTGGACGCTGGTATTGATTGTGCTGGGGACGACCCACATCACGATCGCCGCCGTCACGATTTATTTGCATCGCTGCCAGGCGCATCGCTCGCTGACGCTGCATCCGGCGGTGTCGCATTTTTTCCGCCTGTGGCTGTGGCTGACGACCGGAATGCTCACGCGCGAATGGGCGGCGATTCACCGCAAGCATCACGCCAAGGTGGAGACCGCCGACGACCCGCACAGTCCGCAGGTGCAGGGCATTCTCAGCGTACTGTTCGGCGGCGTGTCGTGCTATGTGCGCGAAAAAAACAATCCCGAAACGATCGCCCGCTACGGCTACGGGACGCCCGACGACCGAATGGAGCGCATTTATTCGCGGTTTCCCAAAACCGGCGTAATTTTGACGCTGCTTTGCAATCTTGTTTTGTTCGGATTTCCGGCGGGCGCGCTGATGTGGGGCGTACAGATGATCTGGATTCCGTTCTGGGCGGCGGGGGTGATCAACGGCATCGGGCATTACTGGGGCTACCGCAATTTTCAGCCGCAGGACGAAAGCCGCAACATCGTGCCGCTGGGTCTTTTCATCGGCGGCGAGGAGTTGCACAACAACCACCACGCGTTTCCGACTTCGGCGAAACTTTCCAACCGCTGGTACGAGTTTGACGTCGGCTGGCTGTATATCCGCTTGCTGGAACGGGCGGGGCTGGCGCGGGTGAAACATCGCGCGCCCGAATTGCTGTCGTCCGACAGCCGCGCGGCGTGCGATTTGGACACGCTGAAATCGGTCGTCGCCAACCGATTGGAAGTGGCGGCGCGTTTCGCCCGCGTGATGAAAAAGACGTGCCATGACGAGTTGTCGATTTTGCGCGCGCGCGGCGCCCGTCCGCCCACCGCGAAAGCCCTGCACAACTGGCTGCACGGAATGGAGGGGCGTCTGTCGCAGGGGGACAAAAACGCGATTCAGGCGGTTTTGGAGGACAGCCGGGTGCTGCAAAAAGTGGGGCGGATGCGGCGCGAACTCGTGATG
>JBPCXA010000133.1:0-13458 GCA_051008975.1 Gammaproteobacteria bacterium
ATGAAAAGGCGGACGGTATTTTTTGTCTCCGACAGCACCGGCATCACCGTGGAGGCGCTGGGGCGCAGCGTATTGGCGCAGTTTGAAGACGCGGAGTTTTCGCAGCGGACGCTCGCGTTCGTGGACGATCCGCGAAAAGCCGCCGCCGCCGCCGCGCAAATCCGCCGCGCCGGGGAACAGGACGGCGCGCGCCCGATTTTGTTCTATACCTTCGCCGACGAATCTTTGGGCGCGGCGATGCGCGATTCCGGCGCGATGCTGATGGATTGTCTGGAAATCTTCACCCGTCCGCTGGAAACCGAACTCGGCGTGCGCGCGTCCCATTCGGCGGGCATGTCCCACTCCGTGCGCGAAAAGGGATACCAGCGGCGGATGGACGCGCTCAACTTTGCGATGGATTTTGACGACGGCGCGATGGTGCGCGGATTGGAACGGGCGGACATTATTCTGGTCGGCGTGTCGCGTTCCGGCAAAACGCCGACTTCGCTGTATCTCGCGCTGCATTTCGGCGTATTCACCGCCAACTATCCGCTGGTGGACGAAGATCTGGAATCCGACCGCCTGCCCGCCCCGTTGCTGCCGTATCGCAAAAAAATATACGGGCTGACGATTTCGCCGCCGCGTCTCGCGCAAATCCGCGAACAACGCCGCCCCGGCAGCCGCTACGCGCAGACCGCGAAATGCGAACAGGAAGTGCGCGCCGCCCTGCGGCTGTTCGCCGCCTGCGGCATCGCCTATTTTGACGCCACAAGCCGCTCGGTGGAGGAGTTGTCGTCCAAGATTCTGAAAGAGGCGGATTTGCTGCGAAATGAAGAATGACGCCGTCCGCCGCCTGCTTTTTTTCGCCGCGCCGCTGACTTTTCTCGTCGTCGTCGCCGGCGCATTCACCCGCCTGTCCGACGCCGGGCTGGGATGTCCGGATTGGCCGACCTGCTACGGGCAAATTGTCGGCGTGCCGGACGCCGCCGCCGCCGCCGCGCATTCGCCGGATTCGCCGCTGGATTCCAAAAAAGCATGGATAGAAATCGCGCATCGTTATATCGCCGCCCTGCTTGGTTTGGTTGTATTCGCCGCCGCCGTTTTGTCTTTGCGTTCTTCGGAATCTTCGCCAAAGAATCGCGCGCCTTTGTTTGCGGCGGTTTTGGTGATTTTGCAGGCGCTCCTCGGAATGTTGACCGTCACGGAACGTCTGCGTCCGATTGTCGTATCAGTGCATTTAATGGGCGGCGTGTTCATTTTCGCCGTGCTGGTATACGCCCAAACCCGTCCGTTTTTGCCGCGTTTTTTTTCGCCTCCGTTTTTGCGGGCGGCGTGCGTTTTCGCCGCGACAATTTTGGCGATGCAAATTTTTCTCGGCGGCTGGGTCAGCGCGAATTATGCGGCGTTGTCGTGTCCGGATTTTCCGCGCTGCGGCGGAGAATGGCTGCCGCCGACGACGGACTGGGGCGGTTTTGCGCCGGGGCGGGAATTGCATTTGGATTCGTCCGGCGCGCCGATTTCCGCGGCGGCGTTGGCGACGATTCATTGGACGCACCGCGCCTTCGCGGTTTTTGCGGCGGCGGTGTTGGGCGGTTTCGGAATTCTGCTGTGGCGGGCGGGAATGCGCGGAATCGCCTGCGGATTGTGGTTTTTGCTGGCGGTGCAAATCGCGCTGGGAATTGTCAATGTCCTCGCCGGACTTCCGCTTTGGTCGGCGTTGTCGCATAACGCGGTCGCCGCGCTTTTGGCGGCGCAAACTGCGGCGGCGGCGGCGAAAATATTCCGCAAGTCGAATTTGCTATAATCGCGTTTCATTTCATTCAGCGAAAGGAGCGAACTATGAAACACGGCAAAATCTTTCTTTTGACAATCGCCGCCGTGTTGTTGACGGGATGCAATCATCACGACAAAATCGTGCGGAAACTGTACGACAAAAATTGCTCCGAAATGGAAGATGAACTGGGCAGCAGTGATAAATCTGCACATTTCATCTGCACGGGCGACCCCGAGCCGGCCGGGACGACTTGTTCGCCTCCCTTTGAGACCAGAAAGGCATGGTTCAGAGAGTTGGACGGATGGTATTGGTGGGAGTGGGATACCCATTTCCTCGGAGTGCCGCTCGGAAAATTGGGGAAAAGTCCGGGCGAAGGTTTCGAGAAAATCGACGCGGTCATAATCGCATGCCCGCGCGATGTCTGGGAAGCATTTCAAGCATCGTAAGAAAAGGGGGCGGCAGAGATGTTGCCCTTTTTTATGTACCATTCCTGCGAAAGCAGGAATCTTCGCCGTTGCTTTTTGGGGATGCGCGCGTTCGCGCGAGATTCCTGCTTTCGCAGGAATGGTAATTTTGTTTGCGGGCGTTTTGCGAAGGCGAAAATGGCGAAAAATAGGGCAGTAGAATGTTTGCATTGCCCAGTTGACGGGCATTTTCACGCTATTTTTCGGACGGCGGCGGAGATTCCGGCTTTCGCGGGAATGGAATCGGGGCGGTTGCGGTTAAAATAACGGGAATGCGGGGGACGAATCAATGAACGGAGTTGCGGCGAGAGTGATTTTTGGCGGCGTTCGCGCGCGCGCGCGCGATTTTTTGTCTTTGACGAAACCGCGGGTGGTGTCGCTGATTGCATTCACCGCCGCGGTGGGGGCGGCGTTGGCGGCGTTGTCGCATCCGGTCGCGCCGCTGGCGGCGGCGTTGTCGCTCGCCGGGATTACTCTGGTCGCCGCGTCCGGCGCGGCGTTTAATTGTCTCGTCGAAAAATACCGCGACGCGCTGATGACGCGCACCCGTTTTCGTCCGCTGCCGGACGGGCGCATCGGTACCGCCGATGCGGCGTGTTTCGCGGCGTTGTCCGGCGCGGCGGGGCTGTGGCTGGTGGCGGAATTCGGCGGCGGCGCGGCGGCGTGGCTGACGGCGGCGACTTTTCTCGGCTATGCGGTCGTGTATACGCTGCTGCTGAAACGCGCGACTCCGCAAAATATCGTCATCGGCGGCGCGGCGGGGGCGATGCCGCCGGTGCTGGGATGGACGGCGGCGGCGGGGGAATTGACCTACGAGCCGCTGCTGCTGTTTTTGATTATTTTCGTGTGGACGCCGCCGCATTTTTGGGCGCTGGCGTTGTATCGCCGCGACGACTACGCCCGCGCCGGGCTGCCGATGTTGCCGGTGACGCACGGCACATCCTTCACCGCCGCGCAAATTCTGCTGTATGCCGTGATGCTGTTCGCGGTGTCGTTGCTGCCGTTCGCGGCGGGAATGGCGGGCGTTTTGTATTTATGCGCCGCCGTGGTGCTGGGCGGGCGGTTTGTCCGAATGGCGTGGCGCGTCCGCAAAACGGAGGCGGAATCCGAATGCCGCCGTCTCTTCGCGTTTTCCATCACCTATCTCGCGCTGCTGTTCGCCGCCCTGTTCGCGGACGCGTTCGTCCGCGCGTTCGCCGCATAAATCCCCGATATTCTTATGGTAGTTCGGGGCGCGAAACTATCATAACAGTCCAAATTACCGGCGATGCGCCGCGGATTCCGGCTATAATGTCGCGATGATTGCGAATCCGGAAACTTACGACTGGGCGGCGGCGGCGGCGAAAACGCCGCTGGAAGGCCGTCTTTTTATTGACGGCGATTTCGCGGACGCCGCCGACGGCGGGCGTTTGCAGGTCGTCAATCCCGCCGGCGGCGAAATTCTCGCCGAAGCCGCGTGCGGCGGCGCGAAAGATATTGACCGCGCCGTCGCCGCCGCGCTCGCCGCGCATAAACGCGGATCATGGCGGCATTTGCCGCCGCGCAAGCGCGCCGCCGTGATGATGCGTTTCGCCGACCGCGTAAAGCAAAACGCGGAGACGCTCGCCCTGCTGGATACGCTTTGTATGGGCAAGCCGATCGCCCAGTCGTACGGCGGCGACATTCCCGAAGTCGTCAAAACGATTCGTTTTTTCGCGGAGAGCATCGACAAAGTGGAGGGCGGGGTCACCGCCACCCGCCGCGAAGTTTTGCATTATGTTTTGCGCGAGCCGCTGGGCGTTGTGGGGGCGGTTTCGCCGTGGAATTATCCGGCGCTGATGGCGGCGTGGAAATTCGCGCCCGCGCTGGCGGCGGGAAATACGGTGGTGTTGAAACCGGCGGAGCAGGCGCCGTTGTCGTGTTTGCTGCTGGCGAAGTTGTTCGCGGAGGCGGGCGGGCCGGACGGCGTATTTAATGTCGTCAACGGAATCGGCGAAGTCGCCGGGCAGGCGCTGGGGCGGCATCCGGATGTGGCGAAAATTACGTTCACCGGCTCCACCGAGGTGGGAAAGAAAATGCTCGTATATGCGGGCGAATCCAATATGAAACGGGTCGGGCTGGAATGCGGCGGCAAGTCGCCGCAGATTTTTTTGGACGATTTGCCCGATATGGACGCCGCCGCCGATGCCGCCGTTTCCGGCATTTTTTCCAACGCCGGACAGGTATGCAACGCGGGTTCGCGTCTGCTGGTGGATCGCCGATTGCGGGAGACGTTCGCGGAAAAATTCACCGCCGCCGCCGCCGCCTATCGTCCCGGCGATCCGCTGCTTTGGGATACTTCGCTGGGGCCGCTGGTGACGCACGCCGACCAAAAGCGCGTTCTGAACTGCATAAACGCGGGAGTAAAAGACGGCGCGCAAATTTTGCTGGGCGGCGGCGCGCCGGAAGAGTTTGCGGCGGGGGCGTTTGTGGAGCCGACATTGCTGGCGGACGCGCCGCGACAAAGCGCGCTGGCGCGGGAGGAGGTGTTCGGTCCGGTGGCGGCGTTGTTGCCGGTGGACGATTTGGCGGACGCGCTGGCGCTGGCGAACGACAGCATTTACGGGCTGGCGGCGGCGGTGTGGACGCGCGACATCGCCCGCGCGCACCGCGCCGTGCGCGAGTTGGAGGCGGGCGTGATTTGGGTGAATTCGTTCCAGGAGGACGACATGACGCAGCCGTTCGGCGGCTACAAACAGTCCGGCAACGCGCGCGACAAGTGCTTCGAGAGTTTGCTGGAATATACGCAGATGAAATCGGCGTGGGTGGATTTGCGCGGCTGATTTCGCCGCCGCGCGATTTTTTTTGGCGAATTGCGAACACATCCGCCGCGGATCGGCTATACTTTCGCGCCCGTCCAAACTTTTATTTTTTTACGGAAAGCGGATTTATGCAGGAACATCATTATTATCACCAGCCGCAACGCCCGCCGGGGGTGGCGGCGCGGACGCTGACATTCTTCGCGATGTTCGCGGCGGCGGCGATGTTCGCGGGCGTCTGCGCGCTGACCATCAACGCGTTCAGCGAATCGGACGGCGACACGGCGGCGGGGCAGAGAATTAAATTCTACGAATATCCGGGCGGCGTCGGGGCGGGCGGATACGATGTCGTCGCCTATTTTTCGGAGGCGGCGGCGACAAAGGGAATCGCCGCGCACCGCGCCGAATGGGGCGGCGAAGTATGGCATTTCGCCTCGTCCGAAAACCTCGACAAATTCCTGCGCGACCCGCCGCGTTACATCCCGCAATACGGCGGACACTGCGCCTACGGCGTGGCGAGCGGCTATCTGGTGCGCGGCGATCCGCGGGCGTGGAGCATCCGCGAAGACAAACTCTATTTGAATTACAGCGCGAATATCCGCCTCGCCTGGATCGCCGCCGCGGACGAATTCATCGCCGACGCCGTCCCCAACTGGAAGAAACTCAACCGCTAACCGTGGACGAGAAAGACCCGCCGAAAAAGAATCTGCCGACGGTGATTCCGCCCGCATCGGTTTCGCTGTCGCGCGCGAAAACGCTTATCCGTTTGACGAACGAAGTTCTCGCCAAACCGCCCGATCCCGAGTTGCTTTTTGCCGCCTTCAAAGCCGGGGATGTTGCGGAAGTTAAACGACTACTTGATGCGGGAGCAGACCCAAATGCGGCAAATAAGAACGGCTTGACGGCTTTGATGCTGGCGGTATTGAGGGAATATGCCGAAGTTGTCAAGATGTTGTTGTCGGCAGGTGCAGATCCGAATGCGAGTAAACCGGGCTTCAATGCTTTGCACCTTGCCGAAGCAGGGGGAAATTCCGAGATTGTCCGCATTTTGGAAGAGGCGGGGGAGAAGGAGTAAAAAGGGCGGGTATCGCCCTTTTGTGGTATAATCCGGTTTCATGGGAAAGTTGCCGCCCTCTTTTTTCGGCAACACGAAAGGGGAAGGAGTACATCATGAAAAACAGAAAACTTTTATTGACAATCGCCGCCGTTATTTTGGCGTTTTCGGGTCATACCATGGCTTATGGAACCGATCGCGATCTGGATAACGACGGTCTCTGGGATTATGGCCGCGGCGGACAAGACCGCGATCTGGATAACGACGGTCTCTGGGATTACGGCCGTGGCGGACAAGACCGCGATCTGGATAACGACGGCATCTGGGACTACGGCCGCGGCGGACAAGACCGCGATCTGGATAATGACGGTATTTGGGATCATTATTAATCTTGTCCGCTTTCTAAAAGCGGCGGAAGCGAAGGCGTAAGAAAGGGCGGCGGGAATCGCCCTTTTTTTAATTCCATTCCTGCGAAAGCAGGAATCTCCACCGCCGCAAAGCGGCGGGAAATTGTACCTCTTTACAATTACCGCCTTCGGCGCGGAGATTCCTGCCTTCGCAGGAATGGGACGTGGGGTGGGAATGGGACGGGGTGGGAATGGGATTTTTGAGTACTTGCCATTCCGGCGAAAGCCGGAATCTCATTCGCCGAAGGCGAATTCGCCGTTTGCGCTTTTGCGCAAGGAGATTCCGGCTTTCGCCGGAATGGCGGTACTTTTAGAATGGCGGCATTTTTAATCTCTTAATTAAAATACGCCATTCCGGCGCACCGAGCGAAGCGACAAAAGCGCAAAGCGCGCCAAGCCGGAATCTTATTCCCGCGAAAGCAGGCGGACGCGGGCTTCGGAATAGGCGGAATCGCCGATGCAAATCCGTCCGTCCGTCTGCGCCGCCAGAACCCGCCACGGATTTTCCGCCGAATGCGTTTTTCCTTTCGCCGCGTTTTCATCGCACGCCGCCAACGCCTCCCGCACCGCTTCCGGCTTGCAGATTAACAATCCTTCGCAGCCCGCCGCCGTCGCCGCCCGCATTCGTTCGGGGACGCCGCCGATGTCCGCGCCGTCCATCGTCAAATCGTCGCCGATGATCATTCCGCCGAATTTCAATTGTCCGCGCAGAATTTTTTTCAGCCAAAACGGCGAGAAAGTCGCCGCCGCCGAATCGCATTTCGGAAAGACGATGTGCGCGGTCATCAGCGCGGGCTGCGCCGCCCAGCGGGCGAACGGGATTAAATCGGCGGCGGCGATTTCGGCGAATTCGCGCGCGTCCGTCGGCAGCGTTTTGTGGGAATCGGCGCGGGCGTAGCCGTGTCCGGGAAAATGCTTGCCGCAGCATTTCATTCCCGCCGCCCGCATTCCCGCCGCAAACGCCAAAGCCGCCGCCGCCGCATTTTCGCCGTCCGCCGCGAACGCGCGGTCGCCGATAATCCGCGAACGCCCGCGCGCCAAATCCAGCACCGGCGCGAAACTCAAATCCACTCCGGCGGCGCGGAGTTCCGCCGCCATCACGATTCCCGCGTCCCGCGCCGCGCCGGAATCGCGCAATTCCGCCGCCGCCGGCAGCCGCGAAAAACCGCCGCCGCGAAATCGCTGTACGCGTCCGCCCTCCTGGTCGGCGGCGATCAACAAAAATCTTCCGGCGATGCGGCGGATTTCCGCCGTCAATTGCCGAAGTTGCGCGGCGTCCAAAAAGTTGCGGGCGAACAAAATCACGCCGCCGACCGCCGGATGCGCGAGATTGCGGCGGTCTTCGGCGTCCGGCGCAAGATCTCCGGACAACGCGATCATCAGATTCGCCGAAAAAGTCACGTTTTTTCCGCGACGACGACGGCGGCGGCGTAATCGCCGTCGTGCGCGATGGAAAGATGACAGGCGGAAACGCCGCGCTCGCGCAAATGTTCCGCCAGCGGCGGCGAAAAACAAAAAGACGGCGCGCCGCGTTCGTCGCCGTCCCCGCCTTCGCCCGACAAAACCGATACGCCGCGCCAGGTCATCGGCGCGCGCAGTCCGCCGCGCAACGCCTTCGCCAACGCTTCTTTCGCGGCGATGCGCCCCGCCAGATACGACGGCGCAAATCCGCGCGCGGCGAATTCGCGGCTTTCCGTGTCAGTCAGCAAACGCGCCGGAAATCGCCGCGGATGGCGCGACAGAATTTTTCGGACGCGCCGTATGTCCGCCACGTCGTTGCCGATTCCGGCGATCATTTTTTGACCGCGTCCGCCATTTCGCGCACCGCCTCGCGCAGTCCGACGAACAACGCCCGCGCGACAATGGCGTGTCCGATGTTGAGTTCGGAAATTTCGGGGACGGCGGCGACGGCGGCGACATTGTCCAGACGCAGTCCGTGTCCGGCGTGCACCCGCAGTCCGGCGGCGGCGGCGATTTCGGCGGCGCGATGCAGCGGACGCGCGTCGCCGGCGGCGGCATATTCGCCGGTATGCAATTCCACCGCCCGCGCGCCGATTTCGGCGGCGGCGCGGATTTGCGATTCGTCCGGGTCCACGAACAACGCCGTCTCCATTCCCGCCGCGGCGAACGGGGCGATAAAATCGCGCAAAAACGAAACCCGCGCGCGCGCGTCCAGCCCGCCTTCGGTCGTCAGTTCGGCGCGCCGTTCCGGCACGAGGCAGATTTTCGGCGGCGCGAACGACAGCGCGGCGGCGCGCATTTCTTCGGTCGCCGCGATTTCCAAATTGACGAAAGTTTTCACCGCCGCCGCCAGCGCCGGCAAATCGGCGTCGGTGATATGCCGCCGGTCTTCGCGCAAATGCACGGTGATGAAGTCGGCGCCGCCGCGTTCGGCTTCGCGCGCCGCCCGCGTCAATTCCGGATACGGCGTCCGCCGCGCCTGCCGGATGGTCGCCACATGATCGATGTTTACGCCGAGTTTCATTTTTTTAATTGTATATCGCGCGGCGGACGGAATTGCAGGGGCGCGCCGATTCGCATTTTTGCCAGCAGGCGCAAATCGCGCCGCCATTCCGGACGCACCAGCACCCGCGTATCCAAAAAAACTTTTTCGCCGCAAAACCGTTCCATATCGCGGCGCGCGGCGGTGGCGAGTTTTTTCAACATCGCGCCGCCGCCGCCGAGAACAATCGCCTTCTGCGAATCGCGTTCCGCGTAAATGTCGGCGCGAACGTGCAGAACGCCCGGTTTTTGGCGGCTCGTCGCGGCGACGCCGACGCGGTACGGCAACTCGCCGCCCAGCGCGCGAAAGAGTTTTTCGCGCAAAATTTCGCCCAGCAAAAAATCGCGGTCTTCGGCGGAATCCGCGGCGAAATCCACAGCGGAATCCGCGGTGGGCGGCGGCGACTCGGCGGGCGGCAGCAACGCGGCGATTTCATCGGCGAGCGCGCTCACTCCCGTGCCGCGTTCGGCGGACAGCGGCACGACCGCGGCGAAATCGCGCCGCCGCCGCAATTCGTCGGCGAACGGCAGCAGCGTCCGCTTGTCGCGCACCAGATCAATTTTATTAATCGCCGCGACGGTCGGAACTTGCGGCGGCAGCCGCGACAAAAAATCGGCGTCCTCGTTCGTCCACCGCGGCGTCGTCATAAAAACGATCGCGTCCGCCGATTCCGCCGCCCAGCGCGCGCCGCCGTTGATCGCGCGCGAAAAATCGCCGCCGCGATTCGTCTGCCAGCCCGGCGAATCCAGCAGCGCGATTCGCGCGCCGCCGTGCAGGAATTCCGTGCGCACGACGCCGCGGGTCGTCTGGCGGCGGCGCGAAACGATGCTGACTTTCGCCCCGGCGAGCGCGTTGACCAAAGTGGATTTTCCGACATTCGGACGCCCGACAATCGCGACAAATCCGCCGTTCATTTTTCCGCCGAAAGCGAAGCCAGCACGCCGCCGGCGGCGAGTTGTTCGGCGGCGCGGCGATTCTCCGCCACGGCGACGGCGGCGGCGTTTTCCGCGCGGCATTCGGCGATGCAATATGGGCGATGCGCGATTTTGCCGCGCTCAAAAACCTCATATTGCGGCGGCGGACGTCCGCGTTTTTGCAAATATTCCTGCAGACGCGTTTTGTCGTCTTTCAGCGCGCCGCGGCGAATCCGCGAATCCGCCTCGGCGAGCGAATCGGCGAACAGCATTTTCGCCGCCCGCCGCGCCGCGTCCATCCCGCCGTCCAGATAAATCGCCGCCATATACGCCTCCATCGCGCCCGCCAGAATGGAATCGCGTTCGCGTCCGCCGTCCCGCTCTTCCGCTGGCGACAAAATTAAACGGCGCGGCAGCCCGATCGCGCGCGCCAGCGAAGCCAAATTTTTGTCGCCGACGAGAAACGAACGCGCCAATGTCAGCGGCCCCTCGGCGAGATTCGGATGGCGCGCAAACAACAAATCGGCGGCCAAAAAATCCCCCAGCGCGTCCCCCAGCCATTCCAAACGCTCGTTATGTTCGTCGCCGGCGGAGGCGTGGGTCAGCGCCCGCCGCCGCAAATCCGCGTCCGCGAAAGTATGCAGCGCGTCCGCCCCGCCGCCTTTCTTCATCGCGCCCCGACGGAATACACGGATTCCTGCGCGGCGTCCGGCGCGACCTCCGCGGAAATTTTCCGTCCCCCGGAATCGTTCCGCAACTCGTTTAATAATTCGGCGCCGTCGCCGCCGTCGGAAATTTCCGAACTGTTCGAACTTTCCGAAACCTCGGAGGCGGCGGGCGGTTCCGTCGCCGCCGCCGATTCTTCTTCCGTCCATTCTTCCGCCGGATGCAGGCGCAGCGAATTTCCCGCGCGCGGCCAGTCGCCGAAATTAAAAAGCACATTCAACGCCGGACCGATAATGTCGTCGCGCGGCACAAATCCCCAAAACCGGCTGTCGTTGCTGTGGTCGCGATTGTCGCCGAGTACAAAATAACGATCCGAAGGCATGCGGCAAAGCAAACGCAATCCGCCGTCCCGCAGACTGCAATATCCCTCGTCGGGCGGCGCGCCCGCCGTCCCGCGCGACCGCGCGTCCCGCAAAATCCAATGCCAGCCGCCGCCGGGCATTTGCTCCGCATACCGCGAAGTTTCGCCGAAATCGTCGTAGCGATACGCGCCCTCCGACCGCGCCGGCAACGCCGCGCCGTTAATCGCCACGCCGCCGCCCGCATGCAGCGCGATGCGGTCGCCCGGCACCGCCATCACGCGCTTGATATACACGACGCCGTCGCGCGGATGACGAAACACAATCACGTCGCCGCGTTGCGGATTCTCGCCCGCCGAAAGACGCGAATTAAACACCGGCAGCCGAAACCCGTACTTCCGCCGATCCACCATCACAAAATCGCCCACCGTCAAAGTCGGCTGCATTGAGTTGGACGGAATCGAAAACCAGTTGTAAAAAAAACCGCGCAGCACGAACACCGCGAAAAAAATGACGAAAAAATCGCGCCACAACGCCACCGGCTGGCGGTAGTTTTTGTATTCCCCGGTCTCGGCGAAATGATGCGCCGGACGGCGGCGAAAAAACGCATACAGCGCATACAAAACGCCGGTGACCGCCGCCAACGTCATAAACAACAAATCGGGCGACCGTCCGGTCACCCACAACGCCGCCGCGCCCGCCACCACCGCCGCCGGCAGAAACGAATCCAGCCATTGCCGCGCCTTCGCCGCCGTCATGGCCCGTCGCTCCGCATCGCCGCCAGCAGCGCGTCCTGGGGAATTTCCACGCGCCCGAAACGTTTCATTCGTTGCTTGCCCTTTTTTTGTTTTTCTAAAAGTTTGCGCTTGCGCGTCACGTCGCCGCCGTAGCATTTCGCGGTGACATTCTTGCGCAGCGCCTTCGCCGTCTCGCGCGCCACGATTTTGCCGCCCACCGCCGCCTGCACCGCCACGTCAAACATCTGCCGCGGAATCGCGTCCTTTATTTTTAGCGCCAGCTGCCGTCCGCGCGCCTGCGCATCCGCCGAAACGACCATCGACGACAGCGCGTCCACCCGCTCGCCGTTAATTAAAATGTCCAGACGCGACACCGCCGCGCGGCGGAATTCCTTGAATTCATAATCCATCGAAGCGTAGCCCCGCGACGCCGATTTTAGGCGGTCAAAAAAGCCGTGCAAAATTTCCGCCAGCGGCATTTCGTAATACAGCGCGGTCTGCGTCCCGGCGTATTCCGCCCGCCGCCGCACCGCGCGGCTTTCGGCGAGCAAAGTCATCACCGCCCCCACCCGGCTTTCCGGAGTCACCACCGTCACTTCCGCCATCGGCTCGCGAATTTCGCGGACGGCGGACGGGTCCGGCAGCCGCCCCGGATGATCCACCAGCAACTCCTCGCCGCCGGTCGTCAATACCTGATACGCCACCGTCGGCGACGCCATCACCAGTTCCAAACCGTATTCGCGTTCCAGACGCTCCTGCGTAATTTCCATGTGCAGCATCCCCAAAAATCCGCAGCGCAGCCCGAAACCGAAAGCCGGCGATTTCTCGGTCGAAAACGCCAGCGCCGCGTCGTTGAGACGCAACTTTTCCGCCGCCTCGCGCAGCACCGGAAAATCGTTCGGACGCGTCGGATACATGCTGGCGAAAACATGCGGCTTCGTCTCCTTAAAACCGCGCAGCGGCAACGCGCACGGACGGCGCGGATGGGTCAGCGTGTCGCCCACGCGGGCCGCGGCGATGTCCTTCAATCCGGTGATGACGCAGCCCACCTCGCCGGCGCGCAAACATTCCCGCTTTTCCATCTTCGGCGTAAATACGCCCAGCGCGTCGCACTCGCGCTCCTCGCCGGTCGCCATAAACCGCACCCGCTCGCGGCGGCGCAATTCGCCGTCTTGCACCCGCACCAGCACCGCCACGCCGAGATATTTGTCGAACCACGAATCAATAATCAACGCCCGCAGCGGCGCGGCGGAATCGCCCCGCGGCGGCGGGATGCGGCGCACAATCGCCGACAAAACTTCGTCCGCGCCGTCCCCGGTTTTGGCGCTCGTCAAAATCGCCTCCGACGCGTCGATTCCCAGCATTTCCTCCACTTCGCGGCGGACGCGGACGGGATCGGCGGCGGGCAAATCGGTCTTGTTGATCACCGTCACGATTTCCAGCCCCAAATCGGCGGCGATATTGCCGTTGGCGATGGTTTGCGCCTGCACGCCCTTCGCCGCGTCCACCACCAAAAGCGCGCCCTCGCACGCCGACAGCGAACGCGAAACCTCGTACGAAAAATCCACATGCCCCGGCGTGTCAATCAAATTCAGCGTCCATTCCCGCCCGTCCGCGTCCCGCCGCCGCAAAGTCGCGGTCTGCGATTTGATCGTAATCCCGCGTTCGCGCTCCAAGTCCATGGAATCCAGCACCTGCGCCTTCATTTCGCGCGGCGGCAGTCCGCCGCACAATTGAATCAGCGCGTCCGCCAGCGTGGATTTGCCGTGGTCAATATGGGCGATAATGGAAAAATTGCGAAGAGAATCCTGCATCGGTACGCCG
>JBPCXA010000134.1:0-6951 GCA_051008975.1 Gammaproteobacteria bacterium
GATCATATCATCGCAAAAAGCCGCGGCGGGCAGGATGTGGACGACAATATCCAGCTGCTCTGCGGCAACTGCAATTCCATCAAGGGCGACCGCGGAATGCATTATTTGTGGCGGAAAATTTTGGAACGCCGCAGCGAACGGGCGATGCGGGAATACAAAGAAAGACGCCGCGCCCGCGCCCGCGCCCGTCAGCGTTGACAGGCGGTTTTTGCCGGAACGGGAGATTTGGTGTTAAAATAAACGCCGATGATTTTCGCCGCCGCAAATTCTTTCTGGTTTTGCCGCCATACCTGGCGGCGGAGCGGCGCGAACACCGCGTGGTGTCTGGCGGGATGCGCGTTCGGCGACATGGGGACGGTGCTGTTTTTCCAACTTATCAATCATACGTGGCCTACGGCGGCGGTGTTCGCGCTGGCGATGGCCAACGGACTCGCCGCCAGCGTCGCGCTGGAAACTTTTATTTTGCGGCGCGGCGGGATGGATTTGCGCGGCGCGTTCAAAACCGCGATGGGAATGAGTTTTATTTCCATGATCGGGATGGAGACGGCGATGAATCTCGCGGATTTTTTCATCACCGGCGGCGCGCGGCTGACTCCGCTGTCGGTGCCGGCGATGCTGGCGGCGGGCTTCGTCGCGCCGTGGCCCTACAACTATTGGCGGTTGAAAAAATACGGCGCCGCCTGCCATTAAAGAATATTTTCGGAGGCGTTTTATGGAAAAGAAAATAAAAAATTTGCTTGCGGCGCGGCGGCGAATTTTTGCGCGGCTCGCGCCCGCCGCGCGTTCGTTGTTAATGTTAAGGGGGGGGGGGGGGGAGAAATAATGGAATCGCGTTCGGCGGCGGCGGCTTCGCGGTTTCCCGCCGGAAAGGGCGGGGCGGCGATGTTTCCTTCCGCAAAAAACGGCGCGATATTTCCCGCCGCGCTATGATCGCGCGGGCGGATTCTTTTGCGGTGAAAGATTTTTTCGCCGCGCCGCCGCGCCGCGAGGCGGTCGTCGCGTTCGTCGTCGCGGCGGTGTCCGTCTATTTGATGTTCGTCAATTTGGACTATGTTACGCTGTGGCACGACGAAGGGGCGAACGCGATTATGTCGGCGTCTCTGGCGAGGGACGGGACGCTTTCGGCGTGGGACGGGCGCAATTTATATTTCGGTATCCGCGGCGGAGAGGAGTATTTCGGCATCACCGAGGATTTGAATTTCGCCTATCCGCCGTGGTCGGGGGTGCCGTCCGCGCTCGGTATTTTGTTTTTCGGCGGCGGCGAATTCGCGCTGCGTTTTCCGCATGCGTTTTTGGGCGCGCTGTCTTTGCCGGTCCTGTATTTTTTGCTGCGCCTGAATTTTCCCGCGCGGCCGCGGCTGCGACTGCTGGCGTTTGCGATGTTCGCGCTGTCGCCGATCGTCATTTTGTATATGCGGCAGGGGCGTTATTATCCGGACGCGGTGCTGTTTACGCTGCTGGCGTTTTATTGCTACCAGCGTTTTTGGCGGGACGGCGGCGTCCCGTGGCTTTGCGGGCTTTCTTTTTTTACGGTGCTGAATTTTCTCAATCATTTCGGCGGCGGATTTTCGGCGGCCGCGGCGACGGCGGCGTGGCACGTGATATATTTCCGGCGCGAAACTTCGCCGCGCCAATGGCTGCAGTTCGCGGCTGCGGGATTCGCCGCGGCGGCGGCGTGCGGCGGATATTTGTTCGCCGCGAAAATTGTCGGCGGCGAAATCTCCCTGGAATACGACGCGGGATTCTACGAATTTTCGTGGGCGAAGCGGCACGCGTATTTAATGTTCTATTATTTCCGCGATCTGATCCGCACCGGATGGCTGCCGCTGTGGGTCGCGCTGTGGTGGATATGGTTCGCGGCGCGCGGTTTCTCCCCCCCCCCCCCCCTTAATAAAGGATGCAAAAAACGCGCGGGTCCGGCGCGGCGAATTTTTGAAGACGACAACGCCGTCCGCCGCTGGGGGACGATGACCGCGCTGCTGACCGCGGGCACCTCCCTGGTTTCGGTGCAGACGGCGGTCAGCCATACTCTCGCCGACATGCGCTATATGGTCGTGGCGCTGCCGTTCGCGCTTTTTATGTCCGCGGCGTGTGTGGACTGGATATGGGCGAAACATAAAATCGCGGGCGGCGCGGCGTTCGCGCTGCTGCTGTTTTCCAACATCGCCGGCTTTCCCCTTCTGGTGCAGGGCACCTTATGCAACGGCGATTTGTTCGCCAACTATTCCGTCGCGGAAAAATTTCCGCTGCCGATGCTGGCGCGCGAAATTCACCGCCCCTATCCCTCGGCGATCGCCGAGACGCTTTCCTATTTGCGCGCGAACGCCGCGCAGGACGATACGATAATCGTCCGCCCGCCGCCGGATTCCGCGGTGCTGATGTATTATCTGAGCGACAGGATGATCTTTTGCTGCGGGCTTTCCCCGGACGCTTCTTTGCCGGAAGAAAAAATTCGCGCGCTGGGCGCGCCGATATACGAAGGCGACGCGGAGCCGAAATGGATCGTGGATATGAACATGACGAAATTGCCGGACGGATACCGCAGAGTGTATACCGGCGAAGTATTTTCCTACCCGGCGCACCGTCCGGAACTGGAATTTCACTGCCTGACGCAATCGCCCATTCCCAACTACGTCAACATCTTCCGCCGCGAAGATTCTTAAATTCTCGCGCGCCAAGCGAAGCGACAAAAGCACGAAGTGCGTCAAGCGAGAATCTTCTTGGGAATAAAAATAAGAGACGTGCCATTCCTGCGAAAGCAGGAATCTCTTTGTGCGACAGCGCAAACGATTCGCCTTCGGCGAAAGAGATTCCGGCTTTCGCCGGAATGGCGGCACTTTTAATCTCTTAATTAAAACACACCATTCCGGCGAAAGCCGGAATCTCCGCGCCGAAGGCGCAAAATTTCCCGTCGCTTCGCGACGGCGGAGATTCCTGTCTTCGCAGGAATGGGACGGGATGGTTAAGGCGAAAAAGTAAACAAAAAATTTCATTTCCATCTTTATCCCATTCCCGCGTTCGCAATAACGGTATTTTTTGCGTATTTTATATTTTTATTATCGTCCGAAATTTGGGCGGAATAAAATAATTCAGATAAATATGTTATGATTTCCGAATGCCGAAGAATGCCGAAAGAGTTATTGCGCGAAACCGAAAATCGTCCGATGGCGAATGATTCGCCCGTCGCATTGCTGACCGGCGGCGCCGGCTATGTCGGCGCGCATGTCGCGCTGGCGTTGCGCGAGGCCGGATGGCGAATCGTCGTGCTGGACGACTTGTCCGCCGGACGCCGCGAGGGCGTCTTGCCGGAATGCGTCTTTTACGAGGGGGAGGTCGGTAATTCCGAAACGCTGGATTCCGTCTTCGCCGCGCATCGGTTTTCGGCGGTGCTGCATCTGGCGGCGGTTTCTTCGGTGCCGGAATCGGTCGCCGATCCGGCGCGCTGCGACAAAATCAACCGTCTGGATTCGCAGATATTGATAAACGCTGCGCGGCGATTTCGCGTACCGTATTTTATTTTTTCCTCCACTTCGGTGGTGTACGACGAGGACGGCGCGCCGCCGTTCGCCGAAGATTCGCCGCTGAAACCGAAAAGCCCGTACGCCGCGAGCAAGCTCGCCGTCGAACAATATCTCGCCGCCGCGTCCGCGCCGCGCTTTGCGGCGTTGCGGTATTTTAATGTCGGCGGCGCCGATCCGCAACTGCGCGCCGGCAACCGCAAGCGGCGCGACACCACATTAATCAAAGCCGCGCTGGAATGCGCGGCGGGCGTCCGCCCGCGTTTGGATATTTGCGGACGCGACTATCCGACCGCCGACGGCACCGGCGTGCGCGACTATATTCATGTTTCGGACGTCGCCGCCGCGCATGTTTCCGCGCTGTCGTATCTGCAAAACGGCGGCGCGTCCGGCGCGTTCAATCTCGGTCTCGGACGCGGCTTTTCGGTTTTGGAAGTCGTCGCCGCGGCGAAACGAATTACCGGCGTCGATTTCCCGCTCCGCGATGCGCCCCGCCGCGAGGGGGATCCGGCGACAATTTACGGCGACCCGCGAAAGGCGCGCCGCGCGTTCGGATTCTCGCCGCGCTTCGATTCTTTGGAAACCATCGTCGCCCATTCGTGGGCATGGGAACGCGCGCTGCAAAAACGCGGCGGATAAACGGCGCAACCATTGCGCCGCGCGCGACACGCGGTAAAAATACCGACGGAAATACGAAAAGCCGGCCGGAATTAAAATCAATTAAAAATATGCGCGCCGCGGACCGTCGCGGGATATAATATCGCCGGGATTTGCATTTATTCGCGCCGTGTCGTCCGCCTTTTTTCGACAATCTTCCGCCGCCGCGGGGCGGGCGGATCTGCCCCTGCGCGGCGTTTGTTTCGGGCTGGCGGCGGCGTTCTTTTTGTCGTCGCAGGACGCGATGATTAAACTGCTGTCCGCCGACTATCCGATTTTGCAGATTGTGTTCGTCCGCGCCGGAGTCGGTTGCGCGGCGGCGGCGGCGTGGATTTTGTGCGCCGGTAAAATGTCCGATTTGCATTCGCGCCGCCCCGCGCTCGCCGCGGCGCGGGTCGGATGCATGTTCGTCGCCTTGTGGTCGTATTACATCGCGCTGACGACGCTGGATTTGGCGGTGTATACCTGTCTCGGATTGACCGTGTTTTTGTTCGCGTCCGCGTTGTCGGGGCCGGTGTTGAAAGAAAAAACTTCGCCGTTTGACTGGCTGGCGCTCGGCGTCGGCGTCGGCGGCGTGGCGGTCGTCGTAAATCCGTCCGCCGATTCGCCGATTCATCTTCCCGCCGCGGCGCTGTTGTTATTCGGCGCGCTGATGTGGGCGTTCGGTATTGTCGCCACGCGCGCGCTGGGTTCGGCGCTGTCGTCCCGCGGATTGCTGTTGTATACCAACGGCGCGGTGTTGTTGCCGGCGGCGTTTTTGCCGTTGCTGCCGTCTTTTTCGTGGCGCGCGCCGTCTTCGGCGGGCGATTTGGGACTTTTTGTGTTAATCGGACTGCTCGGCATCGGCGGACAGGGAATGGCGATCGCCGCCTACCGCAACGCGCGGATGAACGCGGTGATTCCGACTCAACATACGATGCTGCTGTGGGCGGCGTTGTTCGCGTGGATTTTGTGGGACGAAATTCCGGACGCAAGATTATGGCTCGGCGGCGCGCTGATCATCGGCGCGACTTTGTTCTCGCTGCCGAAACCGTCGCGCGGTAATTCCAAAAAACGATAATCCCGGACGGAATTCGTTTTCGTCCGTCGCGTATTAAAGAACGCGTTAAGAACGCGTTCCGCGCCGCCGTTTCAGCCCTTGCCTTTCCACGGAACGAGTTTCGCCTCCAAGCGGCGCATTCCCACTTCTATGGCGGCGCCGATGATGCCGATGATGATGATTCCCAAAAATACCAGCGCGGTGTCCAAAAACTTTCCGGCGACGGTGATCATATAGCCGATTCCCGAATCCGCGCCGACCAGTTCGGCGGCGACCAAAGTCCCCCAGCAGACGCCCATCGCAACGCGCATGCCGGTAAAAATTTCCGGCAGCGCGTTCGGCAAAATGACGCGCCGCAACACCTGCATTTTGGACGCGCCCAAAGTATAGGCGGCGTGAATTTTGGACAGGCGGATATTTTGTACGCCCGCCCGCGCCGACAAGACCATCACCCACAACGCCGCCAAAAACAACAGCGCGATTTTGGACTTGTCGCCGATGCCCAGCCAGATGATGGACAGCGGAATCAGCGCCAGCGGCGGAATCGGGCGCATAAACTCCACCACCGGATGCCACAATCCGTTCCACTGGCGCGACAATCCCATCGCAAAACCGATCGGAATTCCGACGAGACAGCCGAGCACGAATCCGGTCAGCAGCCGATAGACGCTAATTCCGATGTGTTGAAGCAATGTCGTGTTGCGGTATCCCTCGGTCAGCACGTCGGTAAATTGATTCCACGTCGTGGCGGGGGACGGAAAGAAAATCGGATTCGTCCACTCATAACGCGCGGCGACAAACCACGCGGCGAGAATGACCGCGACCGAGACGATGCTCCAAAACAAGCCGCCCTTCGCCGCGGACGGATCGCCGAAAGAAACGGTTTTGCGCGCGTCTTCGCCGGTCTTTTTTAGACCGAGCCGCGCCCGCAACTTTTCCAAATCATATAAGGGACCTGAACCGGGAATCATTGCTCCTGCCGCCCCATAATTTCCTCCTCCATCTCCCAGATCATGGAAAGAATCTCCTCGCGCTTTCCCACATATTCGGAGGTGTTTTTGATGTCGCGCGGGCTTTCGGAAGTGCCGCGCCGCGCGAACGGCAGACGGTATTCGCGTTCAATCCGCCCCGGACGCGGCGCCATCACAAACAGACGCTCGCCCAAAAACAGCGCCTCCTCCACGCTGTGGGTGATGAGGACGATCGTCTTTTTGGTGTCGTTCCAAATTTTTAGAATCAGCCCCTGCATTTTTTCGCGGGTCAGCGCGTCCAGCGCGCCGAGCGGCTCGTCCATCAAAATCAAATCCGGCTCGTTCGCCAGACACCGCGCGAGGGCGACGCGCTGCTGCATCCCGCCCGACAACTCGTACACCGCCTTTTCGCCGAACCCGACGAGGCCGACGGTATGCAGATAATGTTCCACGATGTCCCTGATTTCGCCGCCGGGCATCCCCTTCATTTTCGGGCCGAAGCCGATGTTTTGCGCGACCGTCATCCATTCAAACAGCGCGCCCTGCTGAAACACCATTCCGCGACTCGGACTGGGGCCGTCAATTTCCTCCATCACCGCTCGTTCGGCGCCGGGGCCGGAAATCTCGCCGCCGCCGAACACCGCCCGCCCGGAAGTCGGCGCGAGAAAACCGGCGACAATATTCAACAAAGTCGTCTTGCCGCAGCCGGAAGGCCCCAGCACCGTCAGCAACTCCCCGGGCGCGAGCGCGAACGACACGTCGCGCA
>JBPCXA010000135.1:0-7649 GCA_051008975.1 Gammaproteobacteria bacterium
CCCCAGCATTCTTCATCGTGGAACGCTCCTTTTTAGTGCGGTAAAAATCTGATTTTATCAGAGAATGAGGCAAAAAAACCACGTTTTCAACTTTTTTGCGATTTTTTTTGGAGGCGAATTTCGCGCCTTGCGGCGCGGAGATTCCGGCTTTCGCCGGAATGGCGGTACTTTTTGTCTTTGCGGACATACCAAATTTGGCGGTATCCAAAAATATAAAAAAAACCGCCATTCCGGCGAAAGCCGGAATCTCATTCGCCGCCCCGCAAATTCCCGTCTCTCCCCCCGTCCCATTCCTGCGAAAGCAGGAATCTCCTCGCCGAAGGCGGTAATTGTACAATTTCCCGCCGCTTTGCGGCGGCGGAGATTCCTGCCTTCGCAGGAATGGGACGGGAGGTGAACCGTGCTTTGCGCTTTGGCGATGGATTCGCCGTTAATCGCCGATGTCGTCGCGGAATTGCATTCCGGCGAAGCGGATTTTTCGGGCGGCGGCGTAGGCGCGTTTTTTCGCATCCGCGGCGTTTTCGCCCAGGGCGACGACCGACAACACCCGCCCGCCACTCGTAATCGGATTTCCGTCCGCGTCCGCTTTCGTGCCGGCATGAAAAATCATCGCGCCGTCGTCCTCGTTTTCCGGCAGCGTAATGATGTCGCCGCCGCGCGGATTTTCCGGATAGCCCGCCGCCGCGAATACCACTCCCGCGGTCGCGCGCGCGTCCCATTCTATCCGCCGTCCGCGCAAATCGCCGCGCGCCGCCGCCAAAAACGACGGCAGACAATCGCCGCGCCAGCGCGGTAAAACCGCCTGCGTCTCCGGATCCCCCGGGCGGCAATTAAATTCCAGCGTCCAAATGTCGTCGCCGTCAATCATCAGTCCGGCGTATAAAAATCCGCAAAACGGCGCGCCCTTTTCCTTCATTCCGCGCAGCGCCGGATAAATTATTTCGTCCATAATCCGGTTTTGCAGATTGTCGTCCGCCCCCGGCGCCGGCGACACCGCGCCCATTCCGCCGGTATTCGGACCTTCGCCGCCGGCGCGCAGCCGTTTATAGTCGCGGCTGGACGCCAGCGGAATCGCCGTTTCGCCGTCCGCCAGCGCCATAAAACTCATTTCGCGCCCGCGCACAAATTCTTCCAGCAGAATGCGCGCGGACGCCGCGCCGAATTTGCCGTCCAGCATCGCCGCCGCGCCGCGCCGCGCTTCTTCCGCCGATTCGCAAACCAGCACGCCCTTTCCCGCCGCAAGTCCGTCCGCCTTGACGATATACGGCGGGCGGCGGGCGGCGCACCACTTTTCGGCGGCGGCGACGGAATCGGCGGCGACAAAATCGGCGGTGCGAATGCCGCATTTTTGCATCAATTGTTTGGCGAAAATTTTTGACGATTCAATTCGCGCCGCCTCCCGCGACGGTCCCAAAGTCGGAATTCCGGCATCCCGCAAAGAATCCGCAATTCCGTCCGCCAGCGGCGCTTCCGGCCCGACGACCGCCAAAGCAACCGATTCCCGTTTGCAAAAATCCGCCAACGCCGCCGCTTCGGCGGGCGCGACATTCGCAAATTGCGCGGTCGCAAAGTTATGCGCGGTGATGGAAATTCTCGAGACGCGCGGGCTTTGGCGGAGTTTCCACGCCAGCGCATGTTCGCGTCCGCCGCCGCCGACAATGACGATATGCACCGCCGTTCAGTGGCGAAAATGGCGGTGTTTCGTAAACACCATCGCGATGCCGTGCTTGTCGGCTTCGGCGATGATTTCTTCGTCCCGTTTGCCGCCGCCGGGTTGAATTACTGCCTTGATTCCGGCTTCCGCCAATTCGGCGAGGCCGTCCGCGAACGGGAAAAAAGCGTCCGACGCGGCGACACCGCCGTCCAGTTTCAGTTTGGCGCGCTCCGCCTTTTGCCGCGCCAGCCGCGCGCTGTCCACGCGGCTCATTTGTCCCGCGCCGACTCCGATAGTGGCGCAATCTTTCGCGGCGACGATGGCGTTGGATTTGACAACCATCGCGACCCGCCACGCGAAACGCAAATCGCGCCAATGTTCCTTGTCCGGCTGCGCGCGCGTCACCACCTCCCATTGCGATTCGTCGTCCGGCATGTCCGGCGTCTGCGCGAGATACAATCCCGCCGCGCCGCGAATTTCCGCGCCGCCGCCGATAAAATCGTCCGGCGTAAGCAGAACGCGCAGCCGTTCGGAACGGGCGGCGAACACCTCCTTCGCCTCCGAAGAAAACTGCGGCGCCAGCACCACCTCCAAAAATAATTCGCACAGCGTTTCGGCGGTTTCGCCGTCCACTTCGCGGTTGAAGGCGGCGACGCCGCCGAAGGCGGACACCGGATCGCAGCGGCGCGCCATTAAAAACGCCCGCCGCGCGTCTTCGGCGACCGCCGCGCCGCACGGATTGTTGTGCTTGATAATCGTCGCCGCCGGACGGTCGAACAATCCCGCCAATTCGCACGCCGCCTGCACGTCCAAAAGATTGTTATACGAAAGCGGCGCGCCCTGCAGCTGCACATAGCCGCCGCCGCCGCCGAATTGTTCATAACACGCCGCCGTTTGATGCGGATTTTCGCCGTATTTGAGATCCATCTGCTTGTGCAAATGCAAAAAACGGTGCGCCGGAAACGCGCCGCCGTCGCCGGAAAAATATCCGGCGATCTCCGCGTCCAAATGCGCGACCGCGACGAACGCCTTCGTCGCCAGTATCCGCGCGTGCCGCGGCGTAATTTCGCCGCGCGTCTTTTCCATTTCGCCGATAAACGCCGGATAATCCAGCGGGTCGGTCAGCACCGCGGTGTGCGCGAAATTCTTCGCCGCCGCCCGCGCCATCGCCGGCCCGCCGATGTCTATGTTGGCGAGAATTTCCGCCTCGTCGCCGCCCGCCGCCGCCTTTTCAAACGGATAAAAATTGACCGCCACTAAATCCAGCGGCGGCACGCCCGCCTGCTTCAACGCCCGCAAATGCGCGGGATTGTCGCCGTCCGCCAAAATCGCCGCGTGAATATGCGGATGCAGCGTCTTCACCCGCCCGTCCAGCATTTCCGGAAAACCGGTCAACTCGGCGACATCCGACACTTCCGCGCCGGATTCGCGCAAAACCGCCGCCGTCCCGCCGGTGGAATACACCGCCACCCGCAATTTTTTCAGCGTCTGCGCGAGTTCGGGGAGGCCGGTCTTGTCGGCGACGCTGATCAGCGCGGTTTTAATTTTCACCGTCCGCCCCCGCCGTTTTTCTTGCGCATCAGGGTCGTCCGGCTAATTCCCAGCATCCGCGCCGCTTCGGAGCAGTTGCCGCCGCACTTCCGCAGCGCGAATTCAGCGAGTTTTTCCTCCACCGCCGACACGACGAGGCGGTGCAAATTACCGCACGGCTGTCCGTCCAAATCGCGCAAATGCGCGTCCAACGCGGCGGACAGCGAATCGGAAAAATTTTGCACGGAATTGGGGGGACGCGACATGACGGCTACCCGCCATTTTAACACTTTTCGCCGCCGCCGCCGCCGAAAAACGCGGCGATTTATTTCGGTACGGTGATCGTCAGGCGGCGTCCTTCGCGCCACACCGAAAACACTTCCGCCGACTGGCGATTTTCTTCCAGCGCGCCCCGCAAATCGCCGACGCCGGTAATTTCGCGGCGGCGTTTATTCACCAGCATGTGTGTAATGACGTCGCCGGGACGAAACTGGCGAATCCCGTCCGGCGCGTCTTCCGGGCGCACTTCGCGCACGATGACGCCGAAATCCAATCCGACGCGGCGTTTCAATTCCTCGCCGATGTCCTCCACTTTGAGACCGAGAAGGATATCCTCGCCGCCGTCCAGCGCGCCGAGTTCGGCTTCCACCTCAATCATTTCGCCGTCCCGCCACACTTTCAGCAAAATGCGCGCGCCGGGGGCGAAACCGCCGACTTTCAGCGATAAATTTTCCGCGTCCACATCCTCGCCGTTCAGGGCGAGAATAATGTCGCCGTCCAGCAGCCCGGCTTTCTCCGCCGGACTTTTTTCGATCACCTGATTGATCAGTACGCCGCCGGCGTCCGCCAATCCGTAGGCGTCGGCGGTCGCCGCCGACACCGGGGCGAAAAACACGCCCAGCCAGCCCCGCCGAATCTCGCCGTCCGCCCGCAGACGCGACTGTATGTCCATCGCGACATTAATCGGAATCGCGAAGGACGCCCCGACAAACGCCTGCACCGGCGACACAATTTGCGAATTAATTCCGATGACATTGCCCTCCAAATCCATCAGCGGACCGCCGGAGTTGCCCGGATTTACCGCCGCATCGGTCTGAATAAACGGCACATAGCGGTCGCTCGGCAGCCGCCGCCGCAGCGCGCTGATGATGCCCGCCGTCACCGTTTGATCCAATCCGTAGGGAGAGCCGATCGCCGCCACCCACTGCCCGACTCGTATCCCGTCCGAATCGCCGATCTTCACCGTCGGCAACGGACGCCCGGCGTCAATTTTCAACAGCGCGATGTCGGTATGCTCGTCGCGTCCCACCACTTCGGCGACATATTCCTCGCCGTCCTTCAAAGTCACCAAAATCCGCGACATTCCGGAAATTACATGCGCGTTCGTCAGCACATATCCCGCCTCGTCAATGACGAATCCGGAGCCGAAAGACTGCCGCCGCCCGGGACCGGGGGCGGGACGCCGCTCGAAAAACTCCGGCGGAAAGGGAAAGAAATCGCGCGGACGGCGGCGCGAAGAAGCCGCCTGCGGCTCGTCGGTGCCGCCTTTCACGCTGACCACCGCCGCGCCGCTGTTTTCCGCCAGCACGGTAAAATCGGGCAGCTGCCCCGCCGCCGGAGTCGCCAGCACCGCCGCCAGCAAAAACGCCGCAAATTGTTTCGCCGCAACGGACGTTTTCGCCGCCCTCTTCGTGATCGCCGTCATCTTAAAAATTCTCCGCAAAAAACGCCAGTATACCCCCCGCGCCGCCGATTTGCAAATATTACCCGCCGCCGCCCAACGTCCCATTCCTGCACCACCCGTCCCATTCCTGCGAAGGCAGGAATCTCCGCGCCGTAGGCGCGTAATCCGGCGCACGCCGGAATCTCATTCGCCGATCCCGCCAGATTCGCGTTCGGGGCGAAAACGCCAGTAGTGCCATCTTTTAATCGCCGATATTTTCCATTTCCGCAGCACCCGCCGCACCAAAACGGAAGGCGACGTTTGCGCGGCGAGATGCGGCGTTTCCGCCAAAATCTCGTTAACATGATTGATCGCGGAGGGCGGAGTCAGTTGCCGCACCGGATTCGGGCAGACGGCGTACACCCGCCCGTCCCAGTTCCAAAAATCCTTCCAGACGACATCCAGCCCGTGATGCATAAACCAACAATGCCGCAGGAGTTTTTCCGCCCCCGCCGCGGAAATCATATACGCCCCCGCCGCGTTCGGGGTGATTTTGAGTTGCGCCAGACGACGACCGCCGCCGACCGTCTGCAAAACCCGGTATATTTTATCGGAATGATCGCGGTGCAAATAAATCAAATCCCACCGCCAGCCGGACGCCGCAATTTCGCGGACGACCGCGGCGAAATCCGCCTCCGGCGCGGCGTCGTCCTCCAAAATCACCGCCGCCGGAATCTTTTCGTCCGCAATCCGCCGCCATAAATTATAGTGCGACAAATAACAGCCGATTTCGCCCGGCGACAGCCGCCCGGCGAACCGCCGCTTGCTGTGATTCAAACGAAAACACGACCCTTCCCGGCGGTGATACTGCCCCAGCCGTCCGGCGTATTCCTCCCGATTCAAAACTGCCCCGTCAACGCCGTCCACAATTTCGTAGCGCAAATTGTCGGCGTCCAAACGGCGAATCATTTCCGCCCGCCGCCCCGCCTCCCGAACGAGAGATATGACAAATATCGGCGGCGTCGCATTCACCGCGCCGCCTCCGATTTGCGGTTCATTTTTTCCGCGAAATAAGGGACAGCGCGATAATGCAGGCGACCGTCCCCGCGCCGATATATGCGGCGTTCGGGCGGTCAAGAAACACGCCCGCCACGGTGATGCCGACAAAGCACAGGCAAAGAAACGCAATCATTATCTGCCCGGAAACCGCCAAAAAATGGTTCTTTTCGCTCGTGTCGCGGCGTTGCTCCCAAAGATTCTCCTGCTGCTTTTCCGCCATGGACAGCATCCGCTCCGCCGCGCCGGGCAAAATCCGCTCGTAGCGTTCCAAATCATCGGGCGGCGGCACAATCGGCGACTCTTCCCGGACAAGCTGAATATGCTTGTCGCCATCCTGAAGAGAAACGCCCGTTCTATTCTTGCCGCTCATTCGCTCGGATTCGGGCGGTTTCCGTGTCAAAAGCCGTCCACATACAACCGCCGACCTCGCGCCAAATCTGGGCGAGACCCTCTCTTTGCGCGCGCACACTCGTGTCCACTTCGGGATGCTGCGGGAACAGCGAAAGCGTTTTCGCGCCGCGAATCAAAAACGAGGACAAAAGCGCCCCCAAAATAACGCCCGACAGATGGGAGCGTCTCGGCGGGGACGACGGCGATTCGACGGCGATGGATACGACCGGCGCCTGCCGCGTCTGTTGTTTTTTGGCGTGTTTGCGCCGTTTTTTGGCAGAATGATGTCTCATACTTTCCTCCGCACAACCCCGATATTAGCACAAACCGGCAAAATTTGCATATTTTTTTCGCCCCGCCGCCGCCCCGCCGAAGTTCGCCCACCACCGCAATTCCCGCCTACCCCACCGTCCCATTCCGGCGAAAGCCGGAATCTCTCGACGCCCTCGCCTACACAAAAGTCCCATTCCTGCATCTCCCGCCCCATTCCTGCACCACCCATCCCATTCCACCCCCCGTCCCATTCCTGCGAAGGCAGGAACCTCCGCGCCAAAAGGCGCAAACTGTCGCAGAAGGCGTACAAACGTACAATTCCCCGCCGCTTCGCGGCGGTGGAGGTTCCTGCCTTCGAAGGAGTGGGACGGCGGGGCGGCGGAATCATTCCCGCAACTCCGGCAAATAGCGGCGTTTCAGAATCTCAAACGGAGAATTCGGATGATAAACGCCGTCCTTGTCCCATTTGTTTGCAATGAAACCGCTGTTGGTTAGATGAATGGAATGGGCGTGATTCATCAGCGGCTGCAAAATCCCGATTCTATGGAGGTCGTCGTTGACGAAGTATTGACCGCCCATAGTTCCCAGCAAGTCCGCCTCCCATATCGGCTTCGCGTCTTGGGAAACGCCGAAGTGTTGCGCCGCCCGCGTCCACCCTTTCGGGCCGCCGATTTCGCCCCAACTTTGCTTTTGATAGGCGGAACGCCAGAACTGGAACCATCTTCCGATTTTGCGGAGGCGGTATTTGCCGATGTCCCAGGGTTCAATCCGCTCGGGATGCGCGCAGGATTCCGCCATCGCCTCGGCGATGTAATGCTCCTTGGGAAACTTGAACAAACAACATTGCAGCCCCATTCCCGCCGAAACAAAAACAACTTCGTCCGCAAAATCAAACGGGCGCAGACAAACGATGTCCATATCGGCATACCAGCCGCCCTTTTGCCGCATCAGTTCCCAGCGGAAACAGTCGGAAAATCCGGCGAACGAGCCGCGATAACGAAAAATTTTATCCTTGGATAAAATTTCGTTGCCGTCGCGCACTTCCACCTTCCCCCCCCCCCCCCTTGATATTTCCGGCAC
>JBPCXA010000136.1:0-2826 GCA_051008975.1 Gammaproteobacteria bacterium
GCCCGAAACGCTCCACCACCCACTCTTCGCCCTGCGGCACGGTGCGCACGCCCATCGCGACGGACGTCGCCAAAAACGCGAAAAAGAACAAACTGACCAGCACAAAAGCGACATCGCCCATAACAAACTTCCCCTTGCGAAATAAAAAAACATTATAACACGCCGCCGCCTGACTTAAGAAAAACATCGGCGGCGGCGTTGTCTCATTCCCGCCCCTTAATTCCATCTCCTGCACCACCCCGTCCCATTCCTGCGAAAGCAGGAATCTATACGCCGAAGGCGGTAATTGTAAGAGGGTACAATTACCCGCCGCTTTGCGGCGGCGGAGATTCCTGCTTTCGCAGGAATGGGACGTGGGGAGGCCGGCGGGAAATTTCGCGCCGAGGGGCCGGAACGGGACTGCGGACTATTTTTTCTTCGCCGCCGCGGACAATTTCCGCCGTTTCGGGCCGAGATACAACTGCCGCGGGCGGCCGATGCGGAATTCCGGGTCGGTATGCTGCTCGTTCCAGTGGGACACCCAGCCGATCGTGCGCGCGATGGCGAAAACCGCGGTGAACATGGAAGTCGGAATATTCAGCGCCTGCAAAACAATGCCCGAATAAAAATCCACATTCGGATACAACTTGCGCTTGATAAAATATTCGTCCCGCAGCGCGATTTTTTCCAGCTCCAGCGCGATGCGGAACAATTTGTTGTCGCCGAGTTTGAGGTGCCGCAGCACTTCGTGGCAGGTCTCGCGCATCACATTCGCGCGCGGATCGAAATTTTTGTAGACGCGATGCCCGAAACCCATCAGGCGGCGCCCCGATTCGCCGGACTTCACCCCGGCGATAAACGCCGGAATGTTTTCCGCTTCGCCGATTTCGTTCAGCATTTTCAACACCGCCTCGTTGGCGCCGCCGTGCGCCGGCCCCCACAAAGACGCGATGCCCGCCGAAACGCAGGCGAACGGATTCGCGTTCGTGGAGCCGGACAATCGCACCGTAGAAGTGGACGCGTTTTGCTCGTGGTCGGCGTGCAGAATAAAAATACGATTCAACGCGCGCGTCAGCACTGGATTGTTTTTGTACGGTTCGCACGGCGTCCCGAACATCATATACAAAAAATTCTCGGCGAAACCGTAGTCGTTCTGCGGATACATGAACGGCTGCCCGATGCTGTATTTGTAGGACATCGCGGCGACGGTCGGCATTTTCGCGACGAGACGCAAGGACGACAAATAGCGGCTTTCGGCGTCCTTCACATCCATCCATTCGTGATAAAACGCCGCCAGCGCGCCGACCACCGCGATCATCACCGCCATCGGATGCGCCTGGCTGTCGAATCCCTTGATAAAATCCGCGACTCGCTCGGTCGCCATCGTGTGCCGCGTAATGTCGCGGCGGAACGCCTTAAACTGCGGCGGCGACGGCATTTCGCCGTGATACAGCAAATAGCAGGTTTGCAAAAAAGTCGTCTTCGCCGCCAACTCCTCAATCGGATAGCCGCGATACAGCAACTCGCCCTTTTCGCCGTCTATGAAAGTAATCGCGGAAGAGCAGCTGGCGGTCGCCACGAAACCGGGATCGTAGGTGAACAAATCCGCCTTTTTCAGCGGCGAGACGTCAATGACATCCGGCCCGACGCTGCCGCCGTACATCGGCAACCGCAGCACTTCGCCGCCGGGAAGTTTGAGTTCCGCCTCGTGTTTAGTTTTGCGCTTGTCGTAGTGCGCTTTGAGTGTTGAGGTCATGAGTTTCTCCGTTTTGATTATAAATTTTGCAGCCCTGTTTCACGGGCGGGCGCGCCGGTTTGCCGCACCGGCGAATGCCCGAAAGCGTTGATGTAAAAAACCGCCGCCAGCATCACCGCCGCGCCGAACAATTGCCATTCTCCCGGCAAAACGCCGAGCACGAAAAGCGCAAAAAGCGCGGTCCAAACCGGCTCCTGCCCCGACAGCAACGCCGCCTGATTCGCGCCCAAATACGCGATGCCGACGACGCTCGCCGTAAATGCGATATATGTGGAAACCAGCCCCACCCAAAACACCCACCATAACCCGCCGCCGCCGTCCGCGTTCGGCGCGCCGTCTCCGAGCCACCACGCAAAGAACAGCAGCGCCATTGTTCTAATCATAATTTTTGCATGATACAACTCGCAGCGCTTTTTCGGAAGAAATTTTTGCAGACGAAAGAAAAACGCCATGCACAGCGAGCACGCCAAAATCCACAAAATACCGGCGGTGTTCGCCGCGACCTCGCCGCCGCCCAGCAAAAACAGCATGCCCAAAATCGTCAACGCCGCGCCGACGGCGTGGTGCGCCGTAATTTTTTCGCCAAAAAACAGCGTCCCGACCGCCAAAGTCATCGCCGGATAAGTGTAATAGACAAAGGAAAAAACGACCGGCGACAGATATTGCAGGGAGATAAAATAACAAAAAGCCGCGCCGGCGAACACGCATCCTATGCCGATTGTCGCCAGCAACTCGCCGCCGTTGATGCGCCGCCCTTTCGGCAAAAAAAGATAATGCGCCTCAAAAAACGCCGCCGCCAGCAAAAATCTGCCGAAAGTCATGGTGGACGGCGATATGCCCTCGGCATAAGCGAGTTTGCCGAAAATCGGCTGCAATCCATATCCGACCGCGGAGATGACAATCAACAAAACGCCCGCGGTTTTCGGATTGATGCGCGCGAAATGCATTTACAAACTCCGCAGTACGCCCGCGATGCCCCGCGCGGGGGCGCCACCGCCCCCCCCTCCCTCTCCCCCCACAACGCGGCGCAACTGCTCGTCGTCCCGAGAAAACAACCCAGAAAAAACGCGCAAAAGGTTTTCTGTGCGACA
>JBPCXA010000137.1:0-5706 GCA_051008975.1 Gammaproteobacteria bacterium
CGCCCGGCGTCCGCTGGGCGGATGTGCCGGTCAACTGGACCTGCCCCGAATGCGGCGCCCGCAAGGAAGATTTTGAGATGATGGAAGTTTGACGGCGCATTTCGTCCGCCGGACGCGCCGGTTCAGCCGCCGGTTCAGCGATACTCAAACACTTTTACGACATTGATCACGCCCGGCACCCGGCGCGCTTTTTCAATGGCGACGGAGGCCTCCTCCCTGCCGACCAGCCCCAGCAAGTACAGGACGCCCTTTTCGGTGACCACCTTGATGTTCAGGCACGAAAATCCCTCCTGTCGCACGCCGCACAGCGCGGTTTTGACGCGCGCGGTCAGCCAGGAATCGGCGGTGCGCGCGGTCAGCGACGACGGATTGCCGATTTCAATATGATCCACAATGGAGCGGACGTTTTCGACGGCTTTTACCATCGCGAGCACTTCCTGCTTCGTTTCCTCGTTCGGCGCCTGTCCGATCAACAGTACGCGGCGGTTATAACTCGTCACGCCGATATGCACCGAATCGCGGAATTTGTCGGCGATTCGCCAGATTAATTTGTTCTCTATTCCCTCGTCTTCGGCCAGCGCGCCGATTGTGCGCGAATCGTTGATCGCCGCCGCCCCGCCGGCGCCGGCGGCGACGACCGCCGCCAGACAGCCGGACAACATCGGCGCGACGACGGCGCATATCACGGCGGTCAATTTCTTTCGCATTCCCGAATTATACCCGATACCGATCATTTTCGTAATTTCGCAATTTTACAATTCGCCGCCGCCGCGGTTTTTGCGCGATATTTTTTCTCCGGTTTTTTTCGTTTTAACGGCGCGACGGGAATTTGCGAATGCATCGGCGCGGCGAAGATGCGTTTTGGTCGCGAAAGTCCAAGTCCGAAATCGCGCGGGCGTTATTCGGCGGCGTCAAAGGCGGCGCGTAGCCAGCGCACCGAATTATTCGCGTCCACGAGTATCGCGTCAAAACGGCACGGGCGCGAATCGCCGTCGGCGAGATATTGCGCCGCCGCCGCCGTCAGTCGCGCCCGCTTGCGGCCGTCAATACTTTCGGCGGCGTCGGTCAGACGTTTGCGCCGCCGCACTTCCACGAAAACCAGAGTCCGCCCGTCTTCGGCGACGATGTCAATTTCACCGCGACGGCTGCGATAGTTTCGCGCCAGTACTTGCAGCCCCCTGCTTTGCAAAAACGCCGCCGCCGTCCGTTCGGCGTCTTTTCCGGCGGCGATGTGCGCCGCCGTCATAGCGGGCGAAGCCGTCCGGCGCGATATACCGACAGCCGTCCGGCGCGGACGAACACGCCGTCGTGCAGACGCCAGTCGCCGGCGAGTCCGCGCAAAATCCATCCTTCGCGCCAACCCGGCGCGCGCCGCGCCGCGCGGCAGGCGTCCGCCCCCAGCGCGAAAAACCGCTGCCGCAAAAACGGCAGCGCGCGCGCGGACGGCGAATCCAAAACCGCCAGCGATTCGTCCAGTCCGACAAACCACGGCATTTCCATAAAACCGAGATTTTCCAGCAGCAGCGCGGCGTCCGCCTGCGCGCCGTCGTTCGCCGTGCTGACCGCGAACACCGGATGCTGCTGCGGCGCGAAGTTGCGCGTTTTGCCGGCGAAAGCGGCGTCGCCGGCGGCGAAAATCACCGCCGCCTTGTCGTCCTCTTCTTCCTTTTCTTCTTTCAGCATTTCGAACAAACGCGCCCAGTCGCGTTCCCCGTCGCGAACGCGGAAACGCGCCGGCAACGCGCCGCCCGCCGCCGTCCATCGTCGTTCAAACGCCGTCCGCAGCCGCTCCCCGCGCGCGCCCGGCTGCTCCACAATCAACGCCGCGCCGCCGAAACGTTCGTATAAAAGTCGCGCCAAATCCGCCGCCTCCCGCGCCGCGTCCAGAGTCATCACAAAATATCCTTCGCCGCCGCCGGGCTGCAGCAGCAAAGTGCGGGACGGCGTCCGCGGATATCCGGCGAGCAGCGCGCGCACGTTTCTTTTCAACATCGGTCCCACCACGACCGTCGCGCCGCGTTCCACCGCCGCGGCGTAGTTTCGCACCGCCGCCGCCGCCGCGCCGTCAAACGCGTATAAACTAATTTCCGCGCCGCCGCCTTCGGCGTCCGTGCTGTGCAGACAGCCGCGATAAAAATTGCGCGCCGCCTGTCCGGCGATTCCGTCCGCCAAAGTTGGCAGTACCAGCGCGATGTCGTCCGCCGCGGCGGCGGGAAGACGCGGACGCAGCGGCAAAAACTCCGGCGCGGCGGCGGCGTTGTTTCCGGAATCGCCCGCGACGCCGGAATCGCCGGAGTTGTTTGCGGCGCCGGTTTCTCCGGAATCGCCGGGCGGCGCGATTTCGCCGGGCGGCGGGTCGGGGGGAAATTGTCGTAAAATGGCGTTGCGGTCGTAGCCGCGGCGATGGAGCAAATCCGCCAGTGGATCGTTTTGTCCGGCGGCGGGAAAGCACAAAAACGCCGCCGCCAGCGCCGCGCATTTTTTCGCCCTGCAATGCATCACGCGCCCATTTTATATTTAATCGCCTCGCCGGTCGGCAATTTGCGCGACATTTCGGCGCGGGCGCTGGATATTCTGGCGCGGACGCCGCTGCTCGCCGCCGAAGACACTCGCGCCGCGCGGCGGCTGCTCGCCGCCCACGGCGTTCGCGGCAAAACGGTGATGTCGCTGCGCGCGCACAACGAATCCCGCGCCGCCGCGGCGTTAATCGCGCGGATGCGTTCGGCGGGCGCGGCGGCGTATTTGTCGGACGCGGGCGCGCCCGGCGTCGCCGATCCGGGCGCGAAACTCGCGCGGGCGGCGCGGGCGGCGGGAATCCGCGTATCGCCAATTCCGGGGGCGTCCGCGCTGACCTGCATATTGTCGGCGGCGGGAAGCGGCGGGGCGGCGCATTTTTTCGGATTCGCGCCGCGTTCTCCGGCGGCGCGGGAACGGTTTTTCGCCGGACTTCCGGCGTTCGCCGGCGATATCGTGCTGTTCGAATCGCCGCTGCGAATCGCCGACACGGTGTCGCGGCTGCGCGCGGCGTTCGGCGACGACGCGCGCGCGGCGGTCGGGCGCGAAATGACGAAATTGCACGAACAAATCGCGTCCGCGCCGCTGGCGGAAATGGAACGCGCGCTCGTCTCCGGCGACATTCCGGCGCGCGGCGAATTTACGCTGCTGGTGGAATCGCCGGGACGCGCGCCTTTGTCGCTCGCCGGGCGGGAGTTGTTTGACGTTCTGGCGAAGGAACTGCCGCCGCGGCGGGCGGCGAAAATCGCCGCGCAATTTACCGGCGAATCCGCCGCGTCGTATTATCGGCGGCGTCTCGCCGGAACGGCGGAATGAAACGCGGCGCGGCGTTATAATTCGGTTATGAAATTTTATACCGTCCGCGCGGCGGCGGCGATTTTGTTTTTCATGGCGCTCGCGGTTTCATCGGCGTCCGCGCAGGAGAATAACGTGCGCGAAGAACTGGAGACCGGGCTGATCGCCACGCCGCGGCAGCGCGCCGAACTTTTCGCGCGAAACGGGGAATGGGAAGAACTCGCCGCGCACGCGCGAAAATGGACGCGCGAATTTCCGGGCGAAAGCGAGGCGTGGCGTTATCTGGGACGCGCGCACCGCGAGCGGGGGGGGGCGCAGGCGGCGGTGGACGCCTTTTCGCGCGCGTGGGAGTTGTCGGACAAAAAGAACTTCCGCATTATTGAATCGATAGGGGACGCCTACGCCGACATCAAGGAATGGGGCGAAGCCGAGGACGCCTATCGCGCCGCGGCGAAACTGCGGGTGCGGCGCGGCGAATTGTGGGCGAAACTCGCCGACGTCATTTTTCTCCGCCGCGCGCCGGGCTGGCGGGAGGACGCCGCCGAAACGCTGAAAAAAGTGCTGTCGTTCGGGCAATATGTCAACGACCACGGACGGTGGCGGCAATACGCCGAAATTTTGGACGCCCTTGACGCCGATTTGGAAAAACAATATGTCGCCTACCGCCATGTCGTCCGCCTGAAAGTGCGCGACATTCCGGCGTGGGAACGCCTGTACGAAATTGAAGAGGCGCGCGGACGCGGCGAAAGGACGGAAAAAATCGCGAGCAATCTTTTGCGTCTGGACCGGCAAAACGCCGTCGCCAATTTGCATTTCGGAATGCGCGCCCTGGACGGCGGACAAAAGAAGAAGGCGATCGAGCATCTGAATATCGCGCTGGAAAACGAAGGACTTCCCGGCCCGCGTCGTTCGCGAATTTATGCGGCGCTGGGCGATATGCACCGCCGTCCGGCGGAGGCGCTGCGGTTTTATCGCGACGCGGTAAAAAGCGACCCCGCCAACATCGCCGCGTGGGAGCGGGCGATCGTGATGCTGCGCGGTCTCAACCGCCGCGCGGAGGCGCAAAAGGTATACGAAGAACTTCTCGCCGCCGAACGCAAACTGAAAGAGACCGGCGCCCTCTCCCCCGCCGACGCCGACGCGCTGTTAAAAACCCAATAACGCGCGCGACATATTTCGCGCCTTCGGCGCGGAGATTCCGGCTTTCGCCGGAATGGTGTATTTTAATTAAGAGGTTAAAAACACCGCCATTCCGGCGAAAGCCGGAATCTCTTTCTTGCGGAACAGGAATCTCTCCCTAAAACCGCCGCACCGCCGACAAATTGAAGCGGGTGTTGTCGCCGAACTCGTCCGCCGATTCCCAACGAAATCCCGCAGACGGGCGAATCGTCCAACGATTCCACAGCAACTCGCCATGCAAATTCAGCGAATTTTGCGTATCAAATTCCTCGTCCGCAAAATGCGAATGCAAACGGTACGTCGGCGATACTTTCCAAATTCCGCCTTTGTAATCCGCCGACAACGAAAAATCGTAATCGGCGGTTTCGCCCTGCACGGTTTCGGAGAACGCCGCCGTCCACAAATCGGCGGAGTATTCGCCGCCCGATTCGTAGCGGAAATCGCCGAATTCGCCGTTGGAATTCGCCTGTCCGGCGGCGTAGTACAAATGCCAGTTGTCTTTGCGGAAATTCAGGCGTCCGCCCGCATTTACGGAATAGCCGCTTTCGGTCAGCGAATATCCGATATTCGGGGCGAAATTGAACAGCGAAAAATCGCCGCCCGAAAGGTACGCCGCCATAAATCCGACGACGCCCACGCCCAAGCCGATAACCGCCAAATCCCGGGCGTTGCTGTCGCCCGAAGACGCACCGCCAACGCCCGGATTTTCGCCGTTGCCCGGCTCGGCGGCGACGACGGGAATGCAATCATTCCCCAATGCGTTAATTCCGCCCGGACAATCCCCGCCCGCTCCCTCCGTCAAAGCCGCGCGGGGCTGCGAAAAATACGGGATAACTTCGTCGTTGTTAAGCCCCAAAGCGGCGACATCAAAATCGTGCGTGAACTGCAGAAGTCCCTGCGTACCCGCCGGCACGGCGGTATCCGCCGCCAACGCCGCCAAAGTCAGCGGCGGCAATCGGACATCTTGGGGATAAAACACCTCCAGATCGCTTTGCGAATACGCGACATCCGCCGCCGACCGATTGGCGACCAAAAGATAAATGGTGCCCGGCCCGATAAAAACGCCGTCAATTGCGGTGGCAAATTCGGAGAACGCCCCCGCTATAATCATCGGCGCATCGCCGCTATGCGAAGGAGGATTCTCAACTGATATGGCTTCGCCAATACTGCAAAGATTCCCGCTGTTATGAACATTAAACCCGTCGGGCTCGCAGAATC
>JBPCXA010000138.1:0-9054 GCA_051008975.1 Gammaproteobacteria bacterium
CTTTTGATGTCGCCGTTGTCGGCGCCACCGGCGCGGTGGGCGGACAAATGCTGGAGATTCTGGCGCAGCGAAACTTTCCGGCGCGCCGCGTCTATCCGCTGGCGTCCGCGCGCTCCGCCGGCAAAACCGCGCGCTTCGGCGACGAAGAGTTGGCGGTGGAAGATTTGGCGGAGTTTGATTTTTCGCGCGCGCAAATTGCGCTGTTTTCGGCGGGCGGCGCGGCAAGCGCCGAATATGCGCCGCGCGCCGCCGCCGCCGGATGCGCGGTGGTGGACAATTCCTCGCATTTTCGCCAGGACGACGACATTCCGCTGGTCGTCGCGGAAGTCAATCCGCATCGCATCGCCGATTACAAAAACCGCAACATCGTCGCCAATCCGAATTGTTCCACGATGCAGTTGCTGGTCGCCCTGAAACCGCTGCACGACGCGGCGGGGCTGGCGCGCATCAACATCGCGACCTATCAGGCGGCGAGTGGCGCCGGCGCGCGCGCGACCGAAGAACTCGCCAAGCAGGCCGGCGACATGCTCTCCGGACGCGAACCGCGGGCGGAGGCGTTTCCGGCGCCGCTGGCGTTCAATTGCATTCCGCACATTGATTCGTTTGAAGACAACGGCTACACCCGCGAGGAGATGAAAATCGTCCGCGAAACGCGCAAAATTTTGGAGGACGATTCCATTTTAATCAACGCCACGGCGGTGCGGGTGCCGGTGTTTTACGGGCATTCCGAAGCCGTGCATTTGGAGACGCGCGAAAAAATTTCCGCCGCCGAGGCGCGCCGGCTACTCTCCGAAGCGCCGGGCGTTCTCGTTTTGGACGAACGCGTCCCCGGCGGCTATCCCACGCCGATGCAGCACGCGGCGGGACGCGACGAAGTTTTTGTCGGACGCATCCGCGAGGATATTTCGCATCCGCGCGGGTTAAATTTGTGGATCGTCGGCGACAATGTGCGCAAGGGCGCGGCGTTGAACGCGGTGCAAATCGCCGAACATCTGGCGCTGGAACTTCTGAAATAAACGCGGCGAAACCGCGCCGTTGCGAATTTCCGCCCGCGCCGCAACGAAAACAACGTGCGGGAAAAAAGCGCGAATACGCAAAGGCAGAAAGGCGAATTAATGCGAAAAACTAAATCGCTTCCCCGCCGGTTTTGCCGGAGCCGATGTTGATGAAATCATGCAGTTCCAGCACAAAAATGACGCCGTCCGTCGGATCGCCGGTGCTGCATATCCGGCTGATCGTGTCAATCGTCGGCTGGACAAACGCCTCGTTGACGGCGATTTCCAGACGGGATTTGAGGCGGTAGTGGATCGTGTATCGGACGCCGCGATATACTTCCGAAGTTTTTTCCATCCCGCCGACGCCGCGGCAGTCGCCGACGGTGAGGCGGGTGACATCCGCCTCGGCGAGGGCGTTGATGGTCTCCTCCAATTTGTCGGGACGAATGACGGCGACGATATATTTCATTTTCCTATTCCAGATGATACCCTTTTTCGCCGTGTTCCGCCAAATCCAAACCCTCGGATTCCATTTCTTCTTCGGCGCGCAGCGGGACGAAAATTTGTATCGCCCGCAAAATCAGAAAAGACGCGACCGCCGTCCACACCGCCGCCGCCAGCACCGCCATTAATTGCACCCCGAATTGGGAGACGGCGGTCGCGCCCTCCGGCAGCCCGACGCCGCCCAGCGATTCGGAAGCCAAAACCGCCGCCAACAGCGAGCCGGTAATTCCGCCCACGCCATGCACGGCGAATACGTCCAAACTGTCGTCTATGGACAGACGCGCGCGAATCAGGGGGACGATGTAATAGCACAAAAGTCCGCCCGCCGCGCCCAGCAACAGCGCCCCCGGCAGTCCGACAAATCCCGCCGCCGGGGTGATGGTCGCCAGTCCGGCGATCAGTCCGGTGACGAGCGCCACCAAACTCGGCTTGCCGACGCTGCGCCATTCCAATCCCGCCCACACCAGCGCGCCCGCCGCCGCCGCCGTATGAGTCGCCAGCAACGCCATTCCGGCGTCGCCGTTCGCCGCCAGCGCGCTGCCGGCGTTAAATCCGAACCAGCCCACCCACAGCAGCGCGGCGCCGATGCCGACGATGACCGGACTGTGCGGCGGATAAAATTGCTTTTGGAATGTCCGTCGCGCGCCCAACTGCACGGCGACGACGAGGGCGGCAATTCCGGCGGTGGTATGCACGACGACGCCGCCGGCGAAATCCAAAACGCCGCGCTCCGCCAGCCAGCCGCCGCCCCAAATCCAGTGCGCGACCGGCGCGTATACCAAAAGCAGCCACAATCCGCTGAATAACAGCACCGCCGCGAAACGCATCCGTTCCACAAACGCGCCGACGATCAGCGCGGGCGTGATAATCGCAAAAGTCATTTGGAACGCGGCGAACACCGTTTCGGGAATCGTGCCGGAAACGGATTCGCGCGAAACGCCGCGCAGCATCGCCTTGCCGAGACCGCCGATAAACGCGTTTCCGTCCGCAAAGGCGAGGGAATAGCCGCAAATCACCCACAAAAGCGAAGTTATGCAGGCGACGCCGAAGCACTGCGCGACGACCGAAACCGAGTTGCGGGCGCGCACCAGCCCGGCGTAAAACAACGCCAATCCGGGCAATGTCATCATCAGCACCAGCGCGGTGGCGGTCAGAATCCACGCGGTATCGCCGCCGTTAATCTCGTCGGCGGACGCGGCGGGCGCGCACAAAATCGCCGCCAAAAGCGGCGCCACTCTGCAATTCCGAAATCCCATAATGTACGATTCTATCATTATTTTTTCTAAACTCGTCATTAATTTTGATTAATTTGCAATTTTTTTCAATTTTTTTGTCAATTCTGCAAAAACGACGAATAAATGGCTATTTTTCCGGCAAATTGTTTTCGGACGCCGCCCCGCCCCGTCCGTTATTTTCCGAAAATTGGCGCGGAGACGGAGAAAAAATTCATCGCCGCGCGGTGATTCGGGGCGAATTCGGCGGCAATCGTTTGCGCGTTGCGCGGCGTATTGTATTAATCCGCCAGCGAAAGCCACAAATAGCGGCTGGCGACGGTGCGCCACGGACGCCATTTTTGCGCGACTTTCAGCAGTACTTCCTCGTCGCCGCCGCGGAATCTTTTGCCGTATAAAATGCGCGCGGCGCGGCGCAGGGCGGCGTCGCCGCCGGAAACGATATCGGGGCGATGCATCGCGAACATCAGAAACATTTCCGCCGTCCACCGTCCGACGCCGGGACAGGAGACGAGGGACGCGATAATTTCCTCGTCCGCCATTCGCGCGAAGGCGGCGAGCGGAATCGCGCCGCTCTGGACGCGGTCGGCGAGTTCCCGCAAATATCGCACTTTGCCGGAAGACAATCCGGCGGCGCGCAATTCCAGCGGCGACGCCCGCATCGCGTCCGCCGCCGCAAACGGAGACGGAATCACCGCCGCCACCCGTTTTTCAATCGCGTCCGCCGCCTTTTGCGACAATTGCTGATTAATGATGGACACCGCCAGCACGTGAAAAGGCGGTTCTTTTTCGCGCCGCAACCGCAGCGGGCCGCGCGCGGCGATCACTTTCGCCATCACCGCGTCGGCGGCGGACAATTCTTTCTCCGCCCGCCGAATCAACGCCGGAGTCAAAGCCGCGAAGCGCGTCATACCGCGGACGCAAAAAGCAAAAACAACACGCCCGCGGCGAGCATCAGCGCGCCGACGGTATGCACCTGCCCGACCGAAAAGGCGGAAAGCAATTCGCGCAGACGCCGCCACGATTCTTTGTTGCACATCAGCAAAAACGCGCCCTCCGCCGCCAGCAGCGCGCCGATCACCGTAAACAACGCCTGCAACGTCACGCCGCCTCCGGGGCGGCGTCCACGCCCAGCACCTGCCGCCGGATAATGCGAATTTCGTCGCGGATTTCGGCGGCGCGTTCAAATTCCAAATTGTTCGCCATCTGCAGCATTTTTTTCTCCAAACGCCGCAGTTCGCGCCCCAATTCGTTTTCGCGCATTTTGCGGAAGTCGCGGCGGCGGGCGGGCTTGGAATCGGCGTCTTCGCCGACGTTGATGATGGTCTTCACCGCCTTTTGTACGCCGATCGGACGGATGCCGTGTTTTTTGTTGAAGGCGACCTGCACCGCGCGACGCCGCACGGTTTCGGCGATCGCGCGGCGCATGGAATTGGTTTCGCGGTCGGCGTACAAAATCGCCGCGCCGTTGATATGCCGCGCCGCCCGCCCCATCGTTTGAATTAGCGACTGTTCCGAACGCAAAAATCCCTCCTTGTCCGCGTCAAAAATCGCCACCAGCGAAACTTCCGGCAAATCCAGCCCCTCCCGCAGCAGATTGATTCCGACCAGCACGTCGAAGACGCCGAGGCGCAAATCGCGCAAAATATCGGCGCGCTCCACGGTGTCGACGTCGGCGTGCAAATAACGCGCCTTGACGCCGTGTTCGGTCAAAAATTCGGTGAATTGTTCCGCCATCCGCTTGGTCAGAGTCGTGACCAAAACCCGCTCGCCGCGTTTCGTGCGGACGCCGATTTCTTCGCATAAATCGTCCACCTGCGTCCCCGCCGGACGGATGATCACCCGCGGGTCCAAAAGTCCGGTCGGGCGCACCACCTGCTCCGCGCGGCGCGCGCTTTCAACGCGTTCGTATTCGGCGGGAGTCGCCGAGGCGAAAATTACCGGCGGCATCAGATTCTTAAATTCTTCAAACCGCAGCGGGCGATTGTCCAGCGCGGAAGGCAGGCGAAAACCGTACTTTACCAGCGTCTCCTTGCGCGCGCGGTCGCCGCGATACATCCCGCCGATTTGCGGCACGGTGACATGCGATTCGTCGATGAACAGCAGCGCGTCGGCCGGCAAATAATCAAACAATGTCGGCGGATGCTCGCCCGGACGCCGTCCGGACAAATGCCGCGAATAATTTTCAATCCCCTTGCAAAATCCCATCGCCTCCATCATTTCCAGATCAAAACGCACCCGCTCCGTCAAACGGGCGGCCTCGGCTTCGCGCCCGTCTTTTCGCATTTGTTCCGCGCATTCGTCCAGTTCTTCGCGAATCGCAACGGCGGCGCGTTGAATCGTGCCGCGCGGGGCGACATAGTGGGAGGACGGATACACCGTATATCGCTCCACCCGCCGCCGCCGGCGGCCGGTCAGCGGATCGAACAAATACAGGGCGGCGACCGTGTCGTCCGAAAGTTCCGCGCGCACCGCGTCGTCGCAATTTTCCGCCGGAAAAATATCCACCACGTCGCCGCGCGCGCGAAACGTGCCGCGCCCGAAATCGGCGCGGTCGCGATCATACTGCATCGCCGTCAGCCGCTTGATCGCCGCCTCGCGCGACATTTCGCGGCCGGTCTGCAAATGCAAAATCATGCTGTGATAATCCACCGGATCACCGATTCCGTAAATCGCCGACACCGTCGCCACGATGACGCAGTCGCGCCGCTCCATCAGCGATTTTGTCGCCGACAGACGCATCTGTTCGATATGCGCGTTGACGCTGGAATCCTTTTCAATAAACAGGTCGCGCGACGGCACGTATGCCTCGGGCTGATAATAATCGTAATAGGAGACGAAATATTCCACCGCGTTTTCGGGGAAAAACTCGCGGAATTCGGCGTACAACTGCGCCGCCAAAGTTTTATTGTGCGCCATCACCAGCGTCGGACGCCCGTAGGCGGCGATGATATTCGCCATCGTATAGGTTTTGCCGGAGCCGGTCACGCCCATCAAAGTTTGCGCGCGCAGCCCGTCGCGCAATCCGTCGGTCAGGGCGGCGATCGCCTGCGGCTGATCGCCGGCCGGCGCATATTCGGAACATAAATTAAAAGACGCCGGAACGCCGGACGCCGCATCGACGCCCGAAACGCGGGATTCCGCATCGGCGGCGGCGGCGCGTTTTGGGGCGGCTTTCGGGGATTTTTTCGCGGCTTTCGCAGGCGGCTTTTGGGCGGTTTTCGCGCTTCCGCCCTTCGCGGTTTTGGCGATTTTCGCGCTTTCGCTTTTGGCGGCCTTGGCGGTTTTAGTTGCGACGGTTTTGGTTTTCATAACGGATTAACAGACGAAAGATTATAACATTTTTCGATGACGAATCCGCCCCATCGTGATTCCCGTGAAAGCGAAAATCCAAAGAGATTCCGGCTTTCGCCGGAATGGCGGTTTTTTATATTTTCGGATACCGCCAAATTCAGTATTGTCCGCAAAGACAAAAAGTACCCGCCATTCCGGCGAAAGTCGGAATCTCCGCGCCGAAGGCGCAAAAATACCCGTTCCCCGTCCGTTTTACAGCGGCTCCGGGGACGGATGAGGGTGCATAATTTTGTCGCCGTCGTAGGGATTTTGCGCGGCGACTTCGGTATCCAGTTCCACGCCCAGCCCCGGCGCGTCCGGCACCGCCAAAAAACCGTCACGCCATTGCAGCGGCGTTCTTAGAATGTCGGCGGCGAATCCGTCCCATTTTTTAATTCCCTCCAAAATCAAAAAGTTGGGAATGCACGCCGCCAATTGCGCGTTCGCCGCGCCCGCCACCGGACCGCAGTATAAATGCGGCGCGATTTGCGCGTAGTGCGCCTCGGCGAGGGCGGCGATTTTTTTCGCCTCCAAAAGTCCGCCGCAGCGTCCGCAATTGGGCTGCAGAACGGACGCCGCGCCGTGCGACAAAAGCGCGGCGAATTCGTATTTCGTCGTCAGCCGCTCGCCGGCCGCGATCGGAACGGAGGTCGCGCGCGCCACCTGCGCCATCGCCGCCGGATTTTCGGGCGGAGTCGGCTCTTCCAGCCACAGCGGATCAAACGGCTCCAAACGTTTCGCCAGACGAATCGCTCCGGACGGCGTCATCTGCCCGTGCGTGCCGAACAACAAATCGCAGCGGTCGCCCACGGCGTCGCGAATGCGGCGGACGAACATTTGCGAACGCGACAAATCCTCCAAACGCAATTGCCGCGGATCGAAGGCGGTATACGGCCCCGCCGGATCAAACTTCACCGCCGTAAATCCCTGCGCGACATATTCCGCCGCCCGCGCCGCCGCCAATTCCGGATCGACGTACACGTCGCCTTCGTCGCCCTCCTCCGGATACAAATACGTATATGTGCGCAATTTGTCCCGCACCCGTCCGCCGAGCAAATCGTGCGCCGGTCTGCCGAGTTCCTTGCCGACGATGTCCCAGCATGCCATTTCCGCGGCGCTCAAAATTCCGCCCAAGGAAGGGTCGGGACGCTGGGTGTATGCGCCGGAATAGACGAGACGCCACAATTTTTCAATCGCAAACGGATTCGCGCCGACAAGATGCCGCTCGCACACGTCCGCCGCCATTGCGGCGACGGTGCGGGGGCGAAACGGCACACCGTATATTTCGCCGACGCCTTGGACGCCGCCGTCCGTTTGCAGCGTCAAAAACAGCCAGCACTCGCCGCCCAAATGCGGCGGCGGAGTCGCCACCGGATACAAATGAAAATCAACAATTTTCACGGCAACGCGCCAACGGCGAAAAATTCGGACATTCCCGGATTATACGGCGAGGGAAAAATTTTGCGGGGAAAAATTTCCGCAAATTCCCGTCCGAAAAAAAATCATCCGATTTCGCCGAACGGAATTTTTGTTTTATAATGCGGTCGCGGGGTGGAGCAGTCCGGTAGCTCGTCAGGCTCATAACCTGAAGGTCGTCAGTTCAAATCTGGCCCCCGCAACCGATTTTTTCGCCGGACGACACGATGTAAAACAGAGAGAGGAGACGCCCAAAATATGCTGACTTCCGCGCAAATGGACGCTTTTATGCGGGACGGCGCGCTCATCGTGCGCGGCGCGATAGACGCGAAAACCGTCGCCGAAGTGCGGCGCGCCTTCGCCGCGCGGGTGGACGATTTAATCGCCCGCGCCGCGCGTTTGGAGGCGATGTCCGCGCCGCCCGCGAGTGCCGGTTTTGACGAAAAACTGACCGCCCTGCTGTGCGCCGCGCCGCAGTATTACCAGCATCTGGATATTTCGCTGCCGATGATCGCCGATTTGGGCGCGGAAATGCCGGAATGGCGGCGGTTGTTTGAAGACAAATGGCGGCGCGAGGCGGGATTTTTCGCCCCCGACGCGGTGTTTAATTTAATCACCCATCCGCGGACGGCGGCGATCGCGCGGCAAATTTTGGGCGATAAAATTATGCTGAGTCCGGTGCAGCATGTCCGCATCAAGCCGCCGCAGCGTCTTTTGCCGTCCGCCGCGCGAAAGGACGCGAATATGGCGCGGACGCTCTGGCATCAGGACGAGGCGGTGGTGACCGAAGACGCCGCCGGCACGCCGATTTTGACGATGTGGATTGCGATTAGCGACGCCACGACCGAAAACGGCTGCATGTACGCGGCGCGCGGCAGTCATCGGCGGGCGTTTTCGGCGGACGATTTCGGGCTGACGCGGCATTGTCCGGGCAAGGAACTGGCGGGCGAAATCTACATTCCCGACGAGGCGATTGACAAAACGAATTTAATCCCGCTGGAAGCGCGTTCCGGGGACGCGGTGCTGCTGCATCGGCGGACGATACACGGCGCGGGCGCGAACGATTCCGCCTCTTTGCGGTGGAGTTTTGATTTGCGCTATCAGCCGGCCGGCACGCCGAGCGGGCGCGATTGTTTTCCGTCTTTCGCGCTGGACGGCGAAGACGCGGCGGCGGACGGCGAGGCATATCGCCAAAAATGGCGCGCCGCGCGGGACGACATCGTCGACGGCAAAATCGCCGCCGTCTTCAACACGCGATGGAACAAATACGCCTCGCTATGCGCATAACAAATCGCGGCGGTGAATTGCGCATCAGCACAAACGAAGGATTCGCCTTCGGCGAAAGAGATTCCGGCTTTCGCCGGAATGGCGGTGTTTTTTCGCCGGAATGGCGTATTTTAATTAAGAAGTTAAAAGTGCCGCAATTCCGGCGAAAGCCGGAATCTCCGCGCCGTAGGCGCAAAGTTTGTTATGCGCATAGCGCGGCGTATTTGTTCCATCGCGTGTTGAAGACGGCGGCGATTTTGCCGTCGACGATGTCGTCCTGCGCGGCGCGCCATTGTTGGCGGTATGCC
>JBPCXA010000139.1:0-20664 GCA_051008975.1 Gammaproteobacteria bacterium
TTTGTACGCCTTCGGCGACAATTTGCGCCTTTCGGCGCGGAGATTCCTGCCTTCGCAGGAATGGGATTAAAGAGATTCCGGCTTTCGCCGGAATGGCGGTTTTTTTGTTTTTGCGGACAATACCGAATTTGGCGGTATCCGAAAATATAAAAAACCACCATTCCGGCGAAAGCCGGAATCTCATTCCTTCTCCGCCGCCGCAAAGCGGCGGGAAATTGTACGCCTTCGGCGACAGTTTGCGCCTTTCGGCGATGAGATTCCGGCTTTCGCCGGAATGGCGACACTTTTAACTTACGACGGTACTTTTACCCTATGGCGACACTTTTAACCTCTTAATTAAAAATACGCCATTCCGGCGAAAGTTTATCCTCGCGAACGCGGGGACCGGAATCTCATTCGCCGCAAGGCGAATCCCTCGTTTGCGCTGTCGCGCAGATCATTTTTTCGTGCGCCGCGCGGTGCGCGGGTTGCGCGCGGATTTTTCGGATTTCCTTGATTCTCGCCTGCCGGATTTGCGCCGCGATTTTGTCCGGCGCGCCGCCGTGTTTTTCTTTTTCGGCGCGCGCGACCGCGCCGGAATCCACCGCCGCCGCCGCCCGCCGCGCCGCGCGCAAAAACTCCCCCTGCGGATACGCCGCGCCGCGCCGCGCCGGCCAATAGGCGAAATCCGCCCCGCAAACCCGCAGCACCGATTCGGCGCGATTCGGACGGCGAAAAACATCCAGACGCGAAAGCAAATCGGCGACGGTGCCGGGACGCGCCGCCAGCGCGTTATGCACATTTCCGTGTTCGGCGCACGCTAAAATCGCCAAATCGGCGAACCTTCGCGGCGTTTTCAGCCGCCGACACAGCGTCGCCGCCAGCCGCGCCCCGCGCGCCTCGTGGCCGTGGTGACTCGGCAAAATGTGCGGCGGCGTCCGCGCCTTGCCGATGTCGTGCAGCAACGCCGCAAAACATTCTTCGGCGGACAGGCGCATCTCCGCCGCCGCGTCCAATGTCATCATCGTATGGACGAAAGAATCGCCTTCCGGATGATAATCTTTCCGCTCCGGCGTGCCGTCCAACGCCGCGACTTCGGGCAGCACCGCCGCCAGCGCGCCGCATTCGCGCATCACCTGAAACATCCGCGACGGACGGGCGGCGGACAGTCCGCGCTGGAGTTCGCGCCACACGCGCTCGGCGGACAAATCCGCGAGTTCGCCGCCGCGGGTCATTTCGCGCATCAACGCCGCCGTTTCCTCCGCAACGGCGAAATCGGGCAGCGCCGCCGCAAACCGGGCGACCCGCAATATGCGCAGCGGATCTTCGGCGAAAGCGGGCGATACGTGGCGCAGCGTTTTGGCGGCGAGATCGCGCGCGCCGCCGAACGGATCGGTCAGCGCGCCGTTTTCGTCCCGCGCCATCGCGTTGATCGTCAAATCGCGGCGGCGCAAATCGTCCCGCAAATTGACGTCGGGCGCGGCGTAAAAAGTAAAGCCGCGATAGCCGCGTCCGCGTTTTTTTTCGGTGCGCGCCAGCGCATATTCCTCGCCGGTGCGCGGATGAATGAAGACCGGAAAATCCGCCCCCACCGGCGTATAGCCGGCCGCGCGCATTTCTTCGGGGGTCGCGCCGACGACGACAAAATCGCGGTCGCCGGGGGGGCGTCCGAGCAGCGCGTCGCGCACCGCGCCGCCGACCAGATACGCCCGCAAAATCAGCGCCGCAGGTGCGCCCGCAGCCCGGCGCCGCCGGAATCGTACATTTCCGCCAACCCGGCGCGCAACGAAGTAAGACGCCCCAAAATTCGCTCCGCGTCGTTGCCGCCGGTCGTCACGGAATGCAAATTCGCCGACAAACAATTGTCGCGGCTGAATAAATGCACTCCGGGAATCGCCTCCATAATCGCGCCCGCCGCGAACGACAACGCGGGGCCGAGTTCCACCACCGGACGACGGACGCCGGCGGCGTCCAAAGCGGCGCGGACGATTTCGGCGAGGGTCAATTTTTGCGGACCGCCGGCGGACAAAATCTTGCCGTCCTCGTCGCCGGTTTCCGCCGCATGGACGATCATCGCCGTCAAATCGTCCGCCGCAATCGGCTGCAGCACGGAATACGCGCACGGCAAAAACAGTACCGGCAATATTTTCGCCAAACGCACGAAGAGGGTAACAAACGAATCGCCGCGCCCGAATACGACGGACGGACGGACGATGACATGGCGCAGCGTCGCGCCGCGCACGATTTGTTCCGCCTTCGCCTTGCTGCGCAAATACTCGCTGGGCGCGGCGCCGACCGCGTTCAGCGCGCTGATATGCACCAGCCGGCGGACTTTTTTGGCGACGCAGCGGTCGCACAGCACGCGCACAAATTCGTTATGGACGCGCACAAATTCGCCGCCGGAACGCTCGTTCAAAATGCCCGCCAGATTAATCACCGCGTCCGCGCCCTCCAAAAGCGGAAGTACGCCCTGCCACGCGCCGGGGTCGTACGCCACAATGTCGGTCGCCGGCAACACAAACAATTCCTTCGCCTTTTCGCGGTCGCGGGTCGGAATAATCAGATGATGCCCGCGCGCCGAAAGCCGCCGCGCCAGATGCCGCCCGATAAATCCGCCGCCGCCGAAAATGACGATTTTCATCAGCGCACCCGCGCCCCCGGCGGCGCGCCGTCCGGCGGCGAAATCAGCCATAACTTTTCGCCGTCCGCCGCCGCCAGCACCATTCCCTCCGAATCGCCGAAACGCATTTTGCGCGTCTTCAAATTGGAAAGATACAACACCCGTCGTCCGACCAAATCGGCGGCGTTGCAGTGTTTTTTGATTCCGGCGAATACCTGCCGCCGCCGTCCGTCGCCGGCGTCCAAAATCAATTTTAAGAGTTTGTCCGCGCCGTCCACTTCTTCCGCCGCCAGCACCGCCGCCGTCCGCAAATCGACGCGCGCGAAATCGTCAATTCCGATTTCGGGCGCAACCGGCGGCGACGACGGCACCGACGCGGCGGGCGCGGCGGAAGAAGTGGACGGCGCGGCAATCAGCGCGCGAATGGCGGATTCGGGCATGCGGGTTAATAAATGGCGATACGCGCCGATTTTATGCCCGGCGGGCAGCAACTGCAATTTTTGTTCGCCCCACGACAGCGGCGCGTTCAACATTTCCGCCGCCGCCGCCGCCGTTTTCGGCAGCACCGGCTGCAGCAACACCATCAGTAAATGAAAGGCGCGCATCGCGGCGGAACAAACTTCGTGCAATTCTTCGCGGCGATTTTCGTCCTTCGCCGTTTGCCACGGCTTCCACGCGTCCACGACGGCGTTGACATTGTCGGCGACGCGCATCAGCGTACGCATCGCGTCGTGATAGCGGCGGTTTTCGTACGCGGCGGCGACCGCGTCCTCCGCCGCCAGCGCCGGACAAACCATATCGTGATAACAATTGCCGTAATGTTCGGATTTCGCCGCCTCTTCCGCCGACATAATTTCCGCCCGAAAATCCAACTCGCCGTCAAAAAACCGAGACAGAAATCCGGCGACGCGGCTCGGAATGTTGATCAATTTGCCCACCAAGTCGCCGTTCGCGCGCGCCGCGAAATCGCCCAAATTCAAATCCAAATCCTCCATCCGGTCGCCGAGTTTGCTGGCGTAGTAGTAGCGCAAAAATTCCGGGTCCAGCCCGCATTCCAAATAGCGCCCGGCGGTGACGAAAGTGCCGCGCGATTTGGACATTTTCTCGCCGTTTACGGTCAGAAAGCCGTGCGCGAAAATGCGCGTCGGACGGCGCCAGCCGGCGTTTTTCAGCATCGCCGGCCAAAACAGCGCGTGAAAATACAAAATATCCTTGCCGATAAAATGATACAACTCGGCGTCGGAATCGGCGCGCCAGAAGTCGTCGAAGCAAACGCCGCCGTCCGCGCAAAAATTCCGGAATCCCGCCATGTAGCCGATCGGCGCGTCCAGCCACACATAAAAATACTTCTCCCCGGCCGCGTCCGGAATGCGAAATCCGAAATAGGGCGGATCGCGCGAAATGTCCCAGTCGCGCAGGTCCGATTCCAGCCATTCGCGCATTTTGTTCGCCGCCTCCTTTTGCAAACGCGGAACGACGCGCCCCGGCGCGGCGGGATCGGGAATCGATTCCTGCGTCCACTCCCGCAACTCGTCGCGCATCGCGTTCAGGCGCAAAAAATAATGCAGGGATTCGCGCCACACCGGCGCCGCGCCGGACAAAACGGAACGGGGATTTTTGAGTTCGGCGGACGAATATGCCGCGCCGCATCGCTCGCACGAATCGCCGTACTGTTCGCCGGCGCCGCATTTCGGACATTCGCCGCGCACATAACGGTCGGGCAAAAACATCTTCTTTTCGGCGTCATACAACTGCCGGATGCGCCGCTCGGCGATGCATCCGGCGTCGCGCAGCCGGCGAAACATCTCCGCGGACAACTCCTCGTTTTCGGGCGAATGCGTACTGTGATAGCGGTCAAACTTGATATGAAACGCCGAAAAATCGCGCAAATGATTTTCGCGCATCCGCGCGATCAACGCCTCCGGCGCGACGCCTTCGGACTCGGCGCGCAGCATCACCGGCGTGCCGTGGGCGTCGTCGGCGCAAATAAAATAACATTCGCGCCCGCGTAATTTGTGATAGCGCGCCCAAATGTCCGCCTGGATATATTCCACCAGATGGCCGAGATGAATGTCGCCGTTGGCGTACGGCAACGCGGGAAAAATTAAAATGCGGCGCGGCATGACGGCGATTTTACCACCGCGCGCGGTTTTAATCCGCATCCCGCCTTCCGGGACGGATGCAAAACAGCCGGAAATTTGCGCGCCGAAACGCATTGAAATACATTAAAATACGCGGGCGGCGACGATGCGATTTTTTTGCGGGCATTTTTGTTCGGTTTTTCGCCGCGCTTTTGGTATAATGCGCGAGACGACAACGGACAGCGGAGGCGCGATGATAAAAAACGGAGTTTTTGAAGGGACGATTACTTTTGCCGGGGGCGCGCAAAAGTTCGGCGGCGACCGCGACGGCAGAAATGCGGCGGACATCATCGCCAAGTGGACATCCGGCGCAAAGTGGGCGATTCGCGTCCGCAAGGGCGGCAACGGTGTCGCCCCGGACGCCTCTTTTCGCCCCAAGATTCCCGGCGCCACGGCGGTCATCGCCCGCTTGAATCGCGGCGAAGTGGAGTATTTTTCGGCGCGCACCGGACGCAAACTGACGCCGCCGAAATCGCGTGCGCATGCCCGATAATCGCGCGGCGGGCGGCGGCCCGGACATTAAATCCGCCGCCGAAATCGCCAAAGATCTGATGCGACAGGAAAACGTGCAGGAAGTCAAAATTCGGGCGACTGAAAAGGAAGTGGAAATCTCGGTCAAACGCCCGCCTTTGTCCGCCGTTTGGACGACTCTGTGGTCGGCGTCGAAAAAAATCTTCGGAGGATTTCTAAAATAAAATTTTTTCGTGCGTAAAATTTTCGTCATGCCGCCGGTTTGTCGTATAATGTCGCTGGCGAGCGGGCCAAACGGCCGCCTGCGATTGTGAACAACGATTCGCGGGAGGAAAGTCCGGACTCCGCAGGGCAGAACGCCGGGTAACCCCCGGACGCCGCGAGGCGATGGAAAGTGCCGCAGAAAATAAACCGCCGGGCAACCGGCAAGGGTGAAAAGGTGCGGTAAGAGCGCACCGCGTTTTTGGCGACAAAAACGGCATGGCAAACCCCGTTTGGAGCAAGACCGAACAGAAGTGACGATGTCGCCCGCATCAATCATTTCGGGTGGGTCGCACGAGGACGCTGGCGACGGCGTTCCCAGAGGAATGGCCGTTCAAGACAGAATCCGGCTTACCGGCCCGTCTCGCCGCTTTTTTCCGCTTTCGGATCGCCGCATTCGCCGCCGTCCGCCCGGCGATTTTCCGGAAAATTTGACGATTTTTTTCTCCGGCGGCGAAAACCGGGAAAAATCGGATATAATATGCGGGTGTTTTTAACGATGAAAAGGATCCAGCGATGAACGCCCCTCCTCCCCCGCCTCCGGAGTCGGCGGAATCCGCGTCCCCGAAACAAGGCGCGGATCTGAGCCATTTCAAAAAGGCCGAAGCCGCCACGGAAGAGGTGCCGTACAAAAAGGGCGTGAACGTGATGGGCGCGCTGTCGTCCGCCGCGGAAAATGTCAAAGCCGCCGCCGCCAAACAGGCGGCGGCCGCCAAAACCGTCAAAGCCCCGTCCGGGAAAGCGAAAAAACGATTCTTTCTCGTCGTCGGCGGGCTGTTCGTGCTGCTGCTGGTCGCCGCCGGCGTCGCCATTGTCCCCGGGCAAATCGCCCGCAGCAAGGCGTTCGCCGCCTACGAGGCGGAACAATACGAGGACGCGTTGCGGGAGTTTCGCACTTATCTGCGGGGCCGCCCCGGCGACTCCGAGGCGGTGCTGTATGCCGCCCGCGCCGCGATCCGCGTCGACGACTACGAATATGCGGCGGACGCGCTGGGGCGGGTCGCCGCCGACCCCGCTGCCGCCGCCGATCCCGATTTTTTGTTTACCCGCGCGCTGGCTTTGGCGCCCGCGCCGGAGGCGGCGCAAATTCTCAATTCGCTGGTGTCGCTGGCGCCCGATCATACCGGCGGGCGGCTGTTGCGCGGCGTATTGCTCGCGCGCGAAAACGAAATTGAGCGGGCGCGCGCGGATTTTCTTCACGCCGATTCGGTCATCCGCGGCGACAAAGACCACGACACCGCGGGAATTTGGGCGGCGCACCGCCGCATTTCGGGGATTGCGTCGGAGGTGCTGCCGGTGTTTGACCCGCCGTCGGCGGCGGACGAGACCGCGCCGGCGATGCGCGATCTTTCCGCCCGTCTGGATGCGGCGTCGTTTCCCGTCTTGTATATCAACCGCTATATTCCGGCGCTGCCGGCGAACGACGGGGCGGCGAAAATCGGCGCCGACAATATCGTGGGGATTTATTACACGCTGCTGCTGCTGGCGGACAGTCAATTTAACGAGGCGCTGGTGGAGTTTTCCAAGTTGTCGCCGGCGGTGATGCACGAATCGCCCGCCGGCGGACTGCGCGGCATTTACGACGCGCTGACCGGCGAATATGCGGCGGCGGCGGAAGTATTCGCCGGGCTGCCCGAATCGTTGTCCGGTCCGGAGCAGTTATTTAATCAGGCGAACGCGGTTTTCGGCGCGAATCCGACGGCGGAGGGCGCGCGGACTGCCGCCGAACTTTTGTCGCGGGCGATTGAAATGAATCCGAAAATGGCGGCGGCGCGGCACAATCGCGCCGTTTTACGGCTGCTGGCGGGCGACGACGTCGGGGCGGCGGAAGATTTGACCGACGCCGGAGACGGTCCGCGGACGACGCTGTTGCGCGCGATCGCCGCGCTGGCGGCGGATCCGCGCGGCGGCGATATTAAGGAACTTTTGTCCGCCGTGGACGCGAGAACGCCGGGGCTGGCGTATATCCGCGCCGCCTATTTTACCGCCAACGGCGAATACGAACGGGGATTGTCGCTGCTGCGGGAAACGGCGGACGGGACGCAACAATGGGATACGGCGAATCGCCTGTATGCCCGGCGGCTGGCGGACGCCGGATTTTTGATGCGCGCGCAGAACGTATTGCGGACTCGCGCGCCGCAGGATTCGCCCGAAGTGCTGTACGAAATCGCGCTGTTAGAATTGAATACCGGCAATGCGGACGGCGGCGCGGCGATTCTCGCCGAAATGGAGACGGCGCACGGCGGAAGTTTTTACACGCCGGCGTTGCGCGCGATGATTTTGCAGCGGGAAGGCGAAAGCGAAGCGGAGGGGGCGAGAGCCGCCATTGACGAGGCGTTGCGGGGGGCGGAAACGCCCGCGCAAAAGCGGCGCATCGTTCTACCGCTGGCGGATTTTTTGCTCGCCGAGGCGCCGGAGATATTGCGGGAGGTGTTGCGCGAAGCCCCGGTTACGGCTTTGGAATCGGAATCGGCGGTGTTGCTGGCGCGGATTTTGGCGGGCGAGGGCGCGGCGGAAGCGGAGAACGCGGCGGCGTTGGCGCGCGCCGCCGCCGCCCGTTATCCGTTTTTTGCGGTGCAGCGGCACGCCGGAATTGCGCTCGCCGAGGCCGGAAAATCCGCGGAGGCGATAGAAATGCTGCGGGCGGCGGCGGAGTGGCATCCGGTGAATACTCCGCTGCTGACGCGCATCCGCCAATTGCAATTGGACGCCGGACGGGCGGCGGACGCCGAAATTCTCGGGCGCAGTATTGACAATATTAAGCGCCAAATCGCCGGCGGCGAGGACTTGAAAAAACACAGCGAGGTGCTGTCCATAGACGCGCCCAAAGACCGTCAAATCATCCAGCACATTACCCGCGTACGCGCCCAAAAAGAGGAACCCGGCGAGGCGTTCGCCCGGTTTGAAGAGTTGCTGGACGCCGCGAAAAGCGACGCCAAAAAGGCGGTGCTGACATATCAGCGCGGCACGTTTTTTCTCGCCCTCGGAGATCACGAAAAATGCGAGGAAGACATGCGCGCGGCGATCGCGTCCGGGGCCATGCCGCCGGAACACGCGCGACGGGCGGGATTGTATCTCGGCAAGGCGCTGCTTCTGGGGAGAAAATTCGCGGAGGCGACGGAAGTATATCTCGGTCTGGCGGACGAAAATCCGCGGATACCGCTGTATCGGCGGCTGGCGGGCGGCGCGATGTCCAACGGCGGCGACCACGCCCGGGCGACCGAATATTTGACGGAGACGACTTCGCTGTTTCCCGCCGACATTGAAAGTTATTTCGCGCTCGCCGCCGCGTGGCGGCAGAATCAAGATACGCAAAGCGCCGTCGCCGTTTTGCGCAAGGCGGCGCGCGTCGCGCCGTTGTATGTGCCGGTGTATGTCGCGCTTTCGCGCGCCCAGCAAATTACGGACATCGCCGTAGCGAAGGAAAACAGCGTCATCGCGCGGGATTTAAGTTCCCGATGAAAAGGAGAGAACAATGAAACTGCGAAAAGACAACGAAGCGGATTCTCCGGCGACGGACGCCCCGGCGGTTCCGACGACTCCCGATTCTCCGGCTGCCGCCGCTCCGGCGGCTCCGGCGACTCCCGATTCTTCGGCGACCGCCGCCCCGGCGACTCCGGCGGCGAAGAACGACGAGCCGCATGCGCCGCGAAATATGGACGCCATCGGCGATCCCGCCGCGGCCGACTCCGCCGCCGCCAACGCGGATTCGGATTCTCCGGAGGGGGAGGAAGAAGAGGAACTGACCGCGAAACCAATGCCCGTGTTTGTACAGGTATTATTACGGATAGTGTCGCACCGCGCGACCTGGATTACCGCCGGCGTCGCGGCGCTGGGCGTCGTCGGTTATTACGCCGCCGTATTCGTTTACAGCGTCTTCTTGCTGTCCGCCGGCAGCGCGGCGATGGATGACGGGAATTATCCGGAGGTGGTGCGGCGCGTCACCACATACGAGGATTTTTCCGGGCGCAACGACGAATCGCTGCTGTTGCTGTCGCGCGCGGCGATGTATTTGGGCGACTATAACGGTCTCGACACGCTGCTGGCGGACTACGACGACGACGAAGTGGAGCTGCGATATCTGCGGATTATCGGGCGACACTACGAGGATCGGAAGAGGGCGGCGGCGGAACTCGCCGTTCTCGACAACTGGGCCGGCAAGGATTCCCCCCTCTATATCGCCGCCGCGCAGGGCGTCTTTCAGCTGCTGGACAAGGAATGGTACGCCGCCCTGCCGCATTTGGAAAATGTCGCCGCCGCCGCCGAGCCCGATATTTTCGTGAACGTCCATATTCTGGAATTGTTCAATTTGTATCTCGATCAGACCGATCTCGTCCTGTCCCGGGAACTGCCGGCGCCGTTTGAGTTTCCGCGGGACGCGGACGACCGCGGACTCGGATTCATCAGCAGCACGGAGGCGTTTAACAACAGATACTACGTGCCGCTGAGCCGCTCGTTTATTTCCAAGGAAATGCGGGCGGACGAGGTGGCGGACGCGTATCGCGGACTGGCATTGCTGTCGCGGACGCAGGCGGATCCGGAAAACGCGATGCAAATCGCCGCGGATTTTACCGCCGAAGACTCGCGGCTTTCGTACTATATCATCGGCTACTATCTGATGGCCGCCGGCGAATACGAACGCGCCGCCGCGGCCTACCGGGCCATTCCCGAAGAAGAAAAAAGCGTTCTGTCGGCGCAATACGAGATACAGGCGCGGTGGCTCGCGCAGGGCGGCGGCGCGCCCGACCAGGCGACGAAACTGCTGCTGGAATCGGCGATGAGAAAGGGCATCCCGCTGGATCCCGCCAATTTGTCGGCGTTGAGCAACTTCGCCTATTTGCAATACAACTACGGCGACCTGGATACCGCGAAAAAATTGATCAACGACGCGGTCTCCGTGGAGTCGTTGAACAAATTCGTCGTGCTGAACCGCCTCATGATTGAATTCGCGGAAGGTACGGTGGACCACCAAAACGCGCGGGCGGAAATTGAGGGGCTGCTGCCGCAATTTCCGCAGTCGCGGATGCTGCTGCATCTCGCGGTGCGCGTGGAGACCGATCTCAAAAACATGGCGCAGGCGATCAACCATCTCTATCGCCTCCGCGAATTGCACTCCGAAGATCCCGCCCTCGCGCTGGAAATCGCCGACCGCTACCGCTATATCGGACGGACGTTTTTGGCGATACAGGATATGAAGGACGCCGCCCGGCAATTCCCGGACAACGCCGAAATCGCCGGCGCGCTGGCGTTGTATCAGGCGATGCACGGCGATCCCGGCGCCGCCAAAAGCATCGCCGGACTGCCGTCCAAATCCTTCGCCGCGCAGTACGCGCGGGCGATGACGCACGTCCAAAACAACGAATACGAAAAAGCCGCGACCGCCGCCGAAGCCGCGATGGCCGCCGCCTCCCCGTCGGAGCGCGCCGGCGTCGCCGTGGATCTGGCGCGCATCTATCTGTCCGCCGAAGCGACGGAAAGGGCGGTTTTGGCGCTCCTCGCCGCCCGGAACGCCGCGCCGGATTCTTCGCGGTTCGGGCTGTCCCGCTCGCTGGATGCGCTGGATTACCGCATCCGGGCGGCGCACGGCGAAAAAGCCGCCGCCGAAGCGGAGGCGGAACTGAAGCGGGCGGCCGGAAACCATGATGTGTTCGCGCAAATTGATCTGGCGCTCGCGCTGATCGCCATGGACACCCCCGAGCAGGGCGTCCGCGCGCTGGAAACAATCCGCCGCGAACAACACGGCAACATCAGAACGCCGGCCGTTTTCGCGGCGCTGATCACCGGCTACGAGGCGATGGGGCTGGACGACCAGGCGCGCGAAACGCGGGACAAACTCGCGGTCATTCTCGCCGGGGAGGAGCTGGACGAATCCGGCGGAGACGGCGAGACCGACGCGCCCTCCTCCGGAAAGGTGTTCGCCAGCCGCGCCGACGCCTTGAAGGCGATCAATGCGGCGATCAAAAGACGCGACTACGCCGGGGCGATCGGCCTCTTCACCGACCTGATTGAGGACAAGGATTCCAAGGTGAAAAAACCGGCGCTCAACTTCCAAAACCGCGGCGTACTGTACGTCAAACTCGAACAATTTGAAGAAGCCGCGGAAGATTTCGCCACGGCGCTGACCATGCGCGATCAACTCTCGCCGCGCGAATTGGACGCGGTGCATTACAACTACGTCCACGCCCTCGGGAAAGCCGGCGACTTCGACGCGATGGTGGAAGAAGTGGAGGAACGTCTGGCGGTCGCCGACGACGCGGGCGAAGAGTTCGTGCATCGGTATGCCTATCTTCGTCTGCTCGCCGCCCGGCTGGTCAACCAGGGCAACCATCAGAAGGCGGCGGAAGTCTACAACCAGATCATCGCCCTTCGCCCGCGCGACATCAACGCCTATCTCCAACTGAGCGAAAGCGAGCGGGTGCTGGAAAATTTCGATGCGGCCGTCTCCGCCCTTTCCAAGGGTCTGGAAATTGATTCGAGCAATCTGCAGATCCACGAGCGTCTGCTCAGAATCTACCGCCAACTCGGCGACGCGGAAAACACTCAGCGGGAGCTCAAAATCATCAACGATCTGCGCAGTCAGTAATCGTCCCGCGGCGGCGTACGAAATTCGTCCGCCGGCGTTGATGCCGGTTTTGGCGCGGCGTTTAATTTAAAATAGTTTTGGAACGGCGAAACCGGACGGCGGCGGTCGGTCAATAATTCGCCGCACGCGCCGCCCACCGGCAAAACGGCGGACGAGACGCGACGGCGAACAGCGGCGACGCCAGCCCGCCGAAGCGATTCAAAAACGCGGTAATCCCGTGCAACGTCGCGCCACGCCGCCCGCCCAAGGCGTAATCGGCGAGCGCATTGTCCGCGTCGCCGCCGCGCCGCCGCAAACAGCGCAAAAGCAGCGCGCAGTCGGCGAGTCCGGCGTTCAATCCCTGCCCCGCCAGCGGATGAATTGTCCGCGCCGAATCGCCGACAAACGCGGTCCGCCGCGCCGCGCGCGCCGCCCGCCGGGACGCCGCCAAAACAAAACCGCGCGGCGCGGAATCGTCCGCCGCGGCGATCGCGAATCCGGCGCGGTCCGACGCCGCCGCCGCCAAAGCATCCGCGCCGCCCGCCGCCAATTCGCGCGCGCGTTCTTCGGGCAGCGACCACACCAGCGCGAAAATTCCGCCGCCCGCCGGCAGCAACGCCAGCACGTCGCGGTTCGCGAACCATTGCGCCGCGACATCGTCCGCCAGACCGGCGACCGACACCCGCGCGGTCAGCGCGCGCTGTCCGAAAAACGAAACCGCCGCGCCGACATTGCGCATCCGCGCCGCCGCGGAACGCGCGCCGTCCGCGACCGCCAAAAGCGGCGCCGACAACTCCCGCCCGTCCGGCAGACGCGCGCGAACTCCCGCCCCCGCCGCCGCCGCGTCCGCGCAAAGCGAAACCGGCGCGGCGTCGTACATTTCCGCGCCTTTTCGCCGCAGCGCGCGGCGCAGCCATTCCGATAGTTTTTCCTCGCCGACAATCCGGCACAGCGGCGAATCGCCGTCCGCGGTCAAATACCGCCGCCGCCCGAAGCCCGCGCACAGTAAAAATTGCCGCACCGGCGTGTTTTCGGGGAGCGGCATGCCCGCCGCGTTCGTCAAAAAATCCGCCGACGCCGCATTCAGGGCGTAATATCTGCCGCCGGACGGCGGCGGCGGCGCGGACAAAAGAATCGCATTTTCCGCCGCCAACGCCAGCGACGCGCCTACCGGACCGCCGCCGACAATCAGCATCGCGCTCATCCGCACAAATCCCGCAGCCGATAATACATCATCGCCAAAACGAGAATCGGCGTCCGCAGCACTTTGCCGCCGATAAAATTCGCGTGCTTAATCCGCCCGAACACGTCCAGAGTTCCGCTTTCGCCGCAAATCGCGTCCGCCAGCACTTTTCCCGCGAAACCGCTCAACGCCGCGCCGTGTCCGGAAAATCCCTGCGCGTAATATGTCGCGCGTCCGCGCCGCCCAATGTCGGGAAATCGGTTGATCGTAATCGCCACCGAACCGCCCCAGACATAGTCCAGCGGCGCGGCGGAGAGTTGCGGAAAAACCGCGAGCATCCGGCGGCGCATCAGCCGCGCCAAATCGCGCGGCTCGCGGTTGGAATAACTCACCCGTCCGCCGAACAGCAGCCGGTCGTCGGCGCTGCAGCGGAAATAATCCAGCACGAAATTCATGTCGCACACGGCGCGGCGCGCGGCGATCAGATTGTCCGCCCCGCCCCCGGCGAGCGGCGCGGTCGCGGCGATATAGGTGCCGACCGGCATCACCCGCGCCCGCAACGGCGGCGAAATATCCAGATAGGCGTTGCCCGCCAGCACCGCCGCGCGACAGCGCACCGTCCCGTTTACGGTGTGGATTTCCGCGCCGCCGCCGGTCTCCGACACGGAAATCGCGGCGGTATTTTCGTACAAAACAGCGCCCGCGTTTTCGGCGGCGCGCAAAAGCCCCAAAAGATATTTCAACGGATGAAAATGGCCGCTGTTGTCGTCCGCCAGCGCGCCGCAATAGCGCCGGCTGGCGATATTTTCGCGCGTCTCGGCGGCATCCCAGACGCGGACGGGATAGTCGTAGCGGTTAATCAGGCGGGACGCCGTTTCGTCTATTTCGCGGCGATGGCGCGGATGCACCGCCGCCAAAATATGCCCCTGCCGCAAATCGCAGTCAATTTTGAATTCCCGTACGCGGGCGCGCAGCAAATCGATCGCCGCCAAACTCAAATCGAACAGATATTTTTCGTCCGTGCCGGATTGCGCCGCCGGCCCCGCCAAATCGTCGGTGGAATAGCCGCGGATAAACTGTCCGCCGTTGCGCCCGGAAGCGCCCCAGCCGGCGCGCGCCGCTTCCAGCACGATTACCGATTTGCCGCGCCGCGCGAGTTCCAGCGCGCACGACAATCCGGCGTAGCCGCCGCCGATTACGCACGCGTCGGCCGCGGCGTCGCCCGCCAGAGACGGGCGCGGCGGCGGACGCGAAACACCCGCCTCGTAAAAGGAATTAATCAACTCCGCCATCAATCTTTTCCGCATTGTATCGTATCCACGCGCCGATTTGCCGCGCCGCCCGCGCCACCGCGTTGGCGGTGATCGTCGCGCCGCCCACGCCGTCAATCGCGCGCGCGCCGCCGTCCGGGAGGGACAAAAAATCGGCGAGACCCGGCGTCTCCGAATGGCGGACGATGCGCGTCTGCAAAAGACGCCCGCGCAGATCAAACGCCGCGGCGAAGACAATTTCGCCGCCGTATCCTTCGGCATGCGCGCGCACCGCCACCGCCGCCGTTTGTCCGCCGCGCCGCGCCCGCCACAGCGCGGCGACCGGCGCGGGAATATCCGAAAACGCGGAAGAATCCGCCGCGACGAGACGATCGTACGCCGCGCCGGAAAGCGTTTCTTTTAGCAGACGCAATTCGTGTTGTCGCCGGTTGTCCGCGATTTTGTCGCGCCACAACGCGTCCAGCGACAGCGCGAGCGACAACGCCGCCGCCGCCGCGAACGCCAAAATCAGCGCGTGTTTTATGATTTCCGCCGCCTCCGCATGTCCGCCAGCGGCGCGAGCATATTGCAAAATAAAATTGCGAACGCGATTCCGTCGGTATGCAGTCCGCGTTCGCGCAGCAGCATCGTCAACGCCCCGGCGGCGAATCCGTACAGCCATCTGCCGCGCGCGGTCGCCGCCGCCGTCGCCGGATCGGTGATAACAAAAAACGCCGCCAGCATCATTCCGCCAAGAAACAACGTCCGCCATTCGCCGCCCGAAAACAGCAGCGCGCCGAAAAGAAACGCCGCCGGCAGACGCCAGTCGGCGATTCGCAGCAACAGCAAAACCGCGCCGCCGCCCGCGCAAGCGAGCGGAAACCAATACGAAGGCGGCGGAATTTCCGCGCCCAGCCGCGCCGCCGAAAGCGGAGTCGGCATTCCGACCGCGTCCGCCTGCCGCGCGTCCAACGCCGCATGCCAGCCGCCGAAATCGCCGGGAAACGAAATAAACGCCAGCGCGTAGCCGGCCATCGCCGGATTAAACGGATTATTGCCGAGACCGCCGTAGCAGTGCTTCGCCAATATCATCGCAAAGGCGGCGGCGGCGGCGGCGACATAATACGGCGCGAGCGGCGGCAGCGACAATCCGAGAATAATCCCCGCGACCGCCGCGCTGCCGTCTCCGAGCGTCCGCGACAGCGGCAATCGGCGGACGCGCAAACACGCCGCCTCGCACAAAACGCATCCGCAAACCGCCAGCGCGACCTGCGCGAGCGCGCCGCCGCCTCTTTCAAGCGCGGCGGCGAATACCGCCGGCGACATCGCGGCGGCGACCGTCCACATAATCGCCGGCGTCTTCATCGGATATTTCCGGATATTAAGCCCCCCCCAAGAATTAAATTTTGTCGCGCGCGCCGATCCGGTGCGCCTCGTCGTGGCCGCGGATCGGTTCAAAATGCGACGTGACTTCGGTCGGCATTTCCATCCGGCGGGCGATCGCGCGTTCGATCATCATCGCAATATCGTGCGCGCGGGCGATTGTCGTGTCGTTGTCGAAGAGCAGATGAAAATCTATCACCAGCCGCCCGCCGGCGTCGCGGTGGCGCAAAAAATGATAATGAATTCCGTATTTGCCGGTCTCCTCGTCCAGCACCGCGCGCAGTTCGGCGTCCGCCCGCGGATCGGCGCCGTCCATCAGCCCGCCCACAGAACGGCGCACCAGCCCGGCGCCCGACCACAAAATATGCAGCGCGATCAGCATCGCGCACACCGGATCAAACGGCGCCCAGCCGGTCAGCCGGACAAGCGCCAGCCCGACGATCACCCCCGCGCTGGTCAGACAATCCGCCAGCACATGCCGCCCGTTCGCCTCCAACACCACGGACTTCCATTCGCGCCCGCGCCGCAATAAAAACAGTCCCAGCGCGCCGTTAATCGCCGCCGACAGCGCGACCCAGCCGATGCCCGCCTCCACTTCGCGCAGGCGCAAATCGCCCGAATACCAGCGCGCCGCCGCCTCGTAAAAAATAAACAGCGCCGCCGCGACAATCATCGCCCCCTCGAATCCCACCGAAAAAAAATTGACGCGGTCGTGGCCGTACAAATGATTCCGGTCGGGCGGTTTTTGCGACAGGCGGACGCTGTATGCGGCGAAGCAGACGATGAAAAAATGCACCACCGATTCGGCGGCGTCCGACAGCACCGCGACCGAATCGGTGAGCGAATAGGCGTACAACTTGACGCCCAGCAGCAAAACGCCCGCCGCCAGCGACAAATGAATGCAATACAAAAGACGCCGCGCGCGCAGCGCCTCCGCGCCGGACTGCGTCCGATGAATGGCGGCGGAAGGAACGGCGGATTTCGGCATCGGATTTATGTTATGCGCGCGGAAATTCGGACGCGGAATAAAAAACGCAAACGCCATTGTACGCGAATTCAATGTTAATCGTACAATTTATTCCCCGCCCGAATCCGAACATCTTGCCTTTTTCCCATTCCTGCGAAAGCAAGAATCTCCGCGCCAAAAGGCGCAAACAAAAGATTCGCCTTGCGGCGAATGAGATTCCGGCTTTCGCCGGAATGGCGCCGCGGGATAAGCGAAAATTTACTTCTCCCTTTCCGAAATACGGATTAACAAGTCAGCAGCGTGCCGGTAGTTTCGCCTTTTAATACTTTGACGAGCGCGCCGGGTTCGTCCAGTTTGAAGACATGCACCGGCAGTTTGCGTTCGCGGCACAACGCCAGCGCGGTGGCGTCCATCACCCTCAAATTTTTGTGCAGCGCGTCGTCCATCGTCAGCGTGTCGTAGCGGCGGGCGGCGGGATCGCGCGCCGGATCGCTGGAATATACGCCGTCCACATTCGTCGCCTTCAACAGCGCGCAGGCGCCGATTTCGGAGGCGCGCAGCGCGGCGGCGGTGTCGGTGGAAAAAAACGGATTGCCGGTGCCGCCGCAAAAGATCATCACATGCCCGCGTTCCAAATTTCGTTCCGCCTTTTCGCGGATGTAGGGCGCCGCGACCTGTTCGGCGTTCAGCGCGGTCTGCAGGCGGACTTCCACCCCCGCCTTTAACAGCGCCTGTTCCAGCGCCATTCCGTTGATGACCGTCGCCAGCATTCCCATATAATCGGCGGCGACGCGCTCCACATTCATCCGGCTGGAAAGAATTTCGCCGCGCACGATGTTGCCGCCGCCGACCACCACCGCCACCCGCGTTTTCAATTCCAGCGCGGAAGAAATTTCGCCGGCGAGATAATTTAATGTATCGGGGTCAAAACATTCCTTTCCGTTTCCGGCCAGCGATTCGCCGCTGATTTTTAGCAGCACCCGCCGATATACGGAAGCGGACATCAATCAGGCGCCGCCGACTTCCAAACGGCGGAACGCATGAATGGTCATTCCCGCCGCGTCCAAAACTTCGCCGACGGTCTTGTCGCCGTCCTTTACGAACGGCTGCGACCGCAAAACGCGTTCGGCGAAATGTTTCTTTAATTTTCCTTCGGCGATTTTTTCGGCGACCGCCGCCGGTTTGCCGGTCTCCGCCGCCTGCCGCTGAAAAATATCGCGCTGTTTTTGCATTTCATCCGCCGGAATTTCGTCTTCGTCCGAATATTCCGGACGCAGCGCGGCGATATGCATACATATTTCGCGCGCCAGAGTTTCGCCGCCGCCGGAATAATCGGCCATCGCGGCGATTTTGTCGCCGGTGTGAACATAATGCGCGATCGCGCCTTTCGCCCGCAGCGCGCGCGTCCGTCCGAAACTGACGTTTTCGCCGACCCGCATCACAAGTTCGCGCCGCGCCTTTTCGCCTTCGCTATTTTCGGCGTTTTCGGCGATTTGCACATTTCCGGCGTCCACTTCCGCCGCGTCCGTTGCGGCGCGCATCGCCGCGATTTTTTGGCAGAATTCGGCGAACGCTTCGCCGCGCGCGACAAAATCGGTTTCGCAATTGACTTCCGCCAGCGCCGCGACGTCGCCGCGCATCGCAAAGGCGATTCGCCCCTCGCCGGCCGTCCGCGCGGAAACTTTGCCGGCCTTGACGCCGCTTTTGACGCGCAAAAACTCCGCCGCGCCGTCCAAATCGCCGCCGCATTCCACCAGCGCCTTTTTGCATTCCATCATTCCGGCGCCGGTGGACGCGCGCAAAGTCCGCACCATTTCGGCGGTCACCGCACTCACAGCGACGGCCCCGAATCCGGCGAATCCGACGCGGCGGACGCCTCGGCGAGTACGCGGGCATCCCGTTCCTCCCGCCCCCGGCGGACGGCGTCCGAAATTTCCCGCGCATAAATTTCTATCGCGTGGCGCGAATCGTCGTTGCCGGGAATTACATAATCCACCCCCGCCGGCGAATGATTGGTGTCCACCACCGCCATCACCGGAATGCCGAGTAAATTCGCCTCGCGCACCGCCCCCTTGTGCCATCCGACATCCACGATAAACAGGGCGTCCGGCAATTCGGCCATGCGGCGGACGCCGCCGATCGATTTGGCGAGTTTACCCCGCGCGGCGAGAAGACGAATTCCCTCCTTCTTTGTCATCCCCGCCAGCGCGCCGCCGGCGATGTCGGAATCCATTTTCGCCAGACGATCCACGGATTTGCGCGTCGTCTTAAAATTGGTGAGCATCCCGCCGAGCCAGCGATGGGTGACGAAAGGCATCCCGACTTTCTCCGCCTGATCGGCGATGACTTCGCCGGCGACCGTCTTGGCGCACACATACAGCACCGTGCCGCTTTCGGCGGAGACGCTGTGCGCGAACTCCGCGGCCTTTTTCAGCCCGACGAGCGTGCGGTCCAAATTGATGACATGCGTGGAATAATAGGCGCCGTAGATGTAGTCCGCCATCTGCGGATTCCAAAACCGCGTGCGGTGGCCGAAGTGCGCCCCGGCCAGCATCAGTTCGCGTATGGAAGTATTCATAACGCGCCCTTCGCGGCGGGCGCGTCTTCGGCGAGCGCCGCCACCGTGATTTTCGCCTCTATGCCGGGCGCCAGAGATACGCCGACTTCGTGGTCGCCGACTTCCTTCAAATTGCCGCCGGGCAGGGTGAGATGTCCGCGGCGAATATCAATATCGGCGAGTTTTTGCGCGTTCAGCGCGGCGGCGATGGCGGCGGGCGTGATGGAGCCGTACAAGCCGCCGTCCGCCGAGGCGCGCGCCGGCATCTGCAAAAGATAGCCGTCCAGGGCGTCCCGCGCCGCGCGCAAAACATCCTCGCGATTCGTCTGCCGTTTTTCCAAATCGTCGCGGCGGCGTTCAAAATCGGCGACCGCGCGGGGCGTGGCGCGTTCGGCCTTGCCCTGCGGGAAAAGATAGTTGCGCGCGTAGCCGCCGCGCACATTGGCGACATCGCCGAGCCCGCCCACATTGGGGACTTTTTCCAGGAGTATTACTTTCATTTGTCGCGTCTCACCGCGTGCGCGCGCGAATACGGCAATAGCGCGAGAAATCGCGCCCGTTTGATCGCGCGTTTCAGTTGCCGCTGCATTCGCGCGCAAACATTGCTGTACGCGGACGGCGCGATCCGCGCCTCGTCGGTGATATAGCGCGACAGCAGGTCGGCGTCCTTGTAATCCACCTCGGTGATCCCCGCCGACAGCAGCGGACAGGGCGGCGGACGGCGGAACATCGCCCGCTGTTTGGACTGGACGGTGCGTCGCCGCCGGCGATAGGGCGGTTTGCTCATTTATCGTTCTCCTTGTCTTGGGAAGAATTGTTTTGTTCGGGCTCGGATTCGGAAGAACCGGCGGCGGCAACGGCGGAATCTCCGCCCTTCTCCGTCTCCGTTTTAAGGGATTCGGCGGCGGGCGGCGGAACGTCCGTTTTCGGACTTTCCCCGGCAACGGCGGCAACAGCGGCGGCGATGGAAGAATCCGTCTCGGCGGGCGGCGGCGTTTCCGATTTGGATTCCGCGGACGCGGGACGGGATTCGGACTCGGCGGGGGGGGCGGCGGCGGACTCTTCGCCCCGTCCGTTTTTGGGCGGTACGGGTTTGCCGTCCGCCTCGGCGGCTTCGGCGGATTCGCGCGCCTTCGCCTGTTTCATCACGACCGACGGATCGGTAATCGCGCGGTCGCAGCGGACGACCAGCGAGCGGATGATGGAATCGCTGAACCGGAACGTCTCGCGCAATTTGCCAAGCGTTTCGTCGCCGCATTCAATGTTCATCAGCACATACTGCGCCTTGTG
>JBPCXA010000140.1:0-3623 GCA_051008975.1 Gammaproteobacteria bacterium
GACGACGCGCCGGAAACGCCGTGCGCGTTGTTCGGCGTATTCGCGCCGCTCGCCGGAATTGTCGGCTGTATGCAGGCGGCGGCGGCGTTGAAACTTCTCGCCGCGCCGCATCTCTCAAAGCCGGGCAGACTGCTGCTGATAGAGGCGCGCAAAATGGAAATCCGCGAAGTGCGCGTCCCGCGCGACCCCGAATGCCCCGTCTGCGGAAAATAACGCCGCGCCGAATCAATTAAGTTCTTAAATTTATTAAGTTAATTAAAACGCGCGCGTAAAAAATCGCCGCGACGGAAATTCCGGAAATGTTTTTTATCGCCGCCGCCGGTTTTATAAAAACAATTTTTCGCATTTCTTTTCCGAAAGAAATTATCGGAAACGGAAAATAAATGAATACCGCAATTGCGGGAAAGAATCGCGGGCGAAAACGGCGGAAGTTCGCGGCGGCTTTCGCGCGGAGTGCTGTACAATGGCGGATATGCGAATACCCGTGGATGTGGTCGTCCTCGCCGCCGGACGCGGTACCCGGCTGAATTCCGGCACGCCCAAACCGCTGCTGCCGCTCGCCGGCGAACCGCTTGTCGCGCATGTTCTTTCCGCCGCAAAACGCCTCCGTCCGCGGCGGATTGTCGTCGTCGTTCCGCCCGATGCGGCGGCGATTGAAGACGCCGCCCGCGCGAGTTTCGCCGCCGCCGAATTCGTCGTGCAGCCGCGCCCGCGCGGCACCGCGGACGCCGCGAAACGCGGAATGCAAACGCTGGGCGAAGACGGCGCGGCGTTGATTATGTGCGCGGACGCGCCGCTGATTACCGCCGCCTCCCTGCGGCGGCTGCGAAACGCCGCGGCGTCGCGGCTCGCGCTGCTGACTTTTATCGCCGAAAATCCGGCGGGATACGGGCGAATCGTCCGCGAAAAAAACAAAGTTTCCGCCATTGTGGAAGACCGGGACGCGCGCGGACTGCAACGCGAAATCCGCGAAGTATTCGCCGGGACGGTCGCCGCGCCCGCCCGTTTTCTGAAACGACATCTCGCCCGCGTGCGCGCAAGCAGCGGCGCGGGCGGCGGCGGCGAAATGTATCTGACCGATTTGGCGGCGGCGTGCGCGCAAACCGCCGCGGCGGCGACGATAGAAACGGAGGAAGCGGAGGCGGCGGGAATCAACACTCTTTCCGAATTGGCGTCCGCCGAATCGGTTTTGCGGCGGCGGCGGGCGGAGGAAATTCTCGCCAAAGGCGCGCGAATCGTCGATCCGTTGCGCGCCGATTTTCGCGGCGAAGTGCGCGTATCACGGGACGTCGAAATAGACGTGAATGTCGTTCTGCAAAACACCGTGCTGGCGCGCGGCGCGAAAATCGGCGCGCACTGCGTTTTGATCGACTGCAAAATCGGCGCGGACGCGCGGGTGGAGCCGTTCTGCCATTTGCACGGCGCGGACATCGGCGCGCGCTGCGTCGTCGGCCCGTTCGCGCGCATCCGCCCGCGTACGCGGATGGACGCCGAAGCGCGCGCCGGCAACTTCGTGGAGTTGAAAAACGCGCGCCTCGGCGCGGGCGTCCGCGCCGGACATCTGGCGTATTTGGGGAACGCCGAAGTCGGCGCGAACGCGAATATCGGCGCGGGCGTGATCACCTGCAACTACGACGGGCGGCGCAAACACAAAACAATCATCGGCGCGGATTCGTTCGTCGGCTCGGACTCGCAGCTCGTCGCGCCGGTGCGCGTGGGGCGCGGCGCCTACATCGCCGCCGGCACCACTCTGACGAAAGACGCGCCGGGCGGCGCGCTGACCTGGTCGCGCACCGCGCAGACCAGCCGCCGGAAAAAAATCTGATGTGCGGAATTGTCGGCGCAATCGTCCGCGGCGGCGCGCGGGAGTTTCTTTTGCGCGGGCTGGCGGCGCTGGAATACCGCGGCTACGATTCCACCGGGCTGGCGTTCGCCGGCGACGACGCCGTCCTCCGCATCGCGACCACCGGACGCACCGAAACGCTGCGCCGTCTCGCCGCGGACGCCGCCGGAGACGCCGGAATCGGACACACCCGCTGGGCGACCCACGGCGCGCCGACCGAACAAAACGCGCATCCGGTCGTCGCCGGCAAAGTCGCGGTCGTCCACAACGGCATTATTGAAAATCACGCCGCGCTGCGCGCCGAACTCGCCGCCGCCGGACGCGTATTTCACACCGAAACGGACACCGAAGTGATCGCCCATCTTTTGGACGCCGCGCTTTCCGAAGGCGACGAACTGCCTTCCGCGATGCGGCGGACGGCGGCGCGTTTGGAGGGCGCGTTCGCCGTCGCGGCGACGGCGGCGGGGCGGAACGAAATCGTCTTCGCCCGCCACGGCGCGCCGCTGATGGCGGGCGAAGGGGCGGACGGCGTCTATCTCGCCTCGGACGCGCAGGCGTTGGAATCCGCCGCCGACCGCGTCATGTATTTGGAAGACGGCGACTGCGGAACGCTCTCCGCGGACGGCGTCCAAATTGCCGATTCGCGCGGCGCGAAAGCGGAGCGGGCGCGGCATCCGCCGCCGGCCGGGGCGGCGATCGCGGCGCTGGGCGAATATCGGCATTTTATGCATAAAGAAATTTTCGAGCAGCCGTTCGCCGCCGCCGCCGCCGCGCGTCCGTTCGCCGGCGGCGGGGAAATTTCGCCGGAACAATTCGGCGCGGGCGCGGAGGAGGCGTTCCGCCGCGCCGACAATATTCTGATTGTCGCCTGCGGCACGAGTTATCACGCGGGAATGATCGCCTGTTATTGGATGCGCGAACTCGGCGTCCCGTGCCGGGCGGAAATCGCCAGCGAATACCGCTACCGCCCGGACGCGCGGGCCGGAAACGCGCTGGCGGTGGCGGTGTCGCAGTCGGGCGAGACGGCGGATACTTTGTCGGCGTTGCGCGCCGCGAAAAAGGCGGGCGCCAAAACCCTGTCGCTGGTGAATGCGCCGGCGAGCGCGATGGCGCGCGAATCCGATTTTGTCATGCCCGCCTACGCCGGCCCCGAAATCGGCGTCGCGTCCACGAAATGTTTCACCGCCCAGCTGGCGCAATTGCTGGCGCTGTCTTTGGCGGCGGCGAAGGCGAAACAAATTCTGCCGCCGCAAACGGAATCCGCGGCGCTTTCGCAGCTGCGCGCGCTGCCGCGAAAAATCCGCCGCGCGCTGCTTTTGGAAAAGCAACTCCGCGTCTGGGCGCGAAGTTTCGCCGCCGCCAAAAGCGCGCTGTATGTCGGGCGCGGCGCGCATTATCCGCTGGCGCTGGAAGGCGCGTTAAAGTTAAAAGAAATCTCCTATCTGCACGCCGAAGGATGCGCCGCCGGGGAATTGAAACACGGCACGCTCGCGCTGGTGGACGATTCCGTGCCGGTGGTCGGACTCGCCCCGGCGAATTCCCTGTCCGCCAAGACCGAATCCAATCTGGCGGAAGTGGCGGCGCGCAACGGGCGGCTGTTCATCCTCTCCGGCGGCGGCGCGACGCCGGCGGGCGCGCAAACGCTGGCGGTGGAGGACGGCGGCGAATGGATTTCGCCGATGGTATACGCCGCGCCGCTGCAGCTTCTCGCCTATCACACCGCGCTGGAAAAAGGCACCGACATAGACAAGCCGCGCAACCTCGCCAAATCGGTGACGGT
>JBPCXA010000141.1:0-7309 GCA_051008975.1 Gammaproteobacteria bacterium
AAAAGCACAATTTCAGGGTGCTTATAAGACGTCTCGGCGTGATGCTCGCTTGGCGGGCGATGGGGGCGATGGATGCGCTGGAAAACAGCGACATTGTCGGCGAATGTGCCGCCGAAATCGGGCGGGGGGAGTTCGCGTAATGCGCCGCAAAGCCGTTCATAAACGGGCGATTCCGAACATTTCCGCCAATGCTCGGGGCGTCGTCCGGCGCAAAAACGACGAGGACTGCACACAGGTGTTTGATTACGCCTGCCCGCAACATAAAGCCCTGCCGCATGTCGTCAAGTTTTCGGGCGGGCGTTCCAGCGGAATGTTGCTGTTCACTCTTTTGGAAAAAGGAATGCTGGACGCCGGGCGTGGCGATGTCGTCGTCTTTAATAACACCTCGGCGGAGCATCCGGCGACTTACGCTTTTGTGCGGGAATGCAAAGCCGTCTGCGAGAAAAAATACGGGATTCCGTTTTTGTGGACGGAGTTTCAAACGTATGAAACCGCCTCGGCGGGGATATACAACCGCCTGCCCGCCTATCGGCTGGTCAACGACCGCCCCCATTCCGCCCGTGATAATCCCGACGGCTATCATTGCCGGGGGGAGGTTTTTGAGGAGATGATTTCGTGGGCGGGGTATCTGCCGAATCAATTCAGCGGACGCATTTGCACTTCGTGGATGAAGTTGTTCGTGTCCAAAGAATTTTTGCGCGACTGGTTCGCCGCCAAGGACGGCGTTGAACGGCTCGGCCATTTCGGCGAGGAAAGCCGGATTGATCCGGACGACATTCATGCCGCCCATGAGCGCAACGGCGGACGTACGCCCAAGAAAATATTTTTGGCGAAAAAGCAATTTTGTCTTTGCCGCCCGCTGCATCGTCCGGCGCGCAAGTTTGCGGATTTTTCTTCCGTCGCCGATTGCCGGAAAATTGACAGCGAAGAACTGCGCGGAAAAAGCATGGGCGGGCGCGTCCGATTGTCCGGCGATTTCGGCGTGGATTACTGTTCTTTCGTCGGATTTCGCGCCGACGAACCGGCGCGTCTGGCGAAAATGCGCGCGCGCGCCAACGGGGGATCGGACGGGGCGGAATCCGGCGGCGAAGAGGCGGACGCGTATCATGCCGCCCCGGAAGGCGAGCATGTATATGCGCCCCTGATGCAGTTCGGTACATCCAAGGAAGACGTCGCGCGCTTTTGGGAAAGGCGGGATTGGAATTTGCGTCTGCCGCAAAACGCGAATTTGTCGAATTGCGTCTATTGTTTTCTGAAAGGCGGCAACGCCCTTTGGCAACTTGCGCATCGGCAGGATTCGGTCAACCGCAAACTGCCCGCCGGTTTGCGCGCGCAAAAAAACGCGCCCTCGGACATTCAATGGTGGGCGGATTTGGAGGAAAAATACGGCAGGGATTTGGTCGCGGAAGGACGCAAGATCAATCCGAAGGTTCTTGGCTCCGGTCAGGAACGGCCGATTATCGGATTTTTCGGGCTGAACAGCCGGGGGTCTTACCGCAACATTCTGCAATTAAGCCGCGATTATAAAAACAAAAAAATTCGCGGCAAACGGCGTAAAATGTATCTCGGCGAATTCCAAAATCTCCCCTGCGACTGCACCGATTAATCCGGGGACGGTTTTATCGCCGGAATTTATTTTTCGCCGTCCGAAACCGCAGCCCTTGCGGCGGCGAGGGAGGCGGGGGTGCCGGTGTCGTGCCATACTCCTTCGTGGATTTCGCCGGTCGCGGTTTTGTCGCCGATCGCCTTTTGCAAAAGAGGGAACAGTTTGGCGGATTCGCCCGGCGCGATTTCCGCGAACATTCCAGGGTGGAAAACGCCGACGCCCGAATAGGTCAGCGCGTCCGTTCCCGGCTGCAAAAGCGTTCCGTCCGCCGACAGCGAAAAATCGCCGCGCGGATTCGCCGGGGGATTTTTCGTCAACACCAGATGACAATTCATTTTTGAATCCATTCGCAACGCGGCGAAATTAATGTCGCAGACGATGTCCGCATTCACCGACAAAAACGGCGCGTTTTGCGGCAATAAGTTTCGCGCGATCGCCAGACGAATTCCCCCCGCCGTTTCCAGCGCCGGGGATTCTTCGGAATATCGTACGCGCATGCCGAACTCCGCGCCGTCTTGAATCGCCGTCCGGATTTGCGCGCCCAAATGCGCGACATTAATCACCGCGTCGCAAAAACCGCATTGCGCGAGACGCCGCAAATGGCGCGCCAGCAAACTTTCGCCGCCCACTTCCGTCAGCGCCTTGGGAACGCGGTCGGTCAGCGGACGCAGCCGCTCGCCGCGTCCGGCGGACAGTAAAATTACTTTCATCGGGGGGGGGCGGATAAAATAATTTCCGCCAATCCGTCCAACTCCGGCAACGCCGCGCATGCCGAAAGCAAATGACGGCGGACGCGCGGCATCTCCGGCAAATACGCGTCCTTGCCGTCGCGATGATGCAGGCGCGCGAAAATTCCCAGCACTTTCAATCCGCGCTGCGCCCCCGCGACATTAAAATCGCGGGTTAATTCAAGGGCGTCCGTTCTCGCCGCCGCGCCGCGCCGGTATTCTTCCCGCCATTTGTCCTGCATTTTTTGCGGCCAAAAAATATAGGCGTCGCGCAGCAGCGACACGACGTCGTACGCCGCCGGACCTATGACCGCGTCTTGAAAATCCAGAATGCCCGGCGACGATCCGCCGATATGCATTAAATTACGCGAATGATAATCCCGATGCACAAAAACTCGCGGCTGGTTCATGCATTCTTTGATTAAAAAATCCGCGGCGCGGTCGAAAATTTTCATTTCAGCGGCGGCGAGCGGTTTTTGCAGATGACGCGCGCAAAACCATTCCGTAAACAAATTCATCTCTTCGCGCAGCATCGTTTCGCCGTACTCCGGCAGCGTCGCGGGCGGCGCGAAACTTTGCATTTGAATCAGCGCGCGCAGCGCGGCGGAATATAGTTCGCCGCAATTTTTTTCGGAGAGGACGGAAAGATAGTCATCGCCGCCGAAATCTTCCAGCGCGATAAAACCGCGTCCGGCGTCCGCGGCGATCAGTCGCGGCGCGCGTACACCGCGCGATTCCAAAAAGTCGCGCACCGCCAGAAACTGCGCCGGCTTTTCGCTTTGCGGCGAATGCATCGCGATGCACGAATCCGCGCCGCGCCGCGCGCGGAAATAGCGGCGCGCGCTGGCGTCCCCCGGCAGCGGCGCGATTTCCGCCGCGCCGAAAACTTCGCCGAGCCATTCGCGCAGCGCGTCATCCGGCGACGACGGTGTTAAAATAGTATTTCCGAACATTCTTTCCGAATTCCGATTTTGAACCGATTTTGAATTGTATACGATTGTCCGCGTTTTTATTGTTGTGCGCGCCGTGCGTCGGGCGGGCGGCGGACGCCCCGCCGGGACGGGTTTTGGTGGAGGCGGAGACGATTTCCGGCGGCGAAACGGTGCGCGCCGAAGGCGACGTGCGGGCGTGCTTCGGCGGCCATACACTGCGCACCGATTCAATGGAATACGACCGCCGCGAAGATTTGCTGCGCGCGCCGCATTCCTTTGAACTGCGCGCGTCCGGCGACGAATATGTGTTGCGGGGCGATTCTTTCCGCTATCGTCCGCGCGCGCAAAAGGGCGAGGCGGCGAACGCGGAAATCAGCGTCGCCGGCGACGAACTGCGGGCGTCCGGCGAAACTTTGTATTTGGAAAACGGGCGGTTTCGCGCCGCGGAAGTGGAGATGAGCAGCTGCAAACCGGAATCGCGCGACTGGGTTTTGTCCGCCGATTCCATCACGCAGGAAGAGGACGCGGTCGCGGTGCGCGGCGCGGTCTTGCGGACGGGCGGCGTGCCGGTGATGTATTGGCCGCTGTTTTATGTCCATACCGGAAACGAAAAGCGCGGCGGTTTTTTGCCGCCGGAATTGAAATACGGCGGGGACGAGGGCGGCAATTTGCGTCTGCCGTATTATTTCTTTCTCGCCGAAAACTACGACGCGACCCTGGCCCCGGAATGGTTCGGCAAACATGGATTTTTATTGGGCGGCGAATTCCGCTATCTGACCGCCGCGCATCGCGGGCAAATGAATCTCGGCTGGGCGCCGGGCGGCGAATCGCGCGCGCGGCAAAACTTTTCCCACGAGTGGAGTTTTCCGCGCGGGCGCGTACAAATCGCCGCCGAGAATGTTTCGGACGACGAATATTTCGCCGATTTTTCGGACGAAGCGGAACTTTTGGCGGCGCGCAATTTGCCGCGAAAAATCGCCGCCGAATACGCGCGCGACGGCTGGCGGACAAGCGCCGCGCTGGAATCTTTTAAGACAATTAATTATTCCGGCGCGCCGCCGCACGATTTGCTTCCGCAACTGCGTTTGCGGCGAGACGGCGCGGACGGCGGCTATGTTTGGAATTCGGAATGGGAGTTTTCGCGTTTCGCCGCGAATCGCCCGCGCCAGTTTGAAGGCGACCGTTTTCTGTGGCGCGCCGGCGCCTATCGGCGATGGGATGTCGGCGGCGCGGCGGTGTATCCCGAGGCCGGATTTCACGCCGTCAAATACTCCGGCGAAGACGGCGAATTTTTGGCGGCGAACAACGAAACGCGCGGCATAGACGGCGACGCCGATTTTTGGACGCCGTATATGCGGGTGCGAATTGAATCCGGCGACCGCCCGCTTCCCGCCTCGGATTGGACGTATCAGTTGCGCGGCGTATACGCCTATTCCCCCGAAAGCGGACAGCAAAACGCGCCGGTGTTCGATTCGGTGCTGCGGGAGTTTTCTGCCGGCGGAATTTACGACTGGAATCGGTTCAGCGGCGGCGACCGCGCCGCGGACGCGCATGTCGCGGCGTACGGCGCGGATTTTCGCTGGTGGGATTCGCGGGCCGGGCGTTCGCGTTTGGATTTGGAACTCGCGCAGCGGTATTATTTGCGCCGTCCGCGGGTGGTTTTGCCGGACGAGGGCGCGCCGCCGCAACGCGGATTCGCCAATTTATTCGCCGCGCTGCGGGCGCATCTGAACGACAAATGGAAAATAGAGGGGGACGCGGAATGGAATCCGGCGGTGGATTCGTTTGAAAGCGTCTACGCCGACGTGCGCGTCGATTTCGGCGGCGGACGATTTTTGCGCGCGGGCGGACTGTGGGAGGAAAGCGAAAGCGTCATCGCCGGCGGCGCGACGCCGCTGGGAAAGCGCGTCGATTTCGCCTTTTTGGCGCGCTATCTTTTGGACGCCGACGAAATTTCGGAATCAGACGCGGCGCTGGTATTTCGCGGCGAATGCGGCTGTTGGAGTTTGTTTTTGCGCGCGGGCAATCTAATCACCTCCGAGGCCGACAGCAAAACGTCGTATTCGCTCGGTTTTGAATTTAAGGGACTCGGAAGCGCGGGCGGCAACGGCTACGAAAAAATTGTCGGTGATTTGCGGTAAATTTACGCCGATGACCGAGAAATTTTTTAACGAAGGGGACTGGTGGCGGCGGGACGGCGCGTTTCGATTGCTGCACGATATTAATCCGCTGCGGCTGCGGCTGGCGGGCGAAGCGGCGGGCGGTCTGGCCGGCAAACGGATTTTGGATTTCGGATGCGGCGGCGGAATTTTCGCCGAAGCGGCGGCGCGGGCGGGCGCGAAAGTTGTCGGCTGCGACATTTCCCCCGGCGCGATTCGCATCGCCAAAGAACACGCCGCGCAAAACAATGTCGCCGTGGAATACCGCGTCGGCGGCGTCGACCTTTCCGAAGCCGGACAATATGACGCGCTGTCGTGTTTCGAAATGCTGGAACACGCCGAAGATCCGGCGCAAATCGTCGCCGATGCGGCGGCGATGTTGAAGCCGGGCGGCGTCGCCGTATTCTCCACGATAAACCGCACCTTGCGCGCGTTCGCGCTGATGATCGCCGGGCTGGAATACGCCCTAAAAATACTCCCGGCGGGGACGCACGAATATCGCAAATTTGTCGCGCCGCGCGAACTCGCCGGAATGTGCGCGGACTGCGGATTGTCGGTGCGGCGCGTCGCCGGAATGCGCTATTCTTTTTTCGGACGCGCGTATTTTTTGCGCGAAGACGAGGCGGCGGTGAATTATTTCCTGACCGCCGCGCGGCGCGAATGATTCGCCGCGCCGTATTTTGGGATTTTGACGGCACCGCGGCGCACACCGCCCCGGACATGATCGCCGCATTGCATAAGTTGCAAAGCGCGCGCGGAGACGCGCCGGCGGACTATGACGCCGCCCGCGCGCGGGTTTCGGGCGGCGCGCGCGCGCTTTTGCAACTGGCGGGAATTGACGAATCCGACCCGGCGTACGACGCGGCGCGGGCGGAATTTCTCGCGCGCTACGAAGAGGGCGGCTACGGGCGGACTGTGTTGTTTTCGGGCGTAAAAGACGCTTTGCGCGAACTCGCCGCCGACGGCTGGAAATGGGGCATTGCGACCAACAAACCGCGCCGTTATTTCGCGCAGATCGCCGAAAATCTCGGAATTCGCGTCCATCCGGAAGCGCCGCCGAATTCGCCGCCGCCCGCGTCCGCGCTCGTCGCCGGAGACGACTGCGCCCGCGGCAAACCGTCCCCGGAAATGCTGTTGCTGGCGGCGAAAATCGCGGACGCGCCGCCGCGGCGGTGCATTTATATCGGCGACGACCGGCGCGATGCCGAAGCGGCGCGGGCGGCGGGAATGCCGTTTATTCTCGCCGCGTGGGGATATTGGCCGGCGGCGGATTGGAAGACCGCCCCCGCCGCCGCCGCGATCGCCTCTTCGCCGCGCTGCATCCCGCCCCTGGCGCGAATGCTCGCAAAAGATTTCGTCTGAATATCATCCGCGCCGCCCGCGCTGGAAATTCGCGTCGCCGCCGCAAATTCGCCCGCAATTTCCGCCGTATGAGATTCCGGCTTTCGCCGGAATGGCGGTTTTTTTCGTCGGAATGGCGTATTTTAATTTAAGAGATTAAAAGTGCCGTCGTAGGGCAAAAGTGCCGCGATATGTTAAAAGTGCCGCCATTCCGGCGAAAGCCGGAATCTCCGCGCCAAAGGCGCGAAATTACCCGCCGCCCCCCGTCTCATCCCCGCGAAATCAAGGAAAAAGAGACCGTCCCATTCCTGCGAAGGCAGGAATCTCCGCGCCGAAAGGCGCAAACTGTCGCCGAAGGCGTACAAACGTACATACAGTTACCCGCCGCTTCGCGGCGGCGGAGATTCCTGCCTTCGCAGGAATGGGACGGGAGGAAGGCGAAAATGGCGAAATTTCCGCAAAAAATTCGCCCCGAAAAAAAATCGCAAAAAAAAGTTAAAAATTCGGATTTTTTCACCCCGTTCTCTGATACAATCAAATTAT
>JBPCXA010000142.1:0-7589 GCA_051008975.1 Gammaproteobacteria bacterium
CTTCGCAGGAATGGAATTAAAGAGATTCCGGCTTTCGCCGGAATGGCGTATCTTAATTAAAAGGTTAAAAGTGCCGCCATTCCGGCGAAAGTTTATCCTCGCGAACGCGGGGACCGGAATCTCTTTCACCGATTCGCCGCAAAGCGGCGACAATTTGCGCCTTCGGCGCCGGAGATTCCGGCTTTCGCCGGAATGGGACGGGTGGGGGGAATGGAATTTAAGGGACAGAAATGGGGGAAAGGGCAGGAATGGGACTGTGGGGGAGGCGGCGGAGGCGGGAATTTATGAATTTTGGCGGCGATTTGTCGATAAAAAGAGCGGGGCGGGGCGGCGAATTGTGGTTTTTTGTCCGATTTTTGCGTTTGGAATCGGTTGCGGCAAAAATAATGCCGAAAAAGAACGAAAACGGTGTATAATCTGCGATAGTATCTGTTTCAACCGGGAGAGTACGAATCTATGGAAAAAAAATCCGTCAAAATCGCAGTCAGCGGCGCCGCCGGGCAAATCGGCTACGCCCTTCTGTTTCGCGTCGCCTCCGGGCAATTGTTCGGCCCGAAAATGCCGGTTTTCCTGAGTTTGCTGGAAATACCGCCCTCGCTGCCGGCGTTGGACGGGGTGGAAATGGAACTCGCCGACTGCGCATTTCCGACTTTGGCGGGCGTCTCCAAATCTTCGGACGCCGAAACCGCCTTCGGCGACGCCGATGTCATTTTTTTGGTCGGCGCGCAGCCGCGCAAGGCGGGAATGGAACGCAAAGATTTGCTCTCCGCCAACGCCGCCATTTTCGCCGCGCAGGGACGGGCGATTAACGCCGCCGCCCACAAAATGACGAACGTGCTGGTCGTCGGCAATCCGGCGAACACGAATTGTCTCATCGCAATGCAAAACGCCCCGGATATTCCGCCGCGCCGCTTCGCCGCGATGACCCGCCTGGATCATAACCGCGCGATGGCGCAACTCGCCGAAAAAACCGGCGCCGCGGTCGCCGACGTAAAAAAAATGATCATCTGGGGCAACCACTCGGCGACGCAATATCCGGATATTCATCACGCCACAATCGGCGGCGAACCGGCGACGAGTATGGTCGGGCAAAAATGGTATCGGGAGGAAATGATTCCCGCCGTCCAGCAGCGCGGCGCGGCGATTATCAAGGCGCGCGGCGCGTCCAGCGCGGCGTCCGCGGCGTCCGCCGCCCTCGCGCATGTCCGCGACTGGGCGCTGGGCGAGGAAGATTTTCGCAGCATGGGAATCGTCTCCGAAGGCGAATACGGCGTGGAAAAAGGACTCGTGTATTCCTATCCGGTAATCTGCGAAGGCGCCGGGCGGACGAAAATCGTCTCCGATTTGGCGTGCGACGAATTCAGCGCGCAAAAAATGCGCGAAAGCGAGGCCGAATTGCGCGAAGAACGAGACGCCGTCCGGCATTTGCTGCCATGAGCAAAGACGCCGCCGCGTCGACGGACAAGCCCAAATCGCTCGCCGAAGCGGCGCTGGACTATCACGCCGCCGCGCCGCCGGGCAAGACCGCGCTGGCGATCACCAAGCCCGCCTCGACGACGCGCGATTTGTCGCTGGCGTATTCGCCGGGGGTGGCGTCGCCGTGCCTGAAAATAGAACAGGAACCGGCGGCGGTGTACGACTACACGAACAAGGGCAATCTCGTCGGCGTCATCAGCAACGGCACGGCGGTGCTGGGGCTGGGAAATATCGGTCCGTCCGCCAGCAAGCCGGTGATGGAGGGCAAGGCGATGCTGTTCAAAAAATTCGCCGGGATTGACGCCTTTGACATTGAAGTGAATTCGCCGTCGCCGGAGGTGTTTATTGAGACGGTCGCCAACATATCGCCGACTTTCGGGGCGATCAATTTGGAGGACATCCGCGCGCCGGAATGCTTTTTTATCGAGCATCGTCTGCGCCGCCGGCTGGACATTCCGGTGATGCACGACGACCAGCACGGGACGGCGGTGGTCACCGTCGCGGCGCTGCGCAACGCCCTGGAACTGCAGAACAAAGAGGCGCGCAACATCCGAATGCTGGTGCTGGGGGCGGGGGCGGCGGCGATCGCCATCACCCGTTTGGCGATGAATTTTTTCGGACTGCAAAAGCGGCAGATTTTAATGTTTGATTCCAAGGGGCCGCTCAGCAGCGACCGCGCGCCGCAGTTGGAATCCTACAAAATGGGATTCGTGCGCGACACCCGGGTGAAGACGCTGGAAGCCGCGCTGCGCGTCTCCGATGTCGTGGTGGGCGTGGCGCGCGGCGGGCTGATCAAGCCGTATATGCTGAAAAAAATGCGCGCGAAGCCGATCATTCTGGCGATGTCCAATCCGGTGCCGGAAGTGATGCCGTCCGAAGCGGCGCAGGTGCGCGACGATTTAATTATGGCGACCGGGCGCTCCGATTTTCCGAATCAGGTGAACAATTCCATTTGTTTTCCCTATTTGTTTCGCGCCGCTTTGGACGCGCGGGCGACGAAATTCACCGTGCCGATGTTTACGGCGGCGGTGAACGCCATCGCCGATTTGGCGCGCGAGCCGATTTTGCCGGAAGTGCGCGAGGCATCGGGCATTTCCGCCGATTTGGAATTCGGTCCCGGCTATATTTTGCCGAAACAATTGGATCCGCGTCTGCGCGAGCGCGTGGTGCCGGCAGTCAAAAACGCCGCCGCCGAAGTGTCCGCCGTTCCCGCGAGTTCGTTCGGGGTGGAATTGTGAATCGTCCGCCGGTAAAACATCTTAATTTGCTGGCGATTCGTCTGCCGCTGCCGGGGGTGCTGTCCATTTTGCACCGGATCAGCGGCGTGATTTTAATCGGCGCGCTGCCGTTCGCGCTGGCGGCGTTGCAGTGGAGCGTCGGGTCGCGCGAGGAATATACGCAGGTGGCGGAATGCTTTTCGCATCCGTTCATCAAACTTTGCGTCTGGGGGGTCGCGTGGTCGTTGTTCCATCATTTGTGCGCGGGAATCCGATTTTTGCTTTTGGATTTTCATATCGGCGTATCGCTTGCGGCGGCGCGGTTTTCGGCGGGCGCGGCGTTCGCGGCGAGCATTTTAATGACCGCCGTTTTCGGAGTTTGGCTGTGGTGAAAAAATCCCCGGTCGGCGCGCATTACGGTCTTCGCGACTGGATCGCGCAGCGCGCGACGGCGGCGGTGCTGGTCGCGGCGATTTTAATTTTAACCGTCGCGCTTTTGGTCTGCCGTCCGTCCGATTATGAATCGTGGCGCGCGTTTATGGACGCCGGCTGGGTGCGCGTTTTGCTGTTTTGTTCGGTGCTGGCGATTGCGTGGCACGCCTTCATCGGCGCGCGCGACATTTTTATGGATTATCTTAAACACGACGGCTTGCGTTTGTTTAAGACGATCGGCTGCATCGTATATCTCGTCGTCTGCGTCGTGTGGGCGGCGCGCATTTTATTGTGATAACGGCGATGAAACACTTGCTGCAAATTTCGCCGAAAGATTGGCTGTTTTCGTGCGCCGCGGCGGCGATCGCCGCGTTCGTTTTAATTCTCGTCGCCGAAGTAATCGGCGCGTTGTTTATTCTTCTCGCGTTTTTTGCGCTGTTGTTCGCGGCGGCGGCGTTCATTAAAGGTTTGTTTTTCGGAAATCAAACTCCGGAAAAAACCGACGGAGAGGCGGAATGAAAAACAATTTTTTTTGGATTTGGATCGCGCTTGGCACTTTGACGCTGCTTTCCGCCGCGCATCTGCTTTTGTACAGCAACGAGTCGTTTTGGCATTTTGCCGACGCCGTTATTAATGTCGGCTGGATAGCGTTATTCTTCGCCTTGGTGGTCTGCGGCATTCCGCGTTCGGACGCCGAAAAAACCGTTGCGGGAATCGGAAGGAAAGACCGGATATTTTTGACCGCGTTCTGCGCTATGGGATTGTTTTCTTTTTTGGACCTGCTTGCGGGCGACGATGAACCGTTTCCATCTTTCACCGATGTCGTTATTGATATTGGGTGGGCGGTGTTTTTCCTCGCGTGGGCGATAGGCCGGGCTTCCAACTCCAAGACAAATTCCGACTCAAAAGGCAAAAAACATGACTCTGGCAACGCGAAAGTTTGACGCCGTAATTGTCGGCGGCGGCGGCGCGGGCTTGCGCGCGGCGGTGGAACTGGCGCGTGGCGGTTTGCGCACGGCGGTGGTTTCCAAACTGTTTCCGACTCGCTCGCACACCGTCGCCGCGCAGGGCGGAATTTCCGCCGCGCTCGGCAATGTCACCCCCGATAATTGGCATTGGCACATGTACGACACGGTGAAAGGTTCCGATTATCTCGGCGACCAGGACGCGATTGAATATATGTGCCGCCACGCGGCGGACGCGGTGTATGAATTGGAACACATGGGAATGCCGTTTTCGCGTCTGGACGACGGGCGGATTTATCAGCGTCCGTTCGGCGGAATGTCGCAAAACTACGGCGGCGCGCAGGCGTCCCGCACCTGCGCCGCCGCCGACCGCACCGGACACGCGATGCTGCACACTTTGTATCAGCAGGGTTTGAAGGCGGGCGCGCATTTCTTTAATGAATATTTCGCCGTGGATCTCGTCCGCGACAAAAACGGGCGCGTCGCCGGCTGCGCGGCGGTGGAAATTGAAAGCGGCGAAATGTCTTTGTTTTGCGCGGACGCGACGGTGCTGGCGACCGGCGGCGGCGGGCGCATTTATCGCCACACGACGAACGCCTTTTCCAACACCGGCGACGGTCTCGGGATGGCGTTGCGCGCCGGGCTGCCGCTGCAGGATATGGAATTCTGGCAGTTTCATCCGACCGGAGTCGCCGGCGCGGGCGTATTAATCACCGAAGGTTCGCGCGGCGAGGGCGGCTATCTCGTCAACGGGGACGGCGAGCGGTTTATGGAACGCTACGCGCCGAACGCGAAAGATCTGGCGGGGCGCGACGTCGTCGCGCGCGCGATGGCGGTGGAAATTTTGGAAGGACGCGGCTGCGGCGAACAAAAGGAATATGTGGAACTGAAACTCGATCATCTGGGCGAGAAAATCATCCAGGAACGCCTGCCGTCCATCCGCGAAATTGCGATCAAATTCGCGAACGTGGATCCGGTCAAAACGCCGATTCCGGTGGTGCCGACGGTGCATTATATGATGGGCGGAATTCCGACGACGCGCTTCGGCGAGGCGATCACGCATAAAAACGGCGCGGACGAAATCATCCCCGGACTGTATGCGGTGGGCGAATGCGCGAGCGTTTCGGTGCATGGCTCCAACCGTCTCGGCAGCAATTCGCTTTTGGATTTGGTGGTGTTCGGGCGCGCCGCCGGCAAACACATCATCGCCAACCGCGGCAAAGACGCCGCCGACGAACTGGCGGAAGACGCGGCGGATTTGCCGCGCGCGCGCGTCGCCCGCTGGGACGGCAAAAAGGACGGCGAAAAACCCGACGTCGCGCGCGACGAGATGCGCGACACTTTGCAAAATCATTTCGGCGTCTTCCGCACCGAAGACAATATGCGCGCGGGTCTGGAAAAATTCCGCGCGGTATCGGAAAAAATGTCGCGCGCCGCGATCGCCGACAAAAGCCGCGTTTATAACACCGCGCGCATCGAGGCGATGGAGTTGGAAAACCTGATGTTGGTCGCCGCCGCGACGGTGCATTCCGCCGCCGCCCGCAAAGAAAGCCGGGGCGCGCACGCCCGCGACGACTACAAGGAACGCGACGACGCGAATTGGATTCGCCACACTCTGTATTTTTCGGAAGGCGACCGTTTGGACTACCGCCCGGTGCAGGACAAGCCGCTGACCGTGGAAACCTTCCCGCCGAAAAAGCGGACGTATTAATTGGAGAATCACATGAACTTGGAAGTCGCGCAGACGAGAGTCGCTTTATTGATTGATGCCGACAATATCAGCCCTGTCCACGCAGGCGATTTGTTGAAATATGCAGCAACGCATGGCAATGTCGTCGTGCGCAAAGGATACGGCGCGCTTGGCGGGGGATTCCCTTGGAAAAAGGAAGTCGTGTTTAAATATGCCATTGAGCCGGTGGCGCGCTACGCCTACACCAGCGGCAAAAATGTGTCGGACATCGCGCTGGTCATAGACGCGATGGATTTGATGATGCATAAATCCGTAGAAGTCGTCTGCATAGCGAGCAACGACAGCGATTTTTCGCTTTTGGCGATGAAATTGCGTGAAAACGGAATAAAAGTTTACGGATTCGGCGAAGCCAAAACGCTTGCCGCTTTTGTCGCGTCCTGCGACAATTTTGTCTATCTTTCCTCCGAAGAGAACAGCGGAGAGTCGGCGGCGGCGGGAGAAGCGGAAATAGATATTAAACAAATTCTTGCGGACGCTTGCGACAACTATGGCGATGACAACGGCTGGGCCAATTTGTCCGCGATAGGGGGTTATTTAGTCAGAGTGAATCCGGCTTTTTCCGCCAAAAATTACGGCGGATATAAAAAATTGGGTGATTTGGTGCGTAATTTGGGCGGGTTTGAAGTTGAACACGATGCCGACAAATTAAGCACAAAAATCCGCAAAATGTCCAAATAGAAATCTCCGGCAAACGGGGAGGCGCGGGATATTTCTCCCCCCTCCGCTGGTGTTTTCCGAATAGTAGTAACCGTGCTATAATCCCCGAAAAGGAGAATGCAATGAAACTTTCCGTGTATCGCTATAACCCGGAGACGGACGCGAAGCCGTATATGCAGAATTTTGACGTCGCGCTGCCGCCGACCGCCAAAATGCTGCTGGACGCGCTGGTGTTCATCAAGGCCGAGGTGGACGATTCGCTGACCGTGCGGCGGTCGTGCCGGGAGGGCGTCTGCGGTTCGGACGGCGTCAATATCAACGGCAAGAACGGTCTCGCCTGCACCACGCCGCTGGCGGGGCTGAGCGAGCCGGTGCGGGTGCGTCCGCTGCCGGGGCTGCCGGTTATCCGCGATTTGGTCGTGGATATGAGCCAGTTTTATCGGCAGTATGAATCCATCAAGCCGTATTTGATCAACGACGCGCCGGCGCCCGAAAAGGAGCGTCCGCAGTCGCCCGCCGAACGCGCCGAGTTGGACGGGCTGTACGAGTGCATTTTATGCGCCTGCTGCTCGACTTCCTGCCCGTCTTTTTGGTGGAATCCGGACAAATTCGTCGGGCCGGCGGGGCTTTTGCAGGCGTATCGGTTTATCGCCGACAGCCGCGACACGGCGACCAACGAGCGTCTGGACAATTTGGAGGATCCGTATCGCCTGTTTCGCTGCCATACGATTATGAATTGCGTGGATGTCTGCCCGAAGGGGTTGAATCCGACCGCGGCGATCGGCAAAATCAAGGAAATGCTCGCGCGGCGGGCGGTATGACGGCGGTTTGCGAAAACAAACTTCGCTGGCAAAGCCGGCGCGGGACGCTGGAATTGGATCTGATTTTGGAAAGATTCTGGCGGCGAACGGATCTGCATACCGAAGAACATTTGCGCGCGCTTTCCGGATTGTTGTCGCTGGACGACGAGCAATTGCGCCGCGCCGTGGCGGGCGAAGGAGGGGAGGGCGGCGGCGCCGCCGCGCGGGGCATCGCGGGCGTACTGCGGAGTTTGTCAATGCATTTCGCGCGCATCCACCCAAAAAACGCGGG
>JBPCXA010000143.1:0-5491 GCA_051008975.1 Gammaproteobacteria bacterium
TGGGACGGCGGGCGAGAAGCGGGAATTTGCGGGGCGGCGAATGAGATTCCGGCTTTCGCCGGAATGGCGGTGTTTTTATATTCTCGGATACCGCCGAATTCGGTATTGTCCGCAAAAACAAAAAGAAACCGCCATTCCGGCGAAAGCCGGAATCTCCGCGCCAAAGGCGCGAAATTCGCTCCGAAAAAAAAATCGCAAAAAAATTGAAAATCCTGCGTTTTTTTACCCCGTTCTCTGATAAAATCGGATTTTTACTGCACTCAAAAGGAGCGTTCCACGATGAAAATTGTTGCCCCCCCCCCCCCTTGTGACTCGTTAATTTTACGGATTTTCCGCGTTCTCGCCGTGTTTTTGGCGGCGATTCTCGGAACGACGGCGGCGAACGCACAGGAAGCCCGGGCGCAGGTGTATTCCAAGCCCACCGCCAATTTCTCCATCTTCGGGCGGACGGTTGATTTGGACGAGACGCTGGTGGAGATTATCGCCGATTTTACCGGCGGCGTTTCTCCTTTTGCCGCTTTCGACTCATATTGGGCGAGGATTGATTCGGACGGCGGTTTCACGGCGGCGGGTCAGGTTGTGGGCAATGACGGCTTGCCGACTTTTGGCGGAGACCCGGTGGCGGCGGGCAATCGCATAATAATAACCGATGCCATTGCCACCGGGGCGGCGGTTATTACTGTTCGCGTGTATCGGAATTCGGTCGGGATTTTGGCGTTGGCGGACGGCGAAGTTCCTGCGGGCAGAATCGCCGCCGCCTCCGATTTGGTGGCGGGCGAAGAATTCTTTCTTCTGACGACCGGCGATGTTTGGACGGAGGTGCCCAACGCCAGATCCGGTACGCGGGAATATGAAGCACCGACTTGCGACCCGGACGGACTTACGCCGGACTTGTCCGCCGACGGTTCAATTTGCGAAGCCGTCGCCGTCGCAACTCCGAATTTGCCCGCCGATTCCGATTCCGTTCCCACTCCCGGCGGCGACGGCGACGCCCGAGATTTGGCGGTTGTCGGCTTGGGTGTGGGCGTTGTCGGATTTATGGCGGCGTATCTTTCGGGCGGCGATTTTTCGCTGTTCAATTTCGCCCCCGATTTCGGCTATTCGCTGAACGAAAGCAGCTACTCTGTGAACACAGGCGGTCGGCTGAATTTCCGTAAAGACAACTGGCATCTGTACTACGCCGCCGGACAAGAAAATGCGAACGGCGAATTCGGTGATTTCCGCTACGAAAGCGGCGGCGAATACTCCGCCGATTTGTGGACCGCCGCGTTCTCCGAAACCGTCCAAGGCGAAACCGCCGATTACAATTTTGCGTTGTCTGCGGATTATCACGGCGGAATTTGGCGACTGTCGCCGACGTACCGTCTGCATTCCCGTTTGGACGAGGACGAAACCGAAACGCGGAATTCGCTGAATTTAGAAAGCGTTCTCCGCTACAACCGCTGGACGATTCGCCCGTCTGCTGGATTCCGCTGGGAATCGGCGGACGAATTCGGCGACAACGCCCGCTTCAATTTGTCGGCGGTGCGGCGGTTTTAGGGGGAGGGATTCCTGCTACGCAGGAAGGAGATTCCGGTCCCCGCGTTCGCGAGGATAAACTTTCGCCGGAATGGCGGTTTTTATATTTTCGGATACCGCCAAATTCGGTATTGTCCGCAAAGACAAAAAGCACCGCCATTCCGGCGAAAGCCGGAATCTCTTTGTTCACTTTGACTTTTCGCATTAACTCCCCCCCGTCCCATTCCTGCGAAGGCAGGAATCTCCGCCGCCGCAAAGCGGCGGGTAATTGTACAATTACCGCCTTCGGCGTATAGATTCCTGCTTTCGCAGGAATGGGACGTCTCTTATTGATTCAGCGTCCAGCGAATCATCGCGTCTTGAAAACGGCGGGCGCGCGAGCCGGAAGATTCAATCATACAAATGAAGACGATGTCGCGTCCCGCTTCGTCGCGCAAAAAACCGGCGATGTTGTTGACGCCGTTTAAACTGCCGGTTTTTAGATGCCCGCGTCCGCGCGCGGTTTTGGTCAGGCGTCTTCGCAAAGTGCCGTCAATTCCCAATATCGGCAGCGAGGAAATAATTTCGGCGCGCAGCGGATGCGCCAGAATTTGCCGCAACAGCGTCGCCATTTGTCCCGCCGACATCCGCCCTTCGCGCGAAAGTCCGCTGCCGTTGTCCACAAAAAATTCGCCCTCAATCCCCCGCCCCCGCATCCATTCGTCGAACACCGCGCGCGCCGATTCCGGCGAATACGGCGGCGCGCCGCCCGCCTCCGCGAGGGATAAAAAGATGTTGCGGGCGATGACGTTATTGCTGAATTTATTCATCGCCGCGACGGCGGAATACAGCGGCGGCGATTCAAATACGGCGATTTCCTCCGCGTCCGGCGGAGACGGCGCGACCCGCCATTTTCCGCTCCATTCGCCGCCCAGACGCCGCCACAGCGCGCCGAAAACTCCCGCCGCATTCGCCGCCTGCGAAATCGCCGTCGCATAAAACGCCTGCTCGCCGCAACGCGGGGAATATCTTCCGCGCAAAGACAGCGTAATCCGGTCGCCGTCGCCGCGATACCGCTCCGAAATTCGCCCGCGCCAATTGGAGCATCGCGTCCGCCCCGCGCGCAATTGATTGTCAATTACGAAATTTTCGTTGGGCGGTTCCAAATACGCGCGAATACCGCCCCGTCGCGGCGACAGGACGATTTTATGCGCGTTAAAATTGACCGCCAGCGCGCCGCCGCCGGCGTTGTAGGGTTTGCGCGCCGCGCCGTCAAACGCCGCCGTATCGTGGGGCGGAATTAAAAACAATGTGTCGTCTATGATCAAATCGCCGGTAAACGCGCGCAGTCCGCGGCTGCGCAGATCATTAATTTGATGCAAAAAACGTTCCGCCGTCAGATGCGGATCGCCGCCGCCGGAGAGAATTAAATCGCCGCGCAGAACGCCGTCTTCAATTTCGCCGGCGCGCTTAAACGCCGTCTTCCATTGATGGCGCGGACCGAGAATGTCAAACGCCGCGAACGCCAGCGGCAACTTTGTCAAAGACGCCGGGTTAAATAACTTTTGCGGCTGATGCGACAGCAGCGGCGCGTCTTCGCCGGAACGAAAAATTACGATTCCCGCCCGCGCCGGGGAAATGCCGTTTTGTTTCATCAGCGCGCGCACATCGGGCGGCGGCGCCGCCGACGCGGAGGCGAATATGACGACCGCCGCGCCCGCGCGGCACAGCCGCAAAAAACAAAAAAACGCGCGTCGCATTCAATAAAAAATTAATGGGGAATTAAAATCAACCGTAAAACCGGCCGCAAAAAACGACATTGTACAACATCGCCGGACGAAATGTTTTGCAATTAAAACAATTCAGCCGATTAAATCGATTAAAGTTTCCGCTGATATGTACCGCCCGCCGCGGCGATAATTTTGCCCTCCATTTCCAACGTCAATAAATCGGCGAGCAGCGAGTCCGCCGGCAGCCCGCTGCGTTCGGCGATGTCGTCCAGCGCGGTCGGTTCGAAATCTATAAAACCCAGCAAATCGCCCTCGGCGGGCGGCGGCGGCGAAGAATCGCGCGCGTCGCGGGACGGAGAATCGCCCGCGCGCCGGGCGAGATTTAATTCCTCCAAAATGTCGTTCACATTTTCGGCGAGTTTCGCGCCCTGTTTTATTAAATGATGGCATCCTTTGTGCATCGGCGAATTAATCGATCCCGGCACCGCAAAAACTTCGCGCCCCTGCTCGGCGGCGTATTCGGCGGTGATCAGCGCGCCGCTTTTTTTCGTCGCCTCGGCGACCAGACAGCCCTTCGCCATCCCGCTGATAATGCGGTTGCGGCGCGGAAAATTGTATTTGTTGGGCGGCGTGCCGAGCGGCAAATCGCTGACAATCGCGCCGCCTTGTTCGATAATTTTCATCGCCAGCGGACGGTTTTCTTTCGGATAAACGATGTCGGCGCCGGTGCCGAAAACCGCCACCGTCTTGCCGCCGCCGGCGATCGCCCCGCGGTGGGCGGCGGCGTCGATTCCCTGCGCCAGTCCGCTGACGATATTTATTCCCGATTCGGCCAGCGAACGGGCGAACATTTCGGTGTTTTTGACGCCCGCCGCGGAGGCGTTGCGACTGCCGACAATCGCAATCAACGGGCGTTCGGAAAGCGCCCGCGGATCGCCGCGTACATACAAAAGCGGCGGCGGATCTTTGGTGCCGATATGAAAAAGCGCGGCGGAACAATTCTCCAATTCCGCGAGCGTGATGATGTGGTGGCGCGGATCTTTCAGCCATTTGGCGACGGCTTCGGCGGCGCGTTCCCCGTGTTCGTCGGGACGCAAATTGTTAGCCACGGCGGGCGGCAAAAAACCGGCCAAGGCGGACGGCGGGGCGCGCAAAACCGCGCCCGGCGATTCAAATTTTTCCAATAATTTGCGCATCATCACCGGTCCCACGCCCTTGGCCATGGAAAGTACAATCCAGTCCCGAAGTTGAAAATCGCGCGGCATAATGTTAACATTTTAACCGAATGCCGCCGCCCGCCATTGTTAAATTTCCGCATCCCGCGTTGCGCGCCCCCGCCCGCGCGGTGTCCGCCGTCGACGACGATTTGCGCGCGCTGACGGACGGAATGATCGCGGCGATGCGCGCGGCGGGCGGAGTCGGTCTCGCCGCGCCGCAAGTCGCGCGTCCGGTGCGGTTAATTGTCGCCGCCGCCGCCGAAAACGCCGCGCCGCTGGTGTTTTTTAATCCGAAAATCACCGCCGCCGCCGCGGAAATCGCCGAAAGAGAAGAAGGATGTTTGTCGATGCCCGGCATTTCCGCCGTCGTCCGCCGTCCGGCGGCGGTGACCGTTTCCGGAATTGACCGGGACGGCGGCGAATTTCGGGCGGACGCCGAGGGATTATTGGCGGCGTGTTTGCAGCACGAAATTGATCATCTGAACGGCGTTTTGTTTGTCGATCATTTAAGCCGCCTCAAAAAAAACCGCCTACTCGCCAAATACCGCAAACTTTCGGACGGACGCGGCGTCTGATGCGCGCCGTTTTTTTCGGAAGCGGCGGTTTCGGAATCGCCGCCCTGCGGACGCTGGCGGCGGCGCACGATGTGCGGCGGGTGTTTTGTCCGCCGCCGCGCCCCGCCGGACGGAAATTGCGTCTTTCGCCCTGCCCCGTCGCCGTCGCCGCCCGCGAAATGTCGCTGCCGCTGTGCGAATTGGAAACTTCGGAAATACAGGAATCGGGAGTACCGAAAATTCCGGAAACGCTGGAAAAAACGCTACTAAAATGTCGTCCGGATGTTGTCGTGGTTTGTGATTATGGCAAACTTTTGTCGCCGGAAATTTTGCGTTCCGCGCCGCGCGGAGCGGTGAATATTCATCCGTCCCTGCTGCCGCGATGGCGCGGCGCCGCGCCGATTCCCAGAACGAGATTGGCGGGGGACGAAAAAACCGGAGTTACAATTATGCAGACGGATTCCAGATTGGACACCGGTGCGATTTTGTTGCG
>JBPCXA010000144.1:0-46325 GCA_051008975.1 Gammaproteobacteria bacterium
AGTCGATCACGGTCGGTGAGTGGGGCTTCCTGATTGAGACGACCAAGTTCGAGGAAGATCTCTCAGCCGAGGACCAGACCAACCAGTTCCAGCAGATGCTGCGCGATCAGATGCGTCTGACGATGGACAAGATGGTCGCCGATGCCCTCAAGACTACGCTCTACAAGTACATTCCGGTCTCGACCGGTGGTGTGTTCGACACTGATGGCACGGCCTCGACCACAGCCGATATCAACTTCGCGATCGCCGATCTTCGGAACATTCACGATGAGCTGCGTGGCACCTTGAAGGCGCCGCCGTTCCGTAACGGCCAATATGTCGGTATTCTCTCGACCAAGGCGGCGCGCGGCATCAAGAACGATGCCGAATACAAGGATTGGCTGGCGCCGACTTCATCGCGTCCGCTGATCTCAGGTATGCTGCCGGCGGTGGTCGAGAACTTCGCGCTGGTCGAGACCAACCATTTCGATGCGCTGCTCAATGCCATCGGAACCGGCGGGATAGCCGGCGAGGCGATCTTCTTCGGCGCCGATGCGGGTTTCCTGGCGACGATCCAGGAGCCGGAATTGCGCGCCGGTATTCCCGAGAACCTCGGCCGGTTCCGCGAGGTCGGCTGGGTCGGCACGATTGAGGCCGGCCTGACCTGGGACGTGGCGGCCAAGGCGCGCGTGATCCACGGAACCAGCGCCTGATCGGACGGCGATTGAGGATTGAGCCATGATCAATGAATTCAACACTCTGGAAGTGGCCGTCGCTGATCTGAGCGCCACTGCCGATGTGCTCACCTTCACCCCGGGCGTACCGATCGATGTCGTGCGCTGGGGTCTGGTAGTGACGACGGTAATCGTCGGTGCGCCGGTTATCGCCGCCGACAAGCGGATCACCGCAGGCAGCGACACGGGCCGCGTTAATGCGGCTGGCGGCACGCTGACGCCCGGCACGCTGGCCGCCGGCAAGGGTGGTTACATCGAGGCCGAGAATTTCGCGGCCGGCAATAAGCCCCTGGAGATCAATCCCGGCGAGCAGTTCATTCTCGAAGTCACGACTGGGGCCACGTCGGGTGCGGGCACGGTCTTCGTCGAGTATAAGCAGAAACCATTCCAAAGCGGGTCTGCAGCCGCCGCGAATGACCGGCTGACGCATATGACCGAGTTCACTGCCTGATTTGGACTGGCGTCGACCATGGGACTGGTGGCTGCGGACTTTCCGACGTAAGACGCGAAAAGACGCATTGCCGCTGAAAGGGAAGAAACATGAGTCTGTATGGATCGGTCCCTAAGGCATCCGCCGTTGTCGGCACCGTCGCCAATGCCAATCTGACGGACAATTCCGGTGGGGCGGCGAGTGATACGATCGCCGTGATCGGCGCGACCTACGACCAAGCTGAAGTCCGCAACGCCGTGGCGTCGCTCGCCGCTAAAGTCAATGCGCTGCAGACGGAACTGAGAAAGGTGAACAGCATCAAATGAGCCTGGACCTCGACCGCGGCGTCACCAAACGCCAGCATCCGAACGGCATGCAAATCTGCATGTACAAGGACGATCCCGGTGTCTTCATGGACGTAAACGGCGGCCGGATCGCAAGCGAGCTTGCCGACGGTGCCGGCTTCCCGGTCGCAGCGCTCAAGGTCGAGCGTATCAAGATGCAGCGTTTCGCCGAGGCCAGAGCCAAGATCGAGCGTGAGTTTGACGAGAAGACGGCAGGCCTCGAAGCCGAGATCGAGCGTGAGTTTGAGCCGGTTCGGCCGGCCGGGGGCGAGGCGATCACTTCGGTGGCTTCGCAGCCCCAGGAACCGGTCTCAGAGGCTCCCGAGGGCGATCCGGCGCCACAGTTCAAGCTGCAGTATGCCGGATCGAGCTGGTACAACATCGTCAACCTGGAAGGCGAGATCATCAACGACAAGAAGATGCGCCGCGACCAGGCCGCTGAAACCATGGCGCGGCTCGGCATCGAGGTCGATGAGCTGGCGTTCCAGTATGCGATCGATCAGTACAACATCGACACCAAAGAGGAGAAAACCAATGGCGAGAAGGAAGAGGCGTAGCGGCAGGGGCTGATTCCGCCAGGCTCTAGCCCTTGTTTTCGCGCGGTCGGGCGGCATCGATGATGTCGCCCGTTTCGTTGAGGGATGATCATGCCGGTGACGCTTGCCCAGATTAGAGCTCGGGTCCAAACTCATGTCGTCGATGTCGTCGATGAAATCACGGCTGAATTCGATGGCTGGATAAACTGGGCGATCCGCGTCGCCCAGGAGACTCACAACTTTCGTGCCATGCAGGCCGAGCAATTCAAGGATACGACCAAGAACGTTCGCTTGCTGGGGACCAAGTTCATCGATTGGAAGGACCGCCGGCTCGATCCCTATTACGTCACGCCGGAGGGCTCCAACATCAGGCTGTCATGGGCGACCGAGGATCAGGCGCGCGAACGTTATGGTGAGAACACGACCCAGGATATCGGTCCGCCGAAAGACCTCGTCGAGCGGATCTTCTATGACGGCACCAGCGATCTCGATCAGTTTCTGGTCTATCCCTTTCCCGACGCGCTATCGCGCCAAGTCGGGCCGGCACCTGCGGCCGGTGAATACCGCATCCTCATACCCTACTATCGGTATTTGCCGACTTTGGCCGCTGATAATGCAAGCAATTATTTCACCGACAACTGGGACAACTACGTCGTCTGGCTGGCCGCCGCCCAGGCCTTGTTCCTGAACGAGTTCAACGAGAGGGCACTCGTCTTTTCTACCAAGGCCGGCTACGATGTCAGCGAGGGCGCACCGATCCTGAGCGGTACGCGGTTCCAAGGCGAGCTTGGGCGCATGATCAAAACCGACCAGAGAGGTCGCGTCGCCAACCGCCTGACGCTCGGCGTCAATCGCAATGCGGGCCGGTCGGGGCGCTTCAGGATGGTGCGCTGATGACTCACCCGATCGACCCGACAAATCCGCTCGCTAACGCGATCGTCAGCCAATATCCGGCCAACGAGCGGGCGTCGCGCCAAGCAACCCAGGACAAGGTCGACGTTGACCATTTCGGTACTGATGTGCCCGACAGCGGCCGGCACAAGAAGGTCACTTGCAAGGTTCAAGGTTCCGATCCGGCGGCCGTCGCCGATACCTATCAGATGTATGGCAAGGACGTATCCGCCGTTGTCGAGATCTTCGGCCGGGCCGAGGGCGGGACGGTGTTTCCCTGGACCAATGCCGGCGCGATCCTCGGTATCGTCTCGGGCACCAAAATGGTCTTCGTGCAGGCCGCGGCGCCGGCCGGCTGGACCCAGGATACGAGCCAGAACGACCGGGTCCTGCGGGTCGTCGACGACGGTACCGGCGGCGCCGTCGCCGGCAGCTGGACGCTGTCGGGCGTGACCGTCGACAATCATGTCCTGACCCAGGCCCAGATGCCGAGCCACAGGCACCACGTCTTTTCCGCCGAGGATGCCGGCGCCGGCAATACGCTGGTCAACGCCTCGAACGCGACCATGGCCGAGAAATCGGCCGGCGGTGACCTGCAGTATCGTATGCAGCGTGCGACCGTCGAGGCGACCATCGGCCGTACCGACGAGACTGGCAGCGATAACAGCCACAACCACGGTCTTTCGACCGACAGCTCATGGCGGCCGGCCTACCAGAACGTGCTGGTCGCGACGAGGGACTGATGGCGAGGAACCACAAAGCGGCGTTCCGGTGTCGCAAATGTCCGGCCAACGGCAACCCGGACAGAGGTCTCTCCTGCCCGCTCTGGTGGGAGACCGTATGGACCAAGCCGGACGGCGGGCAGGAAGTCATCAAGTCCTGCGGCTACGAGCAGCTGCCGCTCTATCTGATCGAGGTCGTCAAGGCGTCCAACCGCCCCGCCGCCGCTGTGGAATCCATGCGTAATCAAGTCTTGGGCGGTCTTGCTAAATTTGCACAAGGCTTTCGTCCGCCTGGTTATGGTCATAAAATTCTCGAAGCCGGCCGGGAATTGGAGAAGGTGATCGAGGATGCCGCGAAGCCGCAGAACCGAAGTCCTGAGGCCTAATCTCGGCCTGTTCCTCGATCGTCCGCATTCCGTGGTGCCGCCGCGTGCCCTGATCGATTGCCGGAACGTCAGGATCAAGGAAGGCCGGATCCGGCGCGACAACATGGGCTGGGCCAAGTTCATCAACGGCGTTCTGCCCGGCATCGTCACGATGATCGACAGTTTCTTCAACCGGGCCGGCGGCGTGGTCGACATCTACGGCACGACGACCGATCTGTTCCGGTTCGATCCGGGGATTAACAAGTATCAGGTTATCACGCCGGTTTATAGTGCGGGCACGGTTGTTATTAGCGACGGCAGTGCGACGGTGACCGGGACCGGCACGCTGTTCGATAGCGGCACGCCGAAGAATGTCAAGGCAACTGATCGCTTGATCATCGGCACTGTTGATACTGAGGCGCTCGATCCGTTGCAGCCTAACGCCGAGATCGTGCAGAGCGTCGACAGCGATACCCAGCTGACGATGACCGCGAATATGATGGTGCCCAATTTGTTTACCCGGTCGGAAGAACTTGATGATGCGGCCTGGACGAAGGATGGCGTCACCATAGTGGCGGATGACATTGCAGCACCGGACTTGACAGTGACGGCAGACAAGATCAACGAGACCGCGACTACTGGGCTTCATCGGATCACCCGTCAGCTGTCTCTGAGCGCTTTTACGTTTTATACATTCTCGTGTTACGTCAAACCTTTGGAGAGAACCGAGTGCAGGCTTCTCATGGCTGGTGTCGGAATATTTGAATCCGATACCGGGGTGACTTTTGATTTGAGCGCCGGAACAATTACTGCAACGGGCGCCGGAAGCAACGTCAGCGGCACGATCGCCGCCGTGGCGAACGGATTCTTTCGTCTTACCATCACGGCCGAGACGACATTGGGCGGCGGTAATGCCGATATGGATTTGCGTATGTTCAAGGCTGGTGCGCAATCCTATCTGGGGACCGTTTCAGAAGGCTTGCATGCTTGGGGCTTCCAGTTTGAACAAGGGTCGGCTGTGACAATTTATCTGCGAACCGTTGCGACGGCACAACAGTACGACGGTCCCTATAAGATCTTCCAGGTCTTCACAGGCGATAAGTTCGATCGCTGGTCGACGGAGATCTTCCCGGATGCGGTCAACGTGATCGGCGTCGACGGCGATCGATGGTACGCGACCAATGGGATTGACGGCGTGGTCGGCTGGGACGGGGCGACCGAGACGACTTATCGTGTGGCTGCGATCGGCATCACGCCCAAGGTTCTGGCGCTTTACAAGAACCGCATGGTCTACGCCAACTTCGTCGATTCCGGCCAGGCCAAGCCCTATTCGATCAGGACCTCCGTGCCGGGCCAGCCGGAGGACGTGACCACGGCGCCCGCGGCCGAGTTTGTGGTCCATGACGGCGCTGACCCGATCGTCGATCTCTACCGGATGGGTGATCTTCTGGCCATTCTCTCCGAGCGCTCGATCGTGCTGGCCCAGGATGTCGATCTGCCGCTGCAGCTGATCTTCCGTACCGCGGTCGCCGGACTCGGCCCCTTGAGCCAGGGCGCAATCGCCGACTTCGGTGATTTCCTGGAGTTCCTCGGTCCCGACGCTCAGTACCGCTTCGACGGCGTCACCGTCACCGAGGTCGGATTCCAGGTCTGGCGTGAGATCCTGCGGACCGTCTCGCCGAACCGGCTCGGCGCGATCATCTCGCATTTCGATGAGGAGAACGGTGACCTGATCTGGGGCCTGCCGCTCTCGACCGATCCCGATGTCGAAACCGGTAACATCACGACCGGCTATGTCGAGCACTATCTGGAGCTGGTCGGCGAGGACGAGCAGTCGCCCGTGACGATACGCGATTTCCCGGCGACGGCGGTCGGTTTCGGTGCCCGCGAGACGACGTTGCGCTTCTCCGATATTCTGGATACCTGGGCCGACCAAAACTACCGTTGGAACGATCGTTTCTTCCTGGCCAACTTTCCGTTCAACCTGTTCGGCGACGAGAACGGCCAGATCTTCATCCTGAATGAGCTTGACAGCCAGGACGGCTCGGCCTTCGCTTCGTGGTGGCGTTTCCCGCGGCGTGCCTTCGGTGACGCCACGCGCAAGGGCATGGTGCGGCGGATCTATTCCTTCTTGGAGCAACTTGACGCTGCTGATTGGAGTTTGGAGGTGCGTCTTTATGGATCTGATTCAGTGGCCGGCAAGAGCAAGTTGCTTTCTACGTCGCTGTTCGATCCGACCTTCGCCGGCAACCGCTTCGTCAGTCCGCGCAAAGTCGCGCGCTATGGCGAGATCGAATACTATGCGACCGGGACCGGCGTGCCGATCTCCTTCGAGGGCTATGATGTCGACTCGACGATTCACGGGGCGGGAATAAAATGACCATGGATCCGCTTCGTCTCATGATCACCTTGCGCCGCCAGAAGGTGATGTCGGCGGCATTGAACCGCCAGCGCGGCTTGACGCTCGAGCAGAACCACGAGATGCTGGTGCATCATGCTCAAAAGGATGATTGGCGCGCTTGCTGCCCGCATTGCGGCGAATACCGACGGGGCTCCCAGCAGGATCTGCTCAGAACCTCCTGCCCCAGCTGCGACCACAACGCCAGCGACGCCGCTTGAGCTGGAAAATCCGATCTTCGTTCTGAAGGTCGCCAATCCGGCATTCTGGCTTCTGCCCGAGATACAGAATCTGCTGGACCGCGCGTTTGCCGGCGGCATTCCGACGACCGCGGGCATGGCCAAGCGCGGCATTCATCGGTTCGCCGGCTCGCCTTTCCTCGTGCCCTTCGTCGCCCGCGACGGCGAGCGCTGGTGCGCGCTGGCGCTGGTCGTCCGGCCCATGAATGAGCTTCAGTCGGAGCCTCACGTATTCCACTTCTTCAACGACGGGCCACGCCAGGTGATCGAGATCATGGCTGCGGAGATCTCCAAGTGGACGCAAGAGCAGGGTTATAGTACGGTGCTGGTGGCCAACCGCCGGCCCGGCCAGGACGATGCCTACCAGCGTCTCTTCGCGCCGCTCGGCAAGTTTGAGAATATCGGCACAATGTACCGGGTGCATCTCTGATGGGTGATTTTCTCGGCGGATTGTTCGGCTCCGGCGGCGAGGAAGGGACACCTGGCGAGATCGTCGATGTTACGCCGCGGCAATTCGAGGAGCTGCGGCCGTTCATCCGTGACCTCATTCTCGGCATCTTCGACGAGGAAGGCATCGGCTTCCCCGGTGAGCTTGTCGCACCGATTCGTGCCGACGAACTTGACATCGTCGAGCTGCTCGGCAATCGGTTCGGCAAGCCCGGTGAAAATTTTGCCGCCGGCCAGGATTTGCTCGGCCGGACCATCGCCGGTGATTTTCTCGATCCCGCGTCCAATCCGTTCCTGGCGGCGACCATCGAGGCGGCGGTTCGGCCGGCCAGGGCGGCCTTCGAGGAAGACGTTCTGCCGGCCCTGCAGCTCGGTTTCGCGGGCGCCGGTCAGCAGACCCAGGCGAGCGGCTCATCGCCCTTCGTGCGCGAGGTGCGCCAGGCGGGCCGCGATCTGGAAAACACCATCGCCGATACCGCGGCGCGGATCTCGGCCCAGAACCTGGCCCGTGAGCGGGCGATCCAGGCCCAGGCGCCGAGCCAGGTGGCGCAGGTCGAGGCGCAGCAGATCAACAATCTCGTCAACGTGCTCCAGGCACAGGCTCTGCCGCGGTTGATCGAGGATCTCGGTGTCGAACGGGGCTTGCAGGAGTTCCAGCTGAGACTGCAGCGTCTGCTTGCAGTGCTCGGTATCGGCGCCGATATCGCCTCGCCGACGCCCGTGCTGATTCCTCCGACCGGTGGGGAGGCCGGCGCCGCCGGCGGTCTCGGTGACTTCCTGCTCGGCACGGCGGCGGTCAAGACGGCGTTCGGCTGATGGTCAGGACCGTCGCTCGGGGAAGCACGCCGCCGGCCGGTCCGCCCGGCAATCCATTCGCCGGCGTCGGCGATGCCTCGCTTGAGATCATCAATCTAATCGAGAACGACCGCACGATGGAGCGGCGGCGCAGAATCGCCGAGGCGATTGCCGCGGCGCTTCCCGCGGCGCCCGGCGGTCCTGCCGGTGTCGGTACGCCGGGCGGTCCGACGACATCCGCAGCGGGCACCGCAAGCGTGGTGCCTGGCACGGTCGATCCGGCGCGCAAGGCGCTCTTGAGTCTCTCACCGGAAGACCAGGTCAGCTTCTTCATCGAATCGCTCGAAAGCGATACGCCGATCGACGTTCTGAAGGGAGCGCTTGGCGGTACCGCCGTCGCGCCGGAGCTGACCAAGCTGGAGGAGCTGGACGCGGCGCGCCAGCGTGCGCTGGCTGCCGGGAACACGGAGCTGGCCGCCCGTCTGCAAAATCAGATCGTGAAGGAATCATCGCGCACGCGCAGCGAGCTGGCCAAGCTGCAGGACGATCTTGCGAGGGCTCAGGAAGCCGGCGAGACCGGTCGCGCCAGGCAGTTGCAGGCCGAGATCGCACGGCGCGGACAGACCACCTTGACGCCGGCCCAGCGGACCCAGACCAGGCGGTTTCAGAAAGGCAGCGACGTGGTCGGCATTCGGGTCGCGGCAGCCGGTTCCGAGCAACGCATCGACGCTCTGCTGGCCCAGGGCTTCCAGGAGATACCGGTCAGCGTACAGGCGGCCGATCCTGGGGTCTTCGAGCCGACCGCATCGGTCGTCTCGGGCGTGCAGGATGCCGAGATGGGCGTGCGCAATTTCCTGTTCGAATCCGACCGGGTGATCCAGACGTTGCGAACCGAAGGCGCCGCGGTGCTCGGCGCGGCCGGCAGCGTGACCCAGGCGATCAATGCGACCGCCTCGACGATCCAGGGTCTGCAGCAAACCCTGTTCGACAAGATTCCGCAAAATCAGCGTCTGTCGCCGACCGCTTTCGTGATCATCGATGACGAAGGAAGAGAGACGGCCGCCAGCGTGACCGAAGTGCGCGATCGCGCGGTGGCCAATATCCGCCAGGAAGATCCCGGGTTCTTCGTCGAGCTGGCGGCCGGTCTGAGCGCACGCTTCGAGGGTGCCGCGATCAACGCCGCGATAGTCGAATCGAATGTCGTTTCGCTGGCCTTCGCCGCCGCCGCCGCGGCGGCTCAGACCGGCAGGGGCGTCTCCGACAAGGACATAGACCGCTTCATGACCCAGATCGGCGTCAGCGCTGACCCGGACGTGTTCGAGGAAGTCCTGATCGACAACCAGGAGCGCATGATCAACGGTCTCAGGAACCGCGTCGCGACGGTCAACCGGTTCGTTCCGCCTGGACAACAGATAACCTTTCCGAGTGATCTTAATCCGACGGCCCGGCGCGATCGGACGCCGGGTATCACCGATGCGGCCGGCCCGACGCCGACCTTGACGACGCGCGACGAATTCGAGGCGCTGCCACCGGGCGCGGTGTTCATAGACGGCAACCCGGATTCTCCGCATTTCGGCAAGCTGCGCAGGAAACCGTGACATGCCCGACATCTTCGGTGGCGCGGAAGTCCTTGAGGACCCTTTCGAGGGTGCTCCGGTCGTCGATCAGGCGATTCCTCCGCGCGATCCGATAGAGACCGGGCCCGAATCGGCCCGCGTGCGCTCGCGATTCCCGATCCCTACCGTGGCCGGCGGACCCTTCGCCGGCACCGAGGCGCCGGATCCGCGCGGCTTCGTTGCGCAACCCACGGTCGGCATGATCGCCGAGGAGTTCGGCATCTCGACCGAGGGTGCGCCGGCCATGGCCCGTCTCCTGGCCAACCTCGGCATCGGCAGCGGCGGCAGCGAGCAGGAGCTGGCCGAGGTCCGGGCCGGTCTGGAAAAGGGCTTCGCATCCCCTGTGGAAGTCAGGATCGGACCGGAGACCGGTGAGCTTGAGTTCCGCCTAAAGGGAACCGAGCGCTTCACGCTGTTCAACAGGCCGGGTCCCGATATCGGTGATATCGCCGCGGCCGGTCCGGATATCGCAACGGCGACGGTCGAGGTCGCCGCCGGACTCGGAGCCGCCGCCGTGGCATCGCCGACCGGTCCCGCCGGCATGGTGGCGGCGGTGGCGACCGGCGAAGTCCTGACCGCCTTCACGGCCGAGGTGGTCAAGCTGAACATCGCCCAGAGCCAGGGCCTGCCGATCGACGATGAGCAGATCTGGCGGCAGGCGATCCTGGTCAGTGGTCTGACCGGAGCCGGCGGCGTCGTGCTGCCGCTGGCGGCAAAGATCTTCCGGCGCGTCACCGGACAGCTGCCCAAGGCGATCGCCGACCTCGATCTGCCGGAAGTGCTCGCGACCCTGGAGCGCGGCGAGGCCGCCTCGGGCGACGTGGAGCGTCTGGTACGCGAGCGTTTCGGCCAGGAGCTGCACTTGACCACGGGTCAGGCGACGCGCGATCCGGTCTTCCTCGAAGCCGAGAACACAGCGATGCGCAAGAGCACCGGACGGCTTCTGCGTGATATACGTCTCGGCCAGGACACTACGGTCAACGCGATCCTCGATGATATCTTCTCGGCCACGACGCCCCGTGAATCGGAGTTGGCAGTCGGCCGCCGGATCAAGCAGTTGGCCGGCAGGACCGTCGAAGGCACATTGGCCCGGCGCCGCCAAGTCGCCAAGACCGCCGGAGATGTCGCCGACACGGCGCAGCAACGCTTTCTCGGCCTGGCCGACGTGCCGAGCGCTGCGGCCCAGGCGGCGCGCGAGAACATTGTCCAGGCGCGCAGCCGCGCGCTGCTGCCGTTCGACGCCGAATATGACGAGATCGAGGCATTCGGCGAGATCCCGATCGACCTCGCCACGGTGCGCAGCCAGGCGCGCGAATTCGGCGATGAACTGTCGGGCCTCATCTTCCAGTCGGTCCAGAAGGACGATCTGCCGATGATCCGTGAGGGACTCGAAGCCGGCGTCACTGAAATCAGAAACCTCAGGTTCGGTACCGACGGCGTCCTGGAGTGGATCACCACAAGAGGCAGCGAGCCGGTTCCCTTGAGGATCGTGCAGCGGGATCTTTCAAATCTGCGCGATACGCTGAGGCGCGTCGACAAGGGTCTTTCGGACAAGCAGCGGCGCATCGTCCAGGGCTTCCACAATGCGCTTCTCGCGGCGCGCAACCAGGGCCTCGCAGGCTCGGATAATCCGAATGCCTACTGGCAAGTCATGAACACCGAGAATCGTTACCGGATCTTCAAGGAGAACTACGACCGCGGCGTCATCGGCAACACGCTCTCCACGGTCGAGGGCGGCCAGTACCGCCTAGCGGATGAGCAACTCATCCCGCGCCTGCTGTCGCGGTCGAGCGAGATGCGCCAGTTCGTCGGTGTGCTCGGGGATCCGTCGAACGTCAACGGCAACATGGCGATCTTCCAGTTGAAGCGCGGTATCCTCGGTCTGGTCGAGCAGCGCCTTGCCGATCGCCCGAGCGATACCGCCGAGGCGGCCGTTCTGACCGGCTTCCTGCGGCAGAATTCGGAATCCTTGCGTGGTATCTTCACGGCTGACGAGATGGCCGCCTTTTCCAATCTGCGCAATCTCAAGCTGGCGGCGAAGAGCGCCGACGATACGCTCGCCGAGGTCACCAAAAACGTCAACAAGACGCTCGCCCGGAAGGTCTCGCGCTACGATTCCAACGAGGTCGTCAACGAGCTGCTGAAGACCGAGAAGATCGACGATCTCAAGACCGTACGCAGCGGACTGAGGCAGGCGGATCCCGATCTTCTGGCCGATTTCGACAATGCCTTCGCGCGGCGCATCCGCGACGACATCACGACTTTCGATAGAGGCAGCAACCGGTCGGTGACAACCTTGACCAGCCTTACCCGGTTCCTGGAAACGGGCCGGGTCGCCCAGGCGCGCGAGGTGTTCGGTGACCAGTACGTGAAGGATCTGGAAATCCTCACCGCGGCTATGGCGGCGGTCGAAGACACACCGACGGTGAAGGCCGACGATCTCGCCAAGGTGTTCAGGATCGAAACCGGCTTGCGCGGCTACGCCCGGTTCCTGCGTGTGCCGTTCCCGCCGCTCAGCCCGCGAGGCCGGGCGCTCACCGCGGTCACCGGCGTCGCCCATGAGGCGGCCCAGCGCCATCTCGCCGATGCGCTCGCCGATCCAGCCAAGCTGCATGATCTCGTGCAGCTCAGGACGACGACGCTTTCGAGCACCAAGGCCCAGGCTCTGCTCGGCGCGACCGCCGCTTCCGTCCTGATCGATCCGCCGGAGAGCGCTCTCAAGGGCATCATCGGGGATTAATGCCGTTCAGCAAGAAGATCTTTGAGAATCTGAATCCCGTCGAGTTGGCTGTTCTCGCCATCATGATGGTCGGCGCGACGACCGGCGTGACGATCACCAAGGATGTCTTCTATCCGCCGCGCGAATATCCCTATACCAGCATCGACGCGATCCGTGATCTGGCTCCGCTGGAGATCGCGGTCAAGAACCTCACCGGGGAGATTCGCAATCTACGCGAGCAGGATGAGAAGCTGATGACCGCCTTGATCGAGATCAAGGTTATCCTCGGCACGGCAAAGGAATTACCACCGCCGCCCTGGCAGAACCGGATCCGCGAGCTGGAACGCGAGATGGACCGTCACCAGCATTCCGGGGCGCGCTGAATGCCGGCGGCTTATAAAGAAACTCAATTCCGCGACAGGCTAACCAAGACCATTGGCGGCCCGATGTGGTCCAAGATAGAAACCGGGCTTTCGACGACCGGAGTGCCTGATCTCTATGGTATCGACCACGGCGTCAGCATCTGGATTGAATGCAAGATCGTGGCGGGACGCCGGCTGCGTCATCCGCTCAGACCCTTGCAGGCTTTTTGGCATCGTGAATATTGGTTGTCCGGTGGCCGCTCTCTGGTCGTGGCGAGCGAGCGACACAACGGCGGGCCGCGTCTTGGGCCACCGGTCGACCGAATCCATATCTGGACGCCCGGACACCTCGCGGAGAACGGTAGCATACCGCTCGACAACATCGATGTGGGATCGTTCGACGCGCCGTTCGATTGGCCGCTGATCAAAAAAAAGCTATTCGAGGCTTGACGGAAGACATAACCGTCGTTTATGCTCCTCATTCAAGTCACGAGGAGCAAGCGACGCCCCTTGCCGTCGTTGCGGTCTGTTCCCGAGAGAACGAGAGAACGATGACCCAGATCACCGTCGCTCGAATTTGCCTGGGACGAGGTACGATGAGCGCTCCCGACTGGCGTATATTGCTCCGAAAATATATCGCATACATCCGATGGTGGGAGGGTTCTGACGGTTTGGTTACGAAAACATCTGGCGATCCTGATATCCCCCAAGAAGAATGGGATCTTTTAAAGGGCGTTGCGGAAGAGATCGATAGTGAAAAGAAGACGAGACGATGACCCAGATTACCGTCGCCCAGGGCAAGATCTACATCCGCACGCCGTTCCAAAACAAAGACCGGTGTAAGGCGATCAACGATGCTCGCTGGTCGCCGACGAACAAGTGCTGGTACTATCCGGCGACGCCTGCCACCGCGCGGGCAATCATGACCGGCTTCAATGGTCAGCAAGTGAAAAGCGATGAAGCGTTCCAAGAACTTTTTGCAGAATCGGAGATAACCAGACATATCAACAAAGCACGTGATTTTGGCTTTCTTTCTGGATTGCCGGAGCCACGAAGTAAGACCAAATCCTGGGACCATCAAACGAAAGCATTTCATTTTTGCAAAGATAAATCCGCAACTATGCTCGCCTTCGAGATGCGCTGCGGCAAGTCCAAGACGGCGATCGATCTGGCAGTCCACTGGGATGCCCGTCTGGTTCTGGTCACTTGTCCGCTTTCGGTCCTGCCAGTGTGGTTTTCCGAATTCGGTACCCATGCCGCGGAGGATTATCGTGTTCTTTTACTGAGCAAAGGCTCGACCAAGAATCGAGCGCGCGAGCTTGGGCAATTCGTCGATCTCTGCCGTACGGCGAAATGCCGCGGCGCCGTCGTCGTCAACCATGAAGCTTCATGGCGCGAGGACATGGCCAAGGTCATCCTTCATGCCGACTTCGATCTTCTGATCGTCGACGAGAGTCACCGTGCCAAGGACCGGCGCGGCAAGTTCTCCGGGTTCCTCAACAAGCTGGCGGCCCAGGTGCCGCATGTCCTGGCATTGACTGGCACGCCGATGCCGCATTCGCCGATGGATATCTTCGCGCAGTACCGATTCCTCGATCCGGGCATCTTCGGCACGTCGTTCTTCAAATTCCGCAACCGTTTTGCGGTCATGGGCGGCTGGCAGGACAAGCAGATCGTCGGTTACCAGAACCAGGAATTGCTGTCGGAGCTGTTCAATTCGATCGCCTACAGGGTGAAGCAACGCGACGCGATCGACCTGCCGCCCGAAGCCGATATCGAGCGCTACTGCGAGCTGAGCCCGGAGGGACGGCGGGTCTACGAGGAGCTAAAACGCAACTTCGTCGCCGAGGTCAAGGGCGGCATCGTCACCGCTTCAAACGCCATGGTCAAGATCCTGCGTTTTCAACAGGTGACCAGCGGTCATGTCAAGCTGGAAGACGGCAAGACAATCCTTATCGACGGTGGGGAGACGCCGCCCAAGCTCAAGCTGCTCAAGGAAGTAATCGACGACGAATCGGCGCGCAGCAGATCCGAAACCAGACCGTTGCATGTTGTCGTTTTTTGTCGTTTCCGCCGAGATCTCGATGAGATCAAGCGACTCTGCCAGTCCGAAGGAAAGTATCAGTACGGCGAGATCTCTGGCAGCCGGAAAGACCTGACTGAACAAGCGAAGATGCCGAGCTGGTGCGAGGTCATGGGGGTCCAGGTCCAAGCCGGCGGCATGGGTATCGACCTGTCGCGGGCGGCCACCTGTATCTTCTATTCGACGGGATTGGCGCTCGGCGACTACGAGCAGTGCAAGAGCCGGGTGAAGAGCCATGCCAGCGCCGCCAAGATCACCTATATCCATCTTTTGGCGCGCGAGACCTACGACGAGACGATCCTGAAGGCGCTGACCCAGCGCAAGAACGTAGTCGAGTATGTCATGCAGCTGGCGAAGGGCACATGATCAGCTTTGCCACCGAGATGCTGGATTGGTGCCTGGGACAGCGCATGAATGCCGTCAACCTCTTGATGAAAACTTTGTTCAAGAACGAATGCTGGATCGTCATGGCACTGTCGGAAGAGGAAAAAGCATGGGAAGCGCGCGGTAATCTGTCGCGAATGCAGCTGGCCGAGGTCGCCGAATACGTCCTTGACGTAGCGACTGAAGATTCGAGTGACGACGAGCCTGGCGAGACCGTCATGCATTGAGGAGCCTATGGACGCCGAAGTTATCGATAACCAAAATCCCTTGCGGGCGTGGCGTTTCAGTCATCATCCGGTCAAGACTCAAAGCCAGATTGCGACCCTGCCGGAGTTGTGCGTTACGGAACAGACCGTACGCAACTGGGAGAACGGCAGGGTGTTGCCTGCCGAGCACCATCTCTATGCCTTGAGCCTAATCATGGGCAACCCAAACCTAGCGAGCGAATGGTATGCATGGCGCCGCTTAACAATGGAGCAAGCTGATGGGAACCAAGAGACTCGTCGGGAAACGTAACGATATCAGCCTGCTGCGGCAATACGCCAAGCTGATGGCGGCGAAGGCCCGCAAGGAAGACTCTCTGGAGCTGACCAAGGCCAATATCGAGGCAGTCGAGCTTCGAGTGTTGGACTACTTACAACGTCAGGGCATAAAGGCGATCAAGATCCATACCGGCAACGGCCAATATCGCAACGTGCAAGTACGCCGGGATCTCTGGCCCAAGAAGTTGGCCGACGATACCGGCGTTCAATTGAAAGCGCTCGAACTGGCCGGCCTCAAAGACAACGGTCAGGTTTCGGTTAATGTTCAGTCGCTCCGCGGCGTCATCAACGAAGCGGTGCTCGACTACCACAACAATTCCGATGACGCCGACGCCGCAAGCAAGACGCCCGAAGAAATCCTGTGGACACGCTATCCGGCCTTGAAGGGTATCATCGGAATCAGTGAGGAATTCACCGTGAGGGCGCCCAAGGTATGACCAAGGTAGTTGCGCAAACGAATGATGACATCCACAAGATCTGGCGCGAGATCGAGGACATGCTGATCAGGATCCTGCCGGAGCATGCCGAGCAAATCAGTTTGCTCATGGACGATGAGAAGTTTCAGGGCTTATTGTTGTCCGCCGCGGCGCAGAATTTCAATGCCGACCAGACCAAGCGCCTGGTCACCAACGTTTTGATCTTGCGGGGTATGATTCACTGATGACTTGCTTTCCGCCGAGCGAAGCCCAGGATCATCTTTGCTGCGTCGACGGCTGCGGCGAACGAATCCCTGTTGATGAAAATAGCCAGTTTACCAAAATCGGCGTTGCCACAAAACGTGTCTGCGCTGGACCACGGTGCGCCGGCTGGCGCTGGGTCTACGGCGACCCGGCTGATTCCAAGACCATCGGCGGCATCCTGCTGCCATCAAATCTATGGCCCGGCTTCTGTGGACGGGCCGGTCCATTGACGCAGGACGCCTTGTCCCGCGCCTATAAGCTAGGAGAAAAAGGAGAGTAAGCATGGCACAAGAAATCGTCCCCGTGGCCGACTACGCGGTCATGAAGCGCGATCCCAAAGAGGTCGCGGCGCTCTTGAAGGAGAATCTCGGCGGCACCCAGATCGATCGTTTCGCGCTCGACCGGATCAAGATCCCGGCGGGCGGCGGCACGATCTGGTCGGTACCGTCGCTGGAGGGCGACCAGGGAGCGAAATCGATCGAGGGCGTCGTGATCGACTGGTTCGAACCGCGCGCCTATTGGGCTACGTCGTTCGATGAATCCGGCGGCGGCACGCCGCCCGACTGCGCCTCAGAGGACGGTCTCACCGGCCGAGGCCAGCCCGGCGGTGACTGCGCCAAATGTCCGCTTTCGCAGTTCGGCTCCGCGCCCGGCAAGAAGAACGGTGAGTTCAGCCGCGGACAGGCCTGCCGTCAAGCGCGGGTGCTGTTCCTGCTGCGGCCGTCCCTCCTGCTGCCACAGGTCGTGATCTGCCCGCCGACCTCGCTCGGTGCCGTGCGCCAGTTCTTCCTTCGTCTGGCGTCCAATATGGTACCGATTTCGCGGGCGCTCTGCTCATTCAAGCTGGAAGAGGACCGCAACGCCGACGGCATCAAATATTCCAAGATGTTGCCTTCCATGGTGCGCCAGCTTGGCGATGAAGAGGCAGCCAAGGTCGAGAGCTACGCCAAGAACATGCGGCCGATGCTGCGCCAGGCAATCGATCTCCAGCGCGGGGACTTAGAGACGCCGCCGGCCTCTTGATCTTCCATGGCCGATCTGCCGTCATTGGAAGTGCCCGCAGTCGCGGAGCTGGCCCAGCATGACCAATGGGTTTGCTGGCGCGAGGTTGGCCGGCAAGGTAAGAAGACCAAGTTGCCATACCGTCCCGACGGTCGCATGGCCAGCGTGACCGATCCGAGTACCTGGTCTTCATTCCAGGCGGTGACATCGGCCTTTATCGATTCGGCCGACATAAACGGGGTCGGTTTCGTGCTCAGCAAATCCGATCCCTATATCTTCGTCGATCTCGATAAGTGCATCAAAGACGGCAAACTGGCAACTTGGGCCGATCTGCTGGTGAGGCAAATTGATTCATTCACCGAGATCAGTCCAAGTGGCCGAGGCATTCATATCATCCTGAGAGGCAGCCTACCGGGCCGCTCGCGGCGAAAAGGTCAGATCGAGATCTACGATCGTGAACGTTATTTCACTGTTACGGGGGACTGCTATGCTCGCAGTTTAAACTGCGAGCGTGAATCGATCGAGGACAGGCAACCGGAAATAGCCGCTGTCTACCAAGCCCATATGGGCAAATCTTCGCCTGCGGTTAACACGGCGGCTCACAAGGGAAATGGCCAGGATCGCAAGGCGGAGCCATTCGAAGATCATCTCCAGGCCGCCCAGCGCGCGATCGACGGCGATAGCGCATTGCCGAATGGCAAGCTGGCGTTGTTGTTTGCCAATAGCGATCAGACATTGGCGTGCTGGGCTAAGAAATCCGGGGACAGCAAAGGCTGGTCGGCTTCGGAATGGGATCTGTCATTGGCCAATCACCTGACGGCATGCCGATTCACGCCGCAAGAGATCACCGTGACGCTGTTGGCTTATCGTGAGCGTCATGGCGACGAGCCGAAGTTGCGCGCCGATTACTATGCACGGACGATTGCGATTGCGTTGACCAATCCACTTGCGGGGGAAAACGATAAAGAACTGGAAACGGATAGTTCGGCGATTCTGCTGGATCCGACCAAACCGCCGGAAGAAGTCTATCGCGAAATCAGTGAGCTGTTTGGCATCGATCTGCGTAAAATGGAAATCTATCCGGGCATCGATACCAAGTTCAAGTTCTATGTCTTCGCCCGCAGCTTGATCCGCACGGCATCCGGCGCGGCGCGGCATTTCAGATCGCAGTCGTTCTTCGCCGATTTGATCATCAACTCCTGCTTCGTGCCGCCTAACAAGGTGAGCAAGCGACGTTACGACCAAGCGATGAAAGCCCTATTGCACGTTGCCGATCTGGTCGAGGTCGGCGAAGATGCGACGGAAGAGGCCAATACGATCGGTTTATTCGAAAGCTACATGGAGGCGGCAAGACTACCGGCGGTGCTGGACAATGCCAACGAGGAAGAACGAATCACCTCCGGCAATCCTTTCTATCTGCATGGCCAGCTTTATATCGTGCTCGACGATTTTCTGACCGCGGTGAAGAATTTCCATGGCGAGCGCGGCATGACCAAGCCCAGATTAGCGCGCATGATCAAGGAAGTAGGCTTCGAGCAAAAAACCGTGCCGAGCATCCGAAAGGACAAATCACGCTCGACCCGCAGCGTCTATGCCGTGCCCGAACAGCTGTGGCACATGGAATCGAAGGAGAGACTAGAGGCATGACCGAGCGGATCACCGACAAAGAGCTGGATAAGTGGGAAAGGCGTGTCAAAGATGCGCGAACCATGACGCAGCTTGGTGTTGAATGCGAGCGATGTGTTCCAGCCCTCATCACCGAGATCCGCGAGCTGCACAAGGAGATAGAGCGGTTGCAACCTTTGGCGCAAGTTCACCTGGACACGAAACGGCGTATTCGTGAGGCGATAGGCGACCCGAGAACAGCCGTCATTTTGGAAAGCAAGCCATGACCACTGACCCGATAGAGCGCGCGTCGCGGGCGATGCGTGAGAGCGATTGGTGGTTTCTGCAGGATGACCAAATGTTATCGCAGACAGCCATCCGTGAGTATAAAGCCTGGCTCACCGAACAAGGCATCCCCATAGCCAAGCTCTTGAGCGAAGGAACCGACGTTGCGGACTTGCAGCGAAGAAAGGACGAAGCATACCACGAGCGCAATAAGGTTGTAGCTGTACTAGCTCGTTTGTTTCCTTCGGGAGTGGCCAAAACCAATATAGAGGATTGGAGCCCAGAATGGCATAGTTGTGTTTACATCGACTTACCAACCGGCCAAGTCTCTTGGCACTTCCATGACAGCCAGACCTATTTGTTTGAAGGACTGCCAGCATATCAAGGTAAATGGGACGGGCATACAACCGAGGAGAAATATAACCGTTTATTCAAGCTCTTGAGCGGGGAGATGGTGGCAGTGACCAAGGATTTTCATGATCTATCAACACAAGTAGTCGCGGAGGCAAACGACACACCTTTGGTGCAACGTTGGTTGGCGGCACGGCATAAAGCCTTGTGGCAAGCCCGAGCCGACCAGGAGAGGAAGCGATGGAGTGGCAACCGATCGAGAGCGCGCTGACAATAACTTTCCCGAAACGCTGCAGCGAGCCAAACTGCGAAACCGATCCGATCGTGCGCATTTCATCACGTCTTTGGTGTGCAAGACATGCAATCGGAGAAATCGAACGCGATGAACGACCAGACTCAACTGCCGAGCGTAGGCGACGGCAAAAAACAACGGCGCCTCTTTAAACAAGGAACCTGTAAAACCTGTAAGATTCCGCTGTACGGCTACAAAGAAGGCAGGCGCGATCAGTGTGGTCATGATGATTGTGAGGTCTACGATGCCGATCGGGAGTATGCACAGAACGCAAATCTTCGATGAAGTGAGCGAGCGAGGCGCAGCGAATTCTCCGCTAGGAATGGCATATTGGGCCGGCACCGGACCAACGGGCAAGGCGTGCAACGACTGCCGGCACTTCAGGCAAACATCATTGAGGAAAGGCAGGTGTCTAAAATTCCGGCCGATGACGAAGAGGCAGGCCCCGGTGTTCAACAGGTTTACTAAAGCTTGCAGGTATTTCGAGGATGCAACCATGAAAGGAAAGGCAAATGAGTAACGAAGACAACAGTTCCGGCGGCGGTGGCCCCCGCGAGCCGGCTTTTCATTGCACGCGCATTCATGTCATTCATCGGAATGAGCAAGAGCGCCAGGATCGATGGAACATCGTCAACGGTTGGATGCAGGCCGGCGAAGTGCCAACAGACCCGCCTGATTGGGCCGAAATTCTGATCAATCATGGCGGCGGCGGCGGACCATGAATCTCGCACTTCTATACGACTTCGGGGGTAGCTTCTTCAACAACGGCTTCACGCTGTTGTTGATAGCTATCCTCGCAGTCTCTTCCCTTGCATTCAAGGCACGGCCTTCCCTTGCCGGTCTTGCCGCCATTCTACTTTACGTGGTATCGTTCCTTCTATCTAACATGTGGTTGTTGGCCGACGACCGCAATGCAGCGCTAAAACTCTATCAACTAGGCGCCTTCGTTGTGATCGTTCTCTATGTCGGGCTGTTGTGGTGTTTCATTAGGAAACCCCAATTGTTAAAGCAAAACGATGTCATCGCACAGCTCTATTGGATCGTTCTTCTATTTGCCGAATTCGGCCAGGCGCTCGAATATATGGCCTGCCGAGTCTTGCATGACCCCTATACGGAAATCGAGCTGGCAAGATCGTGGGGAACAACCGTAAGCAAATATGCCTGCAGTCGTGCCTATGGTGAATTTGCTCCTTACGTGCTTCCGGCGATCACGACCCTATTTCTAGCGTGGCCGGCAGTGAGGGCGTATCAGGTATGGAAACAAACGACAGCATCTGGCGGGCGGTCTTCGGAACATTAGGCGCCTTGGTCGGCATGTTGGCCATGTTGATGCGCACGATCATCATGAAACCGAATGGCAAATCACGCGAGCAGGAAATGTTGCGCCGCGATATCGATAATATCCAATCGATCGTCTCAGAGATGCGTCGCGACATTGATCGGCTCTACACCCGACGCGAAATCGAGGAGCGGATTCAAAGAGAAAAACAGCAATGAAGGAATATCATGTCTATGGCCCGCCGGGCACCGGCAAGACTCGGCGCGCCGAACAGGATGTCGTCAGGGCGGCCGAGAAATTCGGCAAGGACCAGGTTTTGGTGACTGCATTTACGCGCGCCGCTGCCGCCGAGCTGATCGATCGCGATCTCGATATTCCGAAACGCAACGTCGGCACCTTGCATTCGATTTGTTACCGCGCGCTTGACCGGCCGATCCTGGCGGAAACCAAGACTGCCGAATTCAACGAGCTGCACCCTAACTTCGCGGTCGCCAGCGCCAAGGTCAATGTCGAGGAAGGCAAGATCGAGGCAGGTCAAACGAACGGCCAGAGCAATCTACTGCAGACCTATCAGCTGCATCGTGCCCGCATGACGCCGCGCGATGCCTGGCCGAGCGAGGCGGTCAGAAATTTCGCAAAACTGTGGGAAAGCTGGAAAAAGGATACCGGCTATTATGATTTCACCGACCTCATTCAAGCGGCACTTGACACGATGCCCTTCGCCCCGGGTCGGCCCAAGGTCGGCATTGTCGACGAGGCCCAGGATCTCACCGCGCTGGAATGTGCCCTTGTGCGGTCCTGGGGCATCGCCATGGAATACCTCATCCTCATCGGCGACGACGACCAGTGCATCTTCGAATTTACAGGTGCTTCGGCCGCCAACATGGTCGGAGCGGCTTTGCCGCGAGAGCACAAACGGTTCCTGACCAAATCCCACAGGTTGCCGCGGAGGATATGGGAGTATGCGCGGGCGATCAGCGCCAGGATCGAACAGCGCCAGGAAAAGGAGTTCGAGCACAATGGCACGGAAGGATCAGTCCATACCGCTTCATGCGGCGATTGGCGCCGGCCTGAAGCCATTGCCGACGACATGGAAGCTCGACTGGAGATTGGTGAACGGATCATGGTGCTGGGTTCATGTGGTTACATGTTGGTGCCCCTTATCCGGGAGCTTCGTCGAAGAGGTCTTCCCTTCCACAATCCGTACCGGGTGACCCGCGGGGACTGGAACCCGATCAATCGCGCTGCCGGTTCGACCATGAACCGGATCGCCGCGTTTCTCAACGGCGCCGAGAACGTGGTGCCGAGCTGGAGCGTCGGCCAAATGGTCATGTGGACCGATCTGGTCAAGGCCAAGCATCTCCTGAAGCACGGGGGCAAGAAACGATTGGAAAAAATGAACGACGAATCGCCGGCGAGACTGCTTGGCTATCATGACTGGCTGGAGCTGTTCGAAGAGGACCCATGGGGCTGGGATCCCTGCACATTGGACTGGCTCAAGGAGAATGCCTTGCCGAGCAAGCTGAAACAGATGGAATACCCGATGACCGTGGTCGAGAAGCATGGCCTGCAGACCCTGCTCGACCGGCCGAGGATCGTGGTTGGCACGATACACAGCGTTAAGGGCGGCGAGGCCGATACGGTCTACGTTTTCCCGGATCTTTCGACCCAGGGCAGCCTGCGTGCGCTCGATGCCGAGAGCGATCACACCATGCGGCTGTTCTATGTCGCCGCCAGCCGGGCTCGGCATAACCTGGTACTGTGCAGGCCGGCCGGGCCTTACTTCGCGAGGTTGCCTGATGCGTAAACCAGTCGACGCGAGACCCAACTTCGGCCAGATCACCGGATCGAATCCGCGCGCGATCATACAATCGAGCAATCAGGTCGTGGCCAACATCACCAGACTGCTGCGCCGATACGGACGGCATATCAATCGCAACCCGGCGGGCCAGACGTTGGTCCTGGTGCATCGCAACGGAGCCAATCAGGCATCGATTGCGGGGACACCGACCCTGGTGAATTACACAACGGCGGCGATCGACAACAACAACAGCTGGTTCGATCTGACGAGCGAGCGTTTCATCCCCAAGGTCGAAGGCTGGTACCTGCTGGCGGCGGCGGCCAAGTTCCAAACCCCGGGAGACGGTATAGTGATTCAGCAGCGACTGACCAAGAACGGCTCTACGGTGGTCGCTATTGCAGACGCAGTCCCCGGAGCCGGCGGTGTCAGTGTGTCGTGTCCGGCATGCCTGGTGATGGTCGAATTCAACGGCTCGACCGACTATGTCGAGCATTATGTCTTACAGAGCGGCGGCGGCGGTACACTACAAGGCGCCAGCGAATCGACCAGATTCATGGCTTGGCGGCTGCTCTAATGTAATACAATACGGCCCGCCCTGACCGCCGCGGTGATATAGTCGCCGGCTTGGACCAACTGAAAATCGAAATCAACCTCCTGATTCCATTGAATCGCCGATCCGCGTGCTAGATAAGCGGTATATTCGGCGGCCGACATGCTATGGCGGCGCTGCGAGATATAACCGAGAATCTCGGCGTCGATCTGGCCATGGGAGGTCCAGGGCGCCAGCTCGTCGCCATTCCCGAAATGCGTTTGGAGCTTGACATCGGCCATAAGTTATGTTTATGCTTAAACCAGTCGGATGTCAAGGGCAAGCTATATGAAACGCTGCATCTTCTGCGACGCTGAAATGAAGCCCACTTGGCGAATCTGCCAATCGTGCTTCAAGGTACAGCCGCGGCACTGCCGCGAATGCGGCACCGAAATTCATGAAACGCGGAGCTTGCAAGCGGAGACCTGCGGGCGAAATTGCATGCAACTGATACAGAACCGGCGCCGGCAGCGCGGCGCGGTTCTCTACGACATGTTCATGACCATGCGTTTTGAACGCGACAAAGCGGCACAAGAGCAATTATGGTCGATCATGTGTCGCCAAGCCGCGCACTGGCGCGAGCAAGACGAAAAAGAGATTCACAAGGCACGATCATGGGGCGATCCGATGCCCTATGTCCAGCAGAACCCGTGGCTGAGACAGAGCACGACCAGTCACAGGATTAAGATAGGCGCATCGGCGCTGCGGTAAGGAATTGCAACACCCTCCCCTTCCCCTGGCTGCTCGGCAGAGTGTGGTGGGTGGTGCCGTGATGGAGGAAATATGATGCAAAAGTATGGGCACAGGGCCAACGATGCTGCCCGGCAAAACGACCCGAACAACAATTTTTTGTGTCAGGTCTGCGGCGAAAATGCGGGCTTCAACTGGAGTGATCTACACGGTGAGGGCATGTGTAATCGCTGCGGCATACCATATAATTTAAAAGAAAAACCATTCAAAATCAATATTAATGACGAATGGGTACCTGTTTTCAAAAAATATTGGAAAGAGACCCAAGATTACATCGGTGCTGGTCAAATTTTGATTGAGCGAGATTACCCGGAATGCGTCAAAGGGATGCAACGATTTTATGCATGGCTTGGTGAACATCCTGAACACAAGCCAGAAGAACAACCATGACCCCCGACCAGGAACATTCTCGCTGGGCCGATAGAACGGAGATGAGATGAGCGAAGTGAGCCCAAAAATGTTACAGGCATGTGCAAGGGCATGGCGAAAGCGCGTCGAAACCGCAGAAGCCGAGGCCGCCAAGCTCCGGGCAGCGCTAGAAGCAGTGAATGCTGCAACCTACTCCCATGTTGACGGGCGCGACTTACTGGCCGAACTGCATCCGCGCAAGCAGATCGATATCGTGCGACGGCTAGACGCTAAAGAAACATGGTTCGAGGGTGATTGGCTTTCACGCCTGTATGAGGCCATGAAGGTTGCCCGCCAAGCCCTCTCCGGCTCACCCGACCCCGTAGCTGAAGCAGAGCGGGCGGTGGTCGAAGCGGTGGATGCTGATTGGCACCGGCCAACGGCGATAAGACTACAAGCCCTGCTGAAAATCTACGGCAACCTCGCCAAGCTCCAGGGCAAGGGGGAGAGTGATGACTAGCCCAACTACGCCCGATGACATACGGGCTGCTGGATGGATGGTCGCGATCCACAACGACTATCATCAAGACGGCCAACTACGGACTTTTTGGCTTTTCACAAAAGCTGCATGGGCTGTGAAAGGCGAAGGACAGACCGATCGCGAGGCGCTTGATGTGGTTCGTAGCCAACTTGGGTTGCCTTCGCCATGACCACAGCCCAACTCCGGGAGCTGATCGCCGAGATCGAGGCGCTGGGCGACAAGCCGCACACGCGGGAGCTGTCGGATCGGGTGTTGCTGGCTATTGGGTGGCAGAAGTCAACGAGCTTACGCGGGGCTGAAACTGCTCCGGCTGTCTTTTGGCGCAGCCCAGATGGCTCAACAGCGGGTTGGTCAATTAAATGCCCCGACCCCCTCGCCAACCTCCAGGACGCCACACTGACGGTGCCGGAGGGAACCACCGATATTTTGTTGAAATCGCAACTTATCCCTGCCCAACGTCATGATGTTGTTCTCTGGTCGCCTGTTGAAGGTGGCCATGCGATGTACATGGCCACAGCTTCAAACCCCGCCCGCGCCCTCAGCCTCACAAGCCTGAAAGCGGCGCTGGCAAAGCGGGAGGCGGAGGATGGCTGAGAATTTAGCGAGATGTGCCTGCGCTATTCTTCGGACAACCCGACCACTTAGCACCGACTTCCGCGAGCAGGTTGCTCAAATGGTCGAAGCCCTAGACCAATGCATCTCTGAGCTTTCCATGGTTGAGCAGGTACACGAAGACAACGAGCAACCCTTCTATTCAAAAGGGCTCGAATTGGGGCGAAAAGCACTGGAGGCGGAGGATGGGTAATTTCAACGCAATCGTTGTATGCGACTGCGGCCACCAAGAGTTTCAGGTCGGGGTGAAAGTTGAAGGCTTCGAGAATCGTATCAAGATGTTGGCTTGCGCTAAATGCGGCAAGGAGATGGAGGTACCATTCCAACAAGGCTCAGAAGAGACCGCCCATGAGTAGCCCAACGGCGGAAGAGCTTTCGGTCGAGCAGATGGTTCGGAACATCCTCGAAGCGCAGGGCATAGAGCAAGCTCAATCCCTTGCGTCTGGGGACATCGTCGAGGCGAGCAATTTGCTGAGTGAGTATCTGGCAGGAGTCGGAGTTGAGGCCCGCAAGGAAGAGCGAAGGGCTATCGCCAAAGAAGCAAGACGCTGGGGATTTAACTACTTCGCCCGGCACATCCGCGCCCGAGGCAATGAGGGAGAGGGTTGATGGCTGAAAAGACATGCACGAACAAGACATGCACCAAAGCGCCGACCACAATACTCTTTTGGCCTGGCGCGGTACCACCGCCAGAATACTGCGATGATTGTGCAAAACACATGATGAAGGTCGCAGATACGATGGGCTGTCCGGTGCACCAACAGCCGCTGGAGGCCAAGGGAGGCTAACCATGGTCATGGACGGGAAGGACCGGCTTACGAAACCAAAACAAATGATGGAGGAAAGACGATGACCTATCTTCGCCTGACACTGATTCTGCTGCTGACGATGTCGCTCACACCGGTCGCATGGGCCGCATGCGAAATCGTGCCTGCCGGCCTCTATCAACTCTACGTTCAGGACGGCTTTACCAGGTGCACAGTCGAGGTCCGGGTCGACGGGACAATTCGCAAGCAGCGAAGCTTTGACGTACCTTGCCGTGGCTCACAGGTCAACGGTCCGATAACCGGCGGCAGGCTGACCCTGTTCGAACCGCGCGGCAACCCGGCGGGCTTGGGTCGCTGCCTGATGGACGGCGTGATCAAGGTAAACCAGAGCGGCCGCATCGTGCGCATTCACATTTTTCAAGCCAATGCGACCAGCGTCGAGCGCGACAGTCTGGGCCTGCTTCGGGTCAACGGCTGGACCGGCTGGCTGAACAGCGGCCGGCTGTTCACTATGATGCGGTTCTAGCGTTCAAGACGACGTGGCGCGGTTCCTGACGATCGTAGCAATCGCCGCCGTCCTCACCGGGGCCGGCTTCGCCTTCAGCTGCCGGTCACCGATCTTCGCCGGCGGCCGGTTGCTGTGCTGCTGCACCCAGATAGATGGCACGCTCTGCTGCCGTGGACAGTCCTACTGCTCGGGGATTGTTCCAGGCTGTCTCTGCACGGCTAAGGGGTAGCGACGATGACCGTCAGCTGGCCTTCGGGATTGATGTTGGTCCCATCGGACAGCTGAAAGGTGCAGCTGCCGCCGGGTCCGGTGTATTCCATCCCGTTATGGGTCCCGGCATCGCAGATCACTTCCACGGTCAAGGGGTCGCCGTTGACCTCATAAGCGCCCGAGAGGTCGCGCACATTGCAGACAGTGGGCGTATCGGCCACCACGGTACATGCGATTGCGGAATTGGCCATGCCGGGAGCGAAATCGATCAGAGCCGCCGTGGGGATCGGCAGGCTCGCTGCAGGCGCGGGCGCAGTCTCGAGCTCCGTCACCCGAACCGTCAGAGCATCGAAGGCCGTCTGAAGATCGGTGATCTTGAGGTTGAGCTCGGCGATCTCCTGCTCCGGCGTGGCAAAGACCTGCCCGTGGGCGGGAAAGGCGAGCAGCAAAAGCAGGCATAAAACCGGGATTCGCATGGGGTTACTCCACAACAACAGTTAGACCATAGCGCCGCGCAAGCGTTTCCGGCACACAGGCATAGAACATGCCATCCTGCACCCGCATATCCTTGAGGCGGCCCCAGGCCGCCAGATCGATGGTACAACCGAGCCTGGTGACGATCTCCGCCTCGGCGTCGTTAACCTCTTCGGCCTTGGCGATCGCGGCGTCCTTGTAGGTTGTCAGATCCGCGCAGCCCGTTAGAAGCGCCCAGGCGACCAAAAGAACGGCCCCACCGCCGGTCGGAACAGCGGTGGGGCCTGAGCAAGCATGACTCGAAGATCGAGCTGACCGTCGCACCAATGAAGACGCCATCCGACCTTCACTCCTGGCTAAGAGCCGCCACGGGCTTATCACAGGACCGCCGCAAGCGCAAGCATCAGCCAAAGGCGACGAGAGCCGCCACGATGACCAAAAAGGCGATGACCATGACCAGCCCGGCCCAGATCAGGCAACGTAGCAGGAAACCGAGCAGAGCCGCCAGCAAGACTGCTCTCGTCATCTATCGGCGTTCGATAAGGCGGAACCGCGGTCTGTGCTGACTCTGACAGCGCTCGGCTTGAACACACTCGACGCCTTCAAGAGCGAGCGTCCGCCGATGTAGGACGTAATCGGTATGACCATCTCGCCGAGAATATCCCAGGGGATGTTGACGACATCGCTGCCGTTGACGACGATGATCAGCGCATAGAGCAATACAGCGCCGAATTCGGAGGTTTTCAGGCCAGGCTTTTGCATATTATAACTCCAGATTATTCAGCAATCTATTCACGTTGACCCAGAAGAGCCTGTTCACGCAAGCTGTAAGCATAAACGCGGCCGGCGAACACCGGATCGCTCGTCACCAGCTCGATCGCCGCCATCAAGGCTCCGAGAGCGGAATCCGTCAATGTCGCCTCATAGGTGGCGCCGCTGTCACGCCCGCCAACACTCTCATATCGCAGCACGTGCCCATCATCGCCAGACACCGGTTCGCCGGCCAGGGTACCGAGCTTGGCGGCGGTTCGCTGACCATATCTCAGCAACGGACCACCGTCGCAGTGATCGAAGACCGCCGAGGGTGGAATATTACAAAGTGCTACAAGCGCGTGCAGCGTCGAATCTCCGAGCGGCGCCTGGTACAGCACATTGCGCCGGCCGCGCAACGCAGGCCCGATAAAATAAAGGCCGATCGAGGCAATCGTGAGCCCCGATGAGGTCCGGGAGAGAATCGGACCGACGACGCCGAACGCCGACAGCAGCTTGAGTGGGCCGCGCCGGCCCTTGCGTGAGAGTTTCATGATTTGCCCTTGTTGCTCCGACGAAGCAATTATCAAAAATTTTGGACCCGAGGTCTAGGACTTCCGTATCGCGGGGCGAAAATTTTGGACCCGGAGCCTAGTGGTTCGCGACATAACAACAATGAAGATTGTGATAATCGAAACCGGCGATCGCCTTGCACAAGCGCAGGCACGCGCCTGGGCGCGTTCCTCTTGACGGCCGCCGAGCCGAGCGACCGCACTTAACATATGAAATATTATCTTGACCAGGAACGGCATTTATGCATAATGGCAGTGCGGCCGAACCGGCCGCGAGCAAGCAAGGAGTCGGACCATGAAAATCATCCTAGCAGTTGTCGGAACTTTGGCACTTATCGGGCACTTGTGGGTTGTCGGCAATGGAGTCGCCTATGAAGCCTATGAAAGCATTGCCTATGTAAGGGGATATCTCGGTTATTTCATAGCCACAGCGGCGGCTTTCATAGCCGGTGCGGTCGCTATGTTTCTTGCGACCCCGACAGAATGACCCAGCGGGAGCGACCGGCCGGCCCGGCCGGCCCGGCCGTTTCCGGTGCGCCACTGCACCAAACCAAAGGAGTAAGCAATCATGACAACCGAAATCACGTTGAACCCGAACGAGTACCAGGCGACCGAAAACGGCGCCTTCAAGGTCGGCAATCTCCATGCCGGGGAAGCCCGCATGGAAGTCTCTACCGCTTGGATGAACCGGCCGGATGACGAGCGCTTTTGCTCGCTCGAAGATCTGCACCAGGCGACCAAGGCCAGATACGAGGCGAGCCGCGAATTGCGAATCGACAATCGCCAGGTCGAAATCGTCACCAATAAGAACCCCGGGACCATCGCCGAGACCAAGCGAATCGAATTCGGCCTGCCATCGGGCGACCTGGTAACACCAAGCCACTGGTCGTTCGGTCAGACGGCGACCCTGGCCGGCGCCCCGCCGTCCTACCTCAGGACCTTGCCGGCGCCGATCGTCAGCGATGCGCTGACCTGGGGCTTGAGACGCAACCGGGAGGTCGAGCAAATCAAGGCTTATTATCGGCCGACTGCGAGATCACCGCAGCAAATGGTGACATCGATTCCGGTGCCTAGCCAGCTACACGCCATGACGGGGCCGGACTACGGCCGGATCCCGGACTTCGAAATCGTCCGCTCCGTCATCGACATCAACCAGCGTCCCGGCTCGGCCTGGAAGGTGCCCGGAGTGATGGATTGGCGGTCCCATGTCTACGATCCCCACCATCCGGTCACCAAGGAGACGACCACGCTTTTCGCATCGGACCGCGATGTCTTCATGTTCCTGGTCGACGATACGCGCCCGATATCGGTCGGCAAGCTTCCCGACGGCTCGGATGATCTCATGTTCCGCGGCTTCTATATCCGCAATTCCGAGATGGGCAAATCGTCGCTGGAGCTGGCGACCATGTATCTCCGGGCGGTATGCTGCAATCGTATCTTGTGGGGCGTCGAACAATTCCGCACCTTCAGGATGCGCCACAGCAAGTACGCGCCTGATCGGTGGATCGACTCGATGGTACCTGCCCTCCGGTCCTATTCGGAGCGCTCAGCGGTCACTTTTCAGCAGGCGGTCGACGAGGCCAAGGCGGCCAAGGTGGCCCAGGATGATGAAGAGGCGCTGGCATGGCTGCGTGACAAAGGCCTGAACCGCAAGCGGGCGGCCGAGATCCTGACAACGGTCGAGCGTGAGGAGGGGCATCCCGCGCGCTCGCTGTGGGACATGGCCCAGGGTGCAACGGCACTGGCGCGCGATATCCCGCACCAGGATACGCGCCTGGAGCTGGAAAGCCAGGCGGGCGCATGGCTTGCCGTGATCAAGACGCCGGAGTATGCTCGCGTCTGATATCTCCCATATCTCCGAACCTGGGGCGTCCTTCGCGGCGCCCCTTTTCTTTGGCGATTCATCATTGATTAATAAACGGTATTTATGGTAATGGTGACTCTCCAGCAAGCATGAAAGGACAAGGTTATGAAAAGTGGAAAGTATCAAATTGGGCCCGGAGCCGACTTAGGCGGAGCCGACTTAGGCGGAGCCAACTTGCGCGAAGCCGACTTGCGCGGAGCCAACTTGCGCGGAGCCGACTTGAATGGAGCCGACTTGGGCGCAGCCGACTTGAATGGAGCCGACTTGCGCAGAGCCAACTTGGGCGGAGCCGACTTGAATGGAGCCGACTTGCGTAGAGCCTACTTGGGCGCAGCCGACTTGATCGATGCTGGCCAAGACCAGCGCGGGCATAGGCTGATCGCTGTCAAACACGACATCGAACCGATGATCACTGCTGGCTGTCGATGGCTGTCGTTGAGCGAGGCCATCCAATGGTGGTCGCAGACTAACAAATCGGCGGAATGTCTGGCAAAAGTCAGATTGATCGAGGCCGAGGCAAAAAGACGCGGTTGGCCCGTGAAGCAAGCATGAAAGGAGTCGAAGTGATGCAAATCACGAAAGCAAACGTGGCGGGCGCGTTCAAACGCCTGCACAAGGAGATGGGTTGGCCGGATATGGCGCCGGTCAAGGACGGCAAGCCAAACCCGGGCGCGATTTCATTGGTCGAGACCGGCTATTACGGCTGGTCGATCGAGCAAATCATCAACAAGAATGGTGGCGTTAAAACGCTTTTCGGCATGCCGTCATGGCCGACCAAGCGCCAAGCATGGGAAACCATGATAGCCATGGCTCAGGCAATCGAGCACTACAAGCGCCAGCAAGTCGAGCTGGCAACGGCGGCCGATCTTGAAAGCTGTAGCAACGAAGAGCTTGAGGCGGCCGGCGCGGTATACGACCGTACGATCGGCCAAGGACTTGAGCCATGAGCAAAACATGTCAAACGCTCGCCCAGTTGCGCAACCATGTCTATCCGTTCCCGGTCTATGAGGCGACTTTCGCCGACGGCACGACGGGGCGCCTTTCGATCTGGCAGCAAAACGGCAAGCCCTGGAGCTGGGCACGTCACCGAAAGGTAATGGCTACGTGTTTCGGCAAGACCGTCACAAGCGGCGTTATCCACAGCAAGGGGCTAACGGCGGTCGACCCGATGGGGTCGGAGGTCGCCAAGCCCAGGCGGATGAACACGCGGACCCTGGTGCGCGACCTGGTCGCCATGGTCGAGATCAGATCACGGCAAGGCTACCAGCCGGTGCTCGACCAGGCCGACCAAACCAGATGGAACGAAGCCAGACGGTGGGCCGGGCCATGATCGATTGGCAGAGAATGATCGAGCTGGCAACGCTCTGCGCGCTGGTCGGAATCATGGTCGCCGTTGTGGCGGTTTGAAGCAAGCCCAGCGGAGTGACTTGCCCATGCCATGACGGACGATTAAACTGATCCGGCCGGCGATCCTGCCGGTAACTCCGCGCTTGGAGTAATTGCCTGAAACTGACCCGGTTCCGTTCCGGGTCTTTTTTGTGACCGATAAGCCTTGCAGAATAGGGCAGCATGCCCTATATGATGTGTAGGGCAACGAAGGCCACTTGGGAAAGGAAAATCCGATGCAAGACTACTCAGACCCAGAACGCGAGAATGATCCGACTGCGCTGCCAGACATCGAAACTTTTCAACTTACAGCGCATGAAGTGGCCGAAAGCGTAATGTATGAGGAAGAGCAGTACGAATTTCTCAAGCGCCATGAATTCCGCCTAGCTACCATGAACTCAGCAACTCGTGAAGCCATGCTTGATGCGATGATCGAAGAATTGTCCATCAACGGCGGATGGTTTTGGCATTCATGCTTCCCCGGCTGCCTACCTGACAGTGACCCGTTCGGCCCGTTCGAGACTGAGCAAGAGGCGCTTGAAGACGCCCAAGATGTTTGATGCAGCACAGGGCAACCAAGCCCACTTGAGAAAGGAAAATCCGATGGAATGGACTTATACAGGAGACGTAAACCCTGAAAATGGCGGCATGTGGCTTAACTTCGAAGGCTGGAGCAATGGCTATGCCGACTGCATACGTATCGTTGACCTTGACAGCGCTTGCGGCTTTACCGGTGCCGTCATGATCGAGCGACTGACGATCATCCGGCCACGCAATCGAAAAGAGCTGGCCGAGATTCTCGACGTTTGCGGCATGACGACCGTGGATCTGGTCGTTGACCGCGAGCAACGCCAGCTGATCGTCGCACAATGCTGCGAGGCCTATGGCCTTTATGACCTATGCGAGGATTTCATCGGCCCGCACCGCGAGATTTTGCAGCTTGACCCCGCCTTTGGTCTCATGGAATTCGATGGCTGGAAAGCCGACAGAGCTCAGCCGAATGGCGACATCAAGGGTTATATTGAAGCCAAATGGCTCTATTGACCAAGACCACTAGGGCAATCAAGCCCGCCAGAGATGGAGGAATCGAGATGGAACGCGAATTAATCAAACAGCAATATCCTGGATTTACGGTTACATGTGACAAATGCGGTTCAGATGAAGTCTATTTGCACATGAATACGCTAGGTTGGTCGCCTGAAAGTGGAGGATGGGGTGATGTTTCGCTGAGATGTGACTGTGGAAACGCGGTAATCATCATAGAGTCATGACCCCCGCTGACCTCAAATCCGCCCGCAAGCAGCTCGGTCTAACTCAAACACAGCTGGCCGAGCGCTTGCGCATGGGAAAGAACGGCGGTCGCACCGTTCGACGGTGGGAATCGGGTGACTGCCCGATCCCGGGTCCGGTCGAGGTAGCAATAGAATTTTTGTTACCACAAAGCTGACGGACGCGGTTTAAACTGCCCGATTCTCCGGTCCTTAGAACATGGTCTGACAAGCTGGATGGTTTTCCCCCTGGACATATCATATTCGACTGTCAGAGGCGCACAATTGGGCACACAGGGGGTTGAACGGCTACACCAGATGCCGCAGACCTGGCATAGTGCTTAGCGGCCGCTCATTTCATCCGCTTTCCTTATATAGGAATCTTGTATTTTAAGATTTAAAATGCAAATACATGTATTTATCAATGATATCAATTACCTACACTTACAGTTTAAAAACGTCTGCATTTTAAATTTAACATGCAGTTTATGGTAAGCATGCATAAGGTTTATGGTATCGAGAACCATAAACGGAGTTTATTAATTCTGCATCTTAAATTTAAATTCTACGAAAACCAATTTAGCCCGGTTTAATTAACATGCAGAAACCATAAACGTTCAAATTCTTAAACCACATGAAACACGTTAAATATATTAAATCTACTATAACCGCCTGCAAATATGACCATTTAATTGAGAGTCTTATAATTGGTATATGTTTGGTTTAAATTTTAAATTTTCGTTTTTTCCCATATAGTAAGAACGGCAAAACTGTGGGGAACGAGCGATGCAACTAGCAGAGCGCGAACGAATCAAGCGGGAGCTGCGCGGCAGCTCAAAACGCAAGCGCACACGATACGCCGCAAATCAGCGTTGCCTGTTCCAAACGACCAAGCTCGAACGGATCAAGGCATTCACGTCACCCTACAGCGCCGAAGCACTCCACATCGCAATCCTGGAGCTGGTCAAGGCCGAGTCACCAAAAGGCCGGCCGTTCGAGTATTGCCCGATCATCGCTGCCGAGATCTTTCACCAGCTCTGTCAGGGCAAGACGCTGTTCGAAATCTGCGACCAGCCCGGAATGCCGATCGTAAATGCGGTCTACGTTTGGGTAGATCGGGTCCAGGACTTCGCTAGGGCGTTCGAACGCGCCAGGTATTATCAGGCCGACGGAATGGCTTACCGGGCCATTCAAACGGTCGCAGAATGCCCTAACGACCGCGATGCGGGGTATGTTGCCAGGGTCAAGGCCGAGACGTTTCTGCGGGTCGCAGGACGGCTGAATCCGGCCAAATGGAGCGAACGCGGCGACAATCAGGCGCCTGTCAACATCTCGATCAACACGAATCTGGACCTGGCCAAGCCTGAATCGAAGCCAGACGGCAGTTACGTGGTCACCTTGAACCCGGAAGAGATAAAGAAATCAAAGGACTAGCAGTTTATCAGCGCATAACAAACAATATGGAAACTGGCACTCCGGGGGGGCGGGACCCCCCTGACGGGTCCCATGGCATCGGCCGCGCGCTTTGCCCCACCCCTCTCCGTCCCATCTTCGCGCGCCCGAAAAAATTCTTCCCTCGCGCGGGAACATCGTTTATGGTCTAAGTCCGCGATTGACAGCAGAGGAGTTTTTGGCTCATGAACATCGACCACGTCGCGGTCTTGGAGGCTCAGGTTGCCGAGTTGAATCGTTTGGTTTCCGGCATTGATCGCATGCAAAATGCTCACCACCGTTTGCTTGAGGCGCACAACGAGGCGGTTTCAGGCTTGATGGCGCTTGAGGCGCGGGTTCATTCTCTTGAGCTTCAGATGCGCCACGGCGATGCACTGGTTTCTGCGCCCACATCGATCGGTACTGCGAAGCTCGTACCGCAGGACAAAACGGTCATCGAATGACCATGACTATGTTCGAGCAGCTGCGTGCGCTTCAGGCCGATGTCGGCAGGCTGACCGGGCGGGTCGCCGCCTTGGAGCGGGGTGCCGTCGAACCGCCTTCGAATTATGGACGCCCGTCGGATTCTCCGTTCAAGAATTTCGACAGCGATGGTAACCCGATGCCGGGTTTCTGTCCCAACTGCAGTGTCTCGGCCGGTTCGCGTCATGCGTCGAATTGTGTTGAAGAGGGAGTTTTTCGGTCCGATGCCTGACGCCCCGACCACCAAGGCGGCGGCCGTGATGCGCGAGTTTGCCGGAGGCTCCCTCAGGTCCGGGTCCAAGGCGGGTCCTGTGGTAACCGATCCGGCTCAGGCCAAGGCGATCGCCATGAGCGAGAGCGGCCAGTCGCGGCCCGAGCGGAGGGCGACGCGCGGCTCCGCGCCGATGACGGCTGCGGAGATTGCGCGGGGTTTCAGGAGACTCTGATGGTTTTCGCCAATCCCTTTGACTTTGATGATGATGACGACGATCTGGAGATCGACGGCGGCGGCCTGCCGGCGCCGGTGATTCGGCCGGTAACCCGCGCGAGGCGCCGCCGCGGCGCGTCGCAGATTACCTCGGTGACGCCGGCCCGGCCTGAGAGGAAGCGGACTCGCGGCGAGCGGGTGAGGCGCAACGTGAAGCGTTTTCTCGGCGCGCCCGATTTCGTGTTGGAGGATGCGCTCGCCGACCGGCGCACGGCGCGCAACGAGCTTGCCGCTTTCGTCGAGAGCCGGCCGGCCCTGAACGATATCCGATTGCAGCGTTTCATCGCCCAGTTCAACCGTCAGCTGAACCGCGCCGAGAACCAGGCCGAGAGTGAGGCGGCGGGCGGTTCCGGTCTGTCCAATACACGTTCCCAGCGCCAGGCCCGGCGCCGTCGCCAGCGCCGCCGTGCGGGCGGCTTCCAGGGCTCGGGTGATATTGATCCTGATCAGCTCGACCGGGCGCTTGCCTTCGGTGCGCCCCTGCGGCTCGCCCTTGAGTTCGCCCGCGGCCGGGCCTCGCGCCGTGATCTGATCCTGTCGCGGATCCGGGGTGTTCCGGGCGATTCCGCGCCCGGTGTATCGGGCGGCGGGTCGGCCGGCGTCGGGCTCTGAATGACTGGTCGGTCTGAGATCGTGTTGCTGACCGACAACGACCCATTTTGCTGCGACGTTTTGCGCGCGCGCGTGGCGGACGGCAGCCTCAAGGGTGACGTTTTGCAAAAGGATGTGCGGGAGCTGACCGGCGATGACCTTCGACCTTTTCGCCAAGTCCACTTGTTTGCCGGAATCGGCGGCTTCGCGCTTGCCCAGAAGTGGAGCGGATGGCCCGAAGACTGGTCCCTCGTCACCGGAGGACCACCCTGCCAGCCGACTTCCATTGCCGGAGCCCAAAGGGGCGAAGCCGACCCACGTTATCTCTGGCCGGAGATGGCTCGGCTTATTGAAGAACGACAGCCTGATTTCGCGTTGTACGAGAATCCTACTGGAACGCCCGAGCTGGCGATCGATCGAGTGCTCGTTGACCTGGAAAGCCTCGGGTACGAGGTCGGGGCATACGTTATTCCGGCTTGTGCCGTTGGAGCGATGCACCAACGGAATCGCTTCTGGATTGTTGCCCACTCTGGCGGCATCGGATGCACGAATGGCGCGAATCTTAACGGATCGTATTCGCAGCCGAGCATATCGAACGTCGGGCAACTCGTGGCGTCAAAAGTTCAGGGAAACAGAGAGCTCCAATCTGATGCTCACCAGATCCCTTGCTTTGGAACTGGAATACCTTACGGGCGAGAGGAACGAGCGACCTTTATTAGACGTGCACTTTGCCGAGAAGTTCATGGGTTACCCGACGAACTGGACCGAATTGCCGCCCTCGGCAACGCCATCGTCCCCCAGGTCGCAACCGTCGTCATGAAAGCGATGATTCGGGCAACGCGATGACCGAGGAGATCCGCCGGGTCGATTTTCTGGCCAATCCGATCCAGAAGCTGTTCATCGAATCGCACGCCCGGGCCGATCTCTTCGCCTCGCGCATGGGCGAGGGCAAGTCGGCCGGCCTCTGCTGGGCCATCGTTTATCATACCCGCCACAACCCGGGCGCGTCCTGGGCCTTCATCCGCGATACCTGGGAGAACCTGCGCGATACCTCGCTGGTCGAGTTCCTGCACTGGTTCCCGGCCGGCATCTTCGGCACCTGGAAGGCGTCCGACAAGACCTATACCTGGCGCGGCAACGCGGTCGGCCTGCATGGCCGGGTCTACTTCCTCGGCATGGACGACGAGCGCGATTCCGCCAAGCTGCAGTCGCGCCCCCTGGCCGGGATCGCCATCGACGAGCCGGCTCCGGCCGCCGATTCGGTCGGTGTCTCGGAGATGATCTTCGATGTCGGCTTGAGCCGCCTACGCCAGAAGGGCATGAACTGGTATGCGGTCAAGCTGGCGACCAACAACCCGGACGAGACCCACTGGACCCACCGGCGCTTCGTCGATCCCGGCACGTCCGGCTTCATGTGCTTCCAGCCCAAGGAGCAGGAGAACAAGCACAACCTGCCGCCCGGCTATTACGAGCAGCTGGCCAGCGACTGGGCCCACCGCCCGGATCTCCGGCGCCGCTTCATCGAGGGCAAGTTCGGCTTCCAGCAGATCGGCAAGGCGGTCGCCAAGGCCTGGAGCGATCAGCTGCATCTCGCTTCGCAATTGCAGCCGATAACCCGCCGCGAGTTGATCCTGCTGTGGGATTTCGGGCTCAACCCGACCTGCGTGATCAGCCAGGTGACACCGGCCGGCGTGTGGAACATCCTTCAGGCTTTCGGCGGCGACGGCATCGGCGTCGAGGAGCTGATCGAGGACGATGTTCTGCCGGCGCTCTCCAAGGACTATCCCTGGGCGCTCGGCTCGAAGAAGCGCGGCAGGAAGGCGATGCTGCGTCATATCGGCGATTCCATGGGCAAGACGCCCGAGGCCTCGTCGTCGAACCGTTCCGCGGTCAAGACGCTGCGCCGCATGCTCGGCGGTTCCTGGCGCGACGGGCCGGTGCCTCTGGCCGACGGTGTCGGACCGCTCAACAAGCGGCTTTCCAAGGTCACGATCGATGTCGACGGTCGGCCGATCGGGGTCATCCGGGTTGATCGCCTCAAGGCGAAGATCGTCTGGCACGCGCTGCGCGGCGGCTGGCACTTCAAGGTCTCCAACACCGGCATGGTTTCGCGCGAGCCGAACAAGTTGAGCGTTCACAGCCATCCCGGCGATTGCATGCGTTACGGTGCTGGGGTGCTGTTTCCCATGGGCGATGCCGGATCGCGGCGCGGCAAGTATCGCAAGGCGGCCCATGCGAAGTATTTCGAGGCGACCGGTGCCGGCGCTCACGGGCGCGCAAGACCGGGCTTGATCTTGCCCAAGGAAACGCGCATCATCACCAGACCCTAGCTTTGGTTCGGGTGCTAAGCCTCCCTGTTCGGGACCGGGCCGGATCCCCCAAGCCGGCCCGGTCCTGGGGGTCTCTCTCGGAGAGCTTTCATGGCGGTGCAACAAGGGCGTATCGTTGGGCCCGACAACTATGGAGTTGTCCGCGCCGTCTGGGACAACCTCGCCGTCGGCGATACCGGTTCCTGGGTTTCCCTGCCGCAATCCTCCGATCTTACGGTCAACTGCTATGGCAATTTCGGCACTGCCGGGTCGATCGCCCTGGAGGGCACCGAGGATCCGGCTCAGGCGGCCAACAGCGAGGGTCCGCTGACCGATCCCCAAGGAGTCGACATCGCGATGACCGATTCGCGGCCGGAGCAGGTGCTCCAGGCACCGAGCTTCATCAGGCCGAACATGGGCGGCACCAGCGGCGGTGACATCACCTGTCGCGTATCGGCGCGGATCCCGAAATGAGCGACTTCGTCGGGGCGCTGCGCAAGATCAGGAGCCTCAGGGCTTCCTTTGCGCCGCTGCTCGACATCGAGGAGACCCTCGATGTCGCAGTCAGGGCCGAGCGCGAGCTGGACCAGCTGAATCAACGCCTCATCGAGCTACGCCGTGAGAGTGAAGGGCTTGCCAAGTCGGTCGCCGAGGCCAAGGTGGGCCTGGCGCGGCGCAACCGCGAGATCGCCGAGGAGCTGGCCAAGACCGAGCGCACCGCAGGCAACGAGCGACGGCGTCTGGCGGCCGAGATCGCGGCGCTGCAGGCGAGGTTGACCGAAACTATGGCAACCGGTGAAGCCGAGCAGCGCAAGCGCAGCGACGAGCTGCGCCGGCAGAATGCTGATCTGGTCGCCGAGCGCGACCAGCTGCGCAACCAGGTCGGCGATGCGCGCCGCTCGCTGGAGAGGATCCAGCAGGACGCTGGCCGGCTGGTTGCCCGTACCGGTTAGGGGGCTTTGATGACCTTGGTCACCGGATCGTCGCGCTTGCCGCCGATCGTGCCGTCCCAGACGCGGTATTTCTGCCCGCACCGGATGCATTGCACGCCCTGGATGTCGGCTGCCGTGTCGTGCTCGCCGCGCCGCGGCGAGACGACCACCACGAAGGCCCGGCCCCGGCAATTCGAGCAGTCGAGCGGCAAGTGCTCCAGGTGGGGCAGGAAGATGCTCGCGGCGATGCGTTTCGTGCTTGCGCCCGCCTTGGTCTTGGCGTCGCCTTTGAGGCCGGCGCTGAACTCTACGATTCGGGGTGCCATGTCATGACCGATTTCAGTGATTTCCTGGAGAACGAACTTCTCGACCACGTTCTGAAGGGACTTGCTTATACCGCGCCGGTGACCGTCGGCCTAGCGCTTTATACCGCGGCCACGACCGATGCCGGTGGCGGCACCGAGGTGACCAACGCCAACGCTTACGCCCGCCTGGAGGTCGAGGGCGCGACCGGCCGGACATTTTCGGCGGCGGCGGCGGGCACCACGGACAACGACCAGGACTGGGACTTCGCCGAGGCGACCGGCAGCTGGGGCACGGTCGGCTGGCTCGCGATCGTCGATTCGATCACCCACGGCGCCGGTAATTTCCTGTTCCACGGCGCGGTGACGACCGCCAAGGCGATCGCCAGCGGCGATACCGCACGCTTCGGCACCGGCAACCTGGACGTGACGCTCGACTGATCAAGTTGCCGAGGACTGGGAGAATCACATGGCGACGCTGACCGAGCTTTATGATCTTGCCAACAACAACCAGGGTCTGCTGCCCAAGGTCGTGAGTGCCGGTGTCATCAAGTCGGAGAGCATTCTCGGCGAGGTGACGCCCGGCGCCAACCGCCTGCAGTGGGCGATCGATACGCTCGATAAGCCCGGCAGCCGGGGCAACTGTCTGCTGAACTACATCTTGGCCGCCAACTCCTCGGCCACTGTGCAGCAGATCGTTGACGCTTTGGATCCATCGATTCAAGCCAACGTCGATGCGGCAATAGACGCCATCGTGCCAAGTGGTGCCTGATGGCCACGGGCGATGTCGATCTCCGGTGGGCGACGGATGTCGATCTCACGCTCGATGTTTCGACAGGCCCGCTTGCCAGCGATGCCAACTTGCTGGCCGGACGCGAGAGCACGGTGGTCGTTTCCTCGTCGCAGAGCTTCGTGGAAGATTTTCTGTTGTCGGGTCAGTTCACGACAGGCACCGGTCCGACTGCTGACAGAGTTATAGAGGTTTGGGCTTACGCGCAGATCAGGGACACGCCGGTCTATCCCGACGTGCTCGACGGTACGGACAGCAACGAGACGATCACGTCGACCGGTATCAAGAATGCGGCTCTGAAATTAGTCGCTGTTCTCCCGACGGACGGCACGAACGACCGGGCCTATCTTTTCGGTCCGGTCTCGGTCGCCAGCCTGTTCGGCGGTATATTGCCCGAGCGGTGGGGCGTGTTCGTCGTCCACAACACCGGGGTCGCCTTCAATTCCACGGCTGGCAACCACTTCGTTGCCGCTGCACCGGTCTATAGCAACATAGCGGCCTGACATGCGGCATCGGCGGCGTCACTTCAGGGCCCGCAATCACCCGCCGCTTTGGCCGATCCAGGTTAATCGTTCAAGCCCGCAGGCCCAAGGTCTCAGGTATTGGTGGCCGTTCATTCAGCAGGCCGAGGGCAGAACCGTCCGCGAGATGGTCCGCGGCAGCCACGGGACCATGGACGCCTCGATGGACACGGATTCCTGGGTCCGCAATACCTATAACGGCCGCGCGATTGATTTCGATGGAACGTCAGGTGACGAGATCAACATTCCAGACGAGGACGGTCTCTCCCTGCCGGCGACCGGTTGCAGCGTTGTTCTCTGGTTCGAGAAGCCGTCCTGGGTCAGTGGTGACGGGTTTCTCGGGAAATGGAACAACTCGGCCCGCGAATGGCTTATTTGGACCGGCGGCACGGCGAACGAGGTCGAGTTCGGCCGCTACGTCGGTGCCACGGGGCACTTCGCCACCGTAACGAATTCGGGCTTCTACAACGATACGCCGACGTTGGCCGTCGGGCGCACGAACGGCGCGGGTCAATTGCAAATCGCCGCCTGGAACGCCGCCCTCGGCTTGCAGACCGCCACGGGGTCAACTCAGAGCTGGACCACCAGCGGATTTGAGGATCTGGTCATCGGCAACTATCGGGCGGGCGCGGCCCGCAACGTTGCGGCAAAGATCTGGGATGTCAGGATATACGACCGCTACCTGGCGGACGCGGATGTTATGGATATCGTCGACTATCCAAGCAATCTTGCCTGGAAGCCGCGCCGCGTGCTCTATTTCCCGGCTCCGGCCGCCGGAGGTGTCGTGACGTTCGCCGCCGGTCTCGACGGTAGCGCCGATCTCTCCGCCGATCTCGGCCTGGTCGCCGGTTTCGGCTCGGCCTTGAACGCCAACGCGACGCTGGCGCCCGATCTCGGCATGACCGCCAGCCTGGTTTCGAGCTTCAATGGCAGCGCCGATCTCGTTTCCTCGATCTCCCCTTTGCGCGGGTTGGTGGCCGGTCTCGTTGGCAGCGCCGACATGGCGGCCGATATCGGGCGGGTACGCGGTCTGATCGCCGCCTTCGCGGGTGATGCAACTCTGGCGCCGGATCTCAGTCTGATAGCGAGCTTCCTTGCCACATTCAACGGCAGCGCCGATCTGGCCGCCGAGCTGGGTCGCTTGCGGGGCCTAGTCGCGGGGTTCAGCGCGAGCGCCGATCTGGTGGCCGACATCGAGATCGTCGCTGGCATCGTCGAATTGGCGATCACCCTGGCCGCCGCCGCCACCTTGGCGGCCGACGTGAGTCCCCTGCGCGGCTTCGATGTCGGTTTTCAGGGCGACGCCGGCTTGATAGCCGACATGAGTCCCCTGCGCGGTCTCGCCAGTGCCCTTCAGGGCGACGCCACACTGGCGCCGGATCTCAGCTTGGTCGCCAGCCTTACGGCGGCACTCGCCGGGAGCGCGACATTGAGCGCCGATATTACACCCTTGCGCGGTCTCGTCGCCGATCTCCAGGCCGGTGCAGTCATGACCGGCGATCTCAAGCGCCTTCGCGGGTTCGAAGCCGCGCTGCAGGGTGATGCCGATCTCGCCGCGCAGCTTAACGCGACTTTCGATCTCGCCGCGGCCCTGCTTGGCCAGGCCGTCTTCTCGGCAACGCTCTCCCTTGTGGACGAACCGCCGGAAGGATCGTACATTCCGACTTTCAGACCGCGGAGACGTTAGATGCCCGAGCCTCTCGCCAGGGTCAATCTCGATCAGCCGGCGGATCCGGCTGTGCGCGAGGCCGAGCTGGCCAAGTTCGGCGGCAAGCAGTTCCTGATCAACCTGCTCGACGGCTACCGCAACGAGGCCGAGAACGATCGCAAGACCGGAGCCAACGCCCGCGATCAGGTCTGGGAGCAGAATTGGGATCTCTACTGGGGCCGCATCGCCGGTTACGAGGACAAGGCCTCATGGCAGTCTAAAGAGGTCATGCCGGAGCCGCAGCAGTTGATCCACAGATGGACCGGTTCGCTACTCGAAGCGCTGAATCAGCCGGGCAACTTCTTCACGGTCAAGGACGAGGGCGACAAGGAAGACGATCTGACGCCGCACATCATGAAGTTCATGAAGCTGCTGCTGTCGGAATGCGGGCGCACCAGCGAAGGCTATCCGACCTCGATGACGCCGGTCCTCGAAGAGTGTTTCCTGTCCGGCGCGATCACCAGCCTGGCTTCATCGGTCACCTGGAAGCAAGGCCTGCTCGGCGGCTACGTCGCGTTCGATGCTGAGGATGCTCGCCAGTTGTGGCTCGATCCGAAGCGTCGCGGCATGTACCGCTTCCTGCGCTACCGGATCGACAAGCACGAGCTGGCCGCGATGGCGACCAACCCAGAGATCTGGGATGTCGAGGAGATCAAGCTGCTGCAGGACGGCGGCGACAACGGAGTGACATTGGAACGTGAGCGCTCCAGCGGTCATACCCAGCAAGGCCGCGAATCGAAGCGCAAGGAGATCATCATCGATGAGTTCCTGGCGACCTTGATCAACGAGAACGGCGAGCTGGTCGCGCATAACCAGCTCTGCGTCGTCGCCAACGACCGTTTCCTGATTCGCGGGCCCGAGAAGAATCCCTTCGAGCATGGTCGCGACTGGGTCGTATCGGCACCGATGGTGCCGGTTCCCTTCAGCCCCTATGGCCGCTCCTACATGGAGAACTGGTCGTCGGTCGCGCGCACGTTCATTCATCTGACCAATCTCGTGGTCGACGGTGTCTTCACCACGGCGATGAAGTCGTTCGCGGTCAAGCCGGCTCTACTGGAGGACCCTGACGAGATCGAAGAAGGGATGCACCCGAACAAGCTTTGGCAGCTGCTCGACGATGCCGACGTTGATGAATTCATGAAGGAAATCGACCTCGGGCGGCTCGATCGCGTGGCGCTCGATGCCTGGACCGCATTCAAGAACGAGGTGCGCGAGGGCGGCATGCTGTCGGAGTTGAACCTCGGTCAGATACCGCCCAAGGGCGATATCACGGCGACCGAGATCACCGAGGTCCAGCAGGGCTCGACATCGGCGGTGCGCTCCATGGCGCGCTCGATCGAGACCCGCTTCATGGAGCCGAACCTGACCTTGATGTGGCACACCGGTTTGCAGCATTTCAACTTTGCCGATCCGCGGGTCATTCGTGATCTGGGTGAGGACACCGCGCGCATGCTTGGCGCGCACGCCGAGGAATTTTCTAAACGGGTGATCCGCTTTCGGGTCACGGGCATCAGCGAGATCATCGAGCGCGGCCTCAAGCTGCGCCGGCTAATGAACTTTCTGGCGGTCATCTCGCAGAACGAGCAGCTGTTCCAGCAGTTCGTCGAGAAGTTCGATGTCGGCAAGCTGTTCGATCACATGGTTCGGCTGTTCGGCATCGATGTCGAGGCCTTGAAGCCGACCGAGCGCGAGCGGTTACTGCGTGCGGCCGGCGCCAACGGTATATCGGCGGTCGGTCCGGCAGGTACGCCGGCCGCCGGCAACCTGCAGCAGGATACCGCATTACAATGACCCAGGCGGAAAAAAAGCTGGCGCGCAATCTCGACGCTGCCGCGCAAGGCCGGCGTGCCGGCAGCGCGCTCGAATTGATCGAGGAGGTGCTGACCGAGCAGCAGATGACGATCATCGCCCGCATTTCGGAGGCTTACAAAACCGGCACCATCACGCCTGACAAGGCGCTCGCGTTCTGCGCCGATCTCGCCGCTGTGGACAGGTTGCGCCGCGATCTCTCAAGAATTGCCCAGCATGGCGTCGCCGCCTCCAGGCGGGTACATGGAAAAACGTTGACTGGCAACGGCGAACATGCCTAAATCCTGGACCCATGGATAGCCCGCACGATCGACCCGACACGGCCTTTCCGCCGATCGGCACGGCGAAACAGCCCGATGATCCGCCGGCCGATAGTGTCGAGGCAAAGCTTGCCGCTTCCCAGTCTGATCTCGCCGCGACCCAGAAACGTATCGCCGAGCTTGAAGCGCGCGACCAGGAGCGGACCCGGACCATCGATCGGTTGATTCAGCGCGAGCCGTCGAGTCCAGCGGAGCCGTTGCCGCCACAGGACTCTTTGCCAGAATTGCCGAATATCACCGAAGATCCGAAGGGTTACGCCGAGGCTCTCCAGACGCGAGTCGCCAATGCCGTATCATCGACTTTGGAGGAAGAGGGTCGCGAGGCGGACGCCAAGCGCCAACGTGAAGACGGCGTTACCAATCTTTGGAAATCCTTCGCGCAGCGTTATCCGGCGTTGGCCAAGGATAGTTTGATCGTGAAGGCGGTCGCCAACGAGGAATTCGGCGACATGCGGGCGGCCGGCTTCAATGATCCGATCGGCTCCGCGATCAAATCGCCGGACAGCTTTCTCGACAAGATTGCGGCCAAGACACGGGCGGCTTACGAAGAGCGCAACATTCCGATCACTGAGGAGCCTGGCACTCCGAATCCATCGCAACCTACGCAGCGTACCGTTGGCGTTGGTGGCGGGCGCAGCGGCAATTCTCCAGCATCAGTCGCGACGCCGCCCAACGATGGTTCGACCATGCCTGAAGGTTCGTTCATCAAGGATCTGGCGAAGCTTCAGGTGGAATCTGGATTTTACTAGGGAGTTTCGTCATGGTCTGGCTCTGGGATGCACCGGCTGGGGTCTACAAGGACCACGCACTATCCTCCAATATCCGGCGGCAGGCGGCGGCCGATTCACAGTTCATGCGCTTCGTGAGGCCCGAGCCCGGGTATGGCCGCGGCAAGGGCCAGTCGATCACCATCACGCGTTACAGCCAGCTGCCCCTGGCGACCCGGGTCAACGAGGCCGACCGCCTGCCTACGGGACGGCCTTTGGTCGATACCAAGTCGATCACGGTCGGTGAGTGGGGCTTCCTGATTGAGACGACCAAGTTCGAGGAAGATCTCTCAGCCGAGGACCAGACCAACCAGTTCCAGCAGATGCTGCGCGATCAGATGCGTCTGACGATGGA